>CAZMLQ010000167.1:0-4566 GCA_964567195.1 uncultured Haloferacaceae archaeon | reverse complement strand
CAGCAGCCGATCCCGTGAACGCGACGGTCCCCGCGAAGACGGAGAGGACCATCAGCGCCGCGAGAACGACCGCGCGGGCCTTCTGACCGATTTGGTCTGTCATGTTTTGTCGTTGTGTTGTCGTGGCAGTCCCGTCCGGCGAGGACTTTCGTGCCGGGGATTCGACGGACCACACCGCCGCTGGCGTGGCCGTCCGGGTAGGGGGTGATGTCGGGTACTTGGGGGTTCGGTAAATGCTTTCTGATTCGTGGAATCGTCCGTAACTCATTTGAAACGCCTGAGACACCACGCCGTCCGTTGGTGACTGTGGGCGGACGCCGCCGCGATCGGCGACGGCGGTGGCCGGACCTCGACGTGTAATGTGGGGTTTGAACGGTCGACGACCGCCGAGAACGCGTGGCTCGAACGATACGGGCGGCGCCGTCGGTCCGCGTCTCCGGGCTACCGACGCCGGGCGCGAGCGTGCCCTCGCACCCGACCGCGGCCGAGCGCGATCCGGCCGACGAGGTAGAACGGAACGCCGATGAGGGCGTCGATCGCGACGACCGGGAGCCAGGGGTGGACGGCGTGGAGTCGGGCGAGCGTCGACGCCGGGAGCAGTGCGAGATAGCGGTGGTGGGAGACGTACTGCGTCTCGGCGCCGGTCTCGGGCGGGGCCGTGAGCGTCACGGTGACGTTCGCGTCCTCGCGCGGACCGAGCGCGACGGAGCGGGGCTGGACCGCGACGTGGTCGGTCTCGGCGGTGAGAGACACCCGGACCGGCACCAGCCCGCCGTTCTCGAGCCGCCGGGTGTGGCTGTCCGAGCCGCCGGCCTCGACGACCGTCGGCTGTTCCGACGCGAAGTTCGCGCTCACCATCTCGATCTCCTCGGTCCCGGAGGAGACGACCGTCGGGAGGGTCAGCCCCACGAGGAGGAGGACCGTCGACAGCGCGAGCACCGTCCGTCCGTCGACCCCCGTCTCGCGGCTCCGGTCGCGAGAGCGTTCGCGGTCGCGTGACTCGCCACGCCACCGCGCGTGGGCGAGATCGAGCAGGTAGAGCGCGAACGCGACGCCGGCGGCCGAGAGCCCGGCGTTCGCCCCCGGGAGCGAGCCGGTGCCGAGCAGGAGCGCGAGCCGCAGCCGGACGGTCTCGACGGCCCCGCGCAGACCGGCGGCGGCGGCGCCCAGCCGCGGGAGGACGAGCACGCCCCCACCGACGCGCACCACCTCGGAGACGATCCGGGCGCGCGCGACCGGGGGCTCGCCGGTCTGTTGGTCGGTGAGCGCGTTGGCGTCGCCTCGGGTGACGTAGCCGCCGTCCGTCCGGCCGACCACGCGGTGGGTGGTGAGACCGCCCCCCTGGATCACCTCGGCCCGGTAGACCACCACGTCGCCGCGCTCGATCTCGCCCGCGACCGGCGCGGGCACCGCGACGAAGCCGTCGCCGGGCTCGAGGACCGGCCGCATGCTCCCCGTCTCGACGAAGCCGAGCACCACCGGCCCGCCGGCGATCTGTGAGACCACGAGCGCGAGCGCGACGGCGACCAGCGCCAGTTCGCCGCCGCGGCCGACGAGCCACGCGGCCGCCTCGCGCGCGCGGGCCACGGTCGATCAGTCCGTCGGCCGGCCACGCACGGTCAGGCGGACCGACAGGTCGTCCGGATCCGTCGACGCGACCCCGTAGCTGTCGACCAGAAACGACGCGCCGACGTTCGCCCCCGCCGGGAGGACGAGCGTCACCGAGCCGCCGCCACCGTCGAGGGTCAGGAGGTCGCCGACCTGGTCGCCGTCGCGGTGGAACTGAAACGCCACGTCGAGGGCCGTCTCCGAGCCGTCGGCGCCGAACGCCAGCGCGCAGGTGAGCCGGAGCGCCGCGCCGGTGTTGTTGCCCACCGCGAACGCCGACCGGAGCCCCGCGCTCCCGCCGGGATCGCTCGGCGCCGGCGCGGTCACCGGGCTGAAGCCGGCGGGCGACGGCGCGTCGCCGCCCTCGACGAACGCACCGAACTGGTAGACCGCGTCGCGGTTGACCGCCGGCGCGAACGCGAGCTCGCCGTCGACCAGCTCGACCGAGGCGAGGTCCTCGTTGGGCACCAGCGCCACGAGCGCGTCGTCGTCGGTCGCGACGCCGACGGTCGCCGACCGGGACAGCCCCGCCGCGGTGAACGCGCCCACGCCGCCGGCGAGCCCGCTCCCCAGACAGGCCACCCCCGCGCCCAGCAGGACGGTGCGCCGTCGCATCGCGTCCGCCTACCCGCCGCTCGTCGGGAGCGCGGCCTTCTCGGCGCTCACGACCAGCGAGCCGTCCAGGTCACCGGCCGGGGTCTCCCCACGCGTCGTGTCGACCTGGAGGGAGACGTAGATCTCCTCGCCGGCGGGCAGCGCCTCGTTGCCGCTGACGTTCCCCTCCTGGTAGCTCAACACGTCGAGCTCGCCGGGCTGGCCGCTGTTGGCCGCGAAGTCGAACGCGCCGGTCGCCACCGCGCTGTCGGTCTCGGTGTTGTCGTTGTTGTTCCCCGCCTCGATCGCGCTGGCGTGGCCCTGGAGGAAGAGGATCGCGCCGTCGCCGTCCTCGTTCGACCTCTCGTCGGTGTCCGGGAGCCGGTAGCCGATCTGGACGTTGAGCAGCTGTCCGCTCCGGTTGCGCACCACGAACGCCGACTGGTCGGTGCCGGAGTCCGAGTCCGGCGCGTACGGCGTTCCGGGGGACGCGGCCGCGGGCTTGGTGTCCTCGTCGTAGAGGCTCTTGAACTCGGTGTCGGCGTCGGTTCCCTCGTCGAGCTGGTCGCCGGCGGCGTCGTCGTCCATCGCGCCGATCTGGTAGCGCGAGTCGTCGTTCACGCCGTTGCCGCTGCCGCTCGCGCCGAAGTCGATCTGGAACTCGCCGCCGTTGGTCTTGACGCGCTTCTCCGCGCCCTCGGCCCCGCCGGTCTTGAGCTGGATGTACGCGTTGCTGTCGTTGGTGATGCCGACGCTGGCGCCACGGCTCAGCCGGGCGGCGCTGAACGCGCCGGTGCCCGACGCGGCCGCGCCGCCGGCGGCGAGCGATCCCATGCCGATCAGAAACTTTCTCCGATCCATTGTTGTTCTCGCCCGTCGTCTGCGGGCAGACGGGAACAGGGGCGGGGGTCGTATTGTTACTGAGACGCCTGTGGCACCCGAATCGCCCGGCTGTCGCCGACAGCGAGCCCGCTGTGGCCGACACAGCCACCCCGCGGTCGCGCCGGAAGCCGGCCGACTCCGGTCCCGGCCGGCCGGAGATAACCGGCGATTCGGTCGGCTTAATCCCCGATTCAACGACCCGGGCCCCCGACAGCGGCCCGCCTTCGCCCCGATAATGAAACAATAGTAATAACTTGGCTCCGAGTAGGCGTCATCGATGCGTACGGGAGGGGACGGTGGCGTGATCCGGGGGCAGACACCGCTTTCGAAGGACGAGGTCTTCGACGTGTTCAGCAACGAGCGACGACGGCTCGTCTTCGCCCACCTGAAGCGACGCGGGGCGGACGGGCCGGTCGATCTCTCGCGGCTCTCGACACGGATCACCGCGGTCGAGACGGGCGTCTCGCCGGGGCAGGTGAGCTACGACGACCGCAAGAGCGTCCACACGACGCTCCGGCAGTTCCACCTGCCGAAGATGGACGACGCGGGCATCGTCTCGTTCGACCGGGGGACGGGCCGGGTCCGCCTCACCGAGGCCGGCCGGGAGCTGACCGTCTACGTCGAGGCCGTCCCCGAGAACGAGACGTCGTGGGCGGCCTACTTCACCTCGATGTCCGGGCTGACGACCGCCACCGTCCTCGCGGTCTGGCTCGGGATCCCGGCGGGCGATCTCTTCTCGGACATCGGCTGGGCGGTGGCGGCCAGCGTCACCCTGTTCGTCTCGTCGCTCGTCTACCTCTACCGGAGCTGGTACGGGATGCGCGTCGGTCACGGCGAGCCCCGCACGCTCGAGGGCTGAGCCGTGTGGGGCCCCGACCGACGGATCGTGCTGGCGGGACTGCTGGCGGCGGCGCTCGTCCTCGCCGCCGTCGACACCGGCGGCTTCACGCGGACCGCCGTGGAGCGACGGGGCGGGGCGACCGTCGTGGACGCCGGCGACGCGGCCGTCGAACCCACACGACCCGCGGTCGTCGACACGGCCCGGGTGCGTCTCGCGGTCGTCGAGAACGACCTCGGCGTCGCGCTCCGGATCGAGAACGTGACCGTCGTCGCCTCGGACGGCCTCGCCGTCCGGGCGCTCGACGCCCCCCGACGCGTCCGGAGCGACGACGCCGGCGTCGTCACCGCCGGCCTGTCGTGTGCGACGAACGGGACGGTGACGCTCCGGATCGACGTCCGGGCCGTCTCGGTCGAGCGCGAGGCGGCCGTCGCGCTGTACGACCGGACCGTGTCGGTCGACTGTACCACGGCGTCGGACGGGTCCACGCCGGCCGCGAACTCGGACACGCCGGAGGGACGGGACGGCCGGTAGAGGCGGAGAACGACGCGACGCCGTCAGTTACCGAACATCTGGCGCATCATCGGGTGCATCTCCATCAGCTGCTCCTCGGCGATCTCCTCGTAGATCTTGTAGGTGATCGA
>CAZMLQ010000166.1:0-4621 GCA_964567195.1 uncultured Haloferacaceae archaeon | reverse complement strand
GAGATGATCGTCGAGGTCGCCGAGACCCAGGAGGACGAGGCCGGCGACGGCACGACCACCGCCGTCGCGATCGCGGGCGAACTCCTGAAGAACGCCCAGGACCTCCTCGAACAGGACATCCACCCGACGGCGGTGATCCGCGGGTTCAGCCTCGCCGCCGAGCAGGCCCGCGACGAGATCGACGACGTCGCCGAGCACGTCGATCCCGACGACGAGGCGCTGTTGCGGAAGGTCGCCGAGACCTCGATGACGGGCAAGGGCGCCGAGACGAACAAGGAGCTGCTGGCCGAGCTGATCGTCGACGCGGTCCGGCAGGTCACCGTCGAGGCCGACGACGGCTCGACCGTGGTCGATCTCGACTACGTCAACGTCGAGACCCAGACCGGCCGGTCGGCGGGTGACTCGGAGCTGCTCCGGGGTGCCGTGGTCGACAAGGACCCCGTCCACGACGACATGCCCCTCGAGTTCGAGGACGCGAACGTCCTCCTGTTGAACGATCCGATCGAGGTCGAGGACGCGGACGCCGACACCCAGATCTCGATCGACGATCCCAGCCAGCTCCAGGGGTTCCTCGACCGCGAGGACGAGCAGCTCAAGGCCAAGGTCCAGCACATCGTCGACATCGGTGCCGACGTGGTCTTCTGCCAGAAGGGGATCGACGACCTCGCCCAGCACTACCTCGCGAAGGAGGGCGTGCTCGCGGTCCGGCGCATCAAAAAGTCCGACGTGCAGTTCCTGCGCGACGTGATCGGCGCCGCCGTCGTCTCCGACCTCGAGAGCGCGACCGCCGAGGATCTCGGGCGCGCGACGATCACCCGCGACGAGCGCGACGGCCTCTTCTACGTCGAGGGTGACGAGAACGCCCACGGCGTCACCCTCCTGCTGCGTGGCTCGACCGACCACGTCGTCGACGAGCTCGAGCGCGGCATCGAGGACGCGCTCGACGTCGTCTCGACGACCGCCGCCGACGGCCGCGTGCTCGCCGGTGGCGGTGCCGTCGAGGTCGAGGTGGCCGCCCGGCTGCGCGACTTCGCCGACGGCGTCACCGGCCGCGAGCAGCTCGCCGTCGAGGCCTTCGCCGACGCGCTCGAACTGGTTCCCCGCGTGCTGGCCGAGAACGCCGGCCTGGACTCGATCGACACGCTGGTCGACCTCCGGGCCGCCCACGACGACGGCGACGTCCGCGCCGGCCTGAACGTCTTCACCGGCGACGTGGTCGACACCTTCGACGCCGGCGTCGTCGAGCCGGCCCACGCCAAACAGCAGGCCGTCTCCTCGGCCGCCGAGGCCGCGAACCTCGTGTTGAAGATCGACGACATCATCACCGCCGGCGACCTCTCGGGCGACGACGAGGGCGGCGCGCCCGGCGGTGCCCCCGGCGGTATGGGTGGGATGGGCGGCATGGGCGGCGCGATGTGATCGCCGCGTAGGCCACACCACACCACGCTCCTCGTTCGACCGTATCGCCGCGAGAAGACGCCGGCTCGACCGTCGACGCCGGGCCGTCTACCTCGACAGCGCGGGACCGAGCGCCCCGTCGAGACCGCCGAGGAACCGCCGGATCAGGTCGTGGACCCGGTCGACCCGCTCGGCCCCGTTCCCGGGAACGTCCGCGGGCGGGCCGGCGTCCGCGGGCGGACCGCGCCGGTCCGCGTTCCCCTCCTCCTCCGAGTCGTCCTCGTCTTGCTCGTCCGGTGCGTCCTCCCCGCCGGACCCCGCGTGCGAGGGCGCGGGGCCGGCCGGGGCTGCCGTGGCGACGCCGCCCGCGACGAGCAGGACGACGAGCGCCAGCGCGGCGAGTCGTTTCGGGCTCATGCTGCGCTCGGGACGAGGCGCCGGCCCCACTTCGACCCCGGCGGCCGTGGCGCCGGATTTCGACCGTTTTAGCCCGATCTAATCCGGCCGAACCGGGATCGGTCGTCGTCGCGGCTCCGGCGTCACCGTCGGGGGGGTTTTGTGGGCCGACGACGGACGGCCGGGTATGCCGACGACGCTTCTCGACGCGGACGCGGTCGAGGCGCACTCGCCGATGACCGAGCTGGTGGCCGCGGTCGAGGACGCCTTCGCGGCCTACGACCGCGGCGACGTGACGATGCCGCCGAAGTCCTACGTCGACCTGCCCCGGTACGACGGGGACTTCCGGGCGATGCCCGCCTACATCGACGCCGGGGACTGGGACGCGGCGGGGCTGAAGTGGGTCAACTCCCACCCACAGAACCCCGCTCGCCACGGGCTCCCGACCGTCATGGGGACGATGATCTACTCCGACCCCGAGACGGCGTTCCCGCTCGCGGTGCTCGACGGCACCACCCTCACCACCCGTCGGACGGGCGCGGCCGCGGCCGTCGCCACCGACCACCTCGCGGTCCCCGACGCGACCTCGATGGGGCTGGTCGGCGCGGGCGCGCAGTCGTTCACCCAGCTCGCGGCCGTCGCCACCGTCCGCGGTATCGAGCGCGTGGTCGTCGCCGACCGGAACGACGAGAAGATCGCGCGCGTCGTCGAGCGGGTCGGGGACCGCTTCGACGTCCGCGGGGGGTCGATCGCAGAGGCCGCCGCCTGCGACGTGGTCTCGACGACCACGCCGGTCGAGGAGCCGCTGGTGACCGCCGAGATGGTCGGCGAGCGGACCCACGTCAACGCGATGGGCGCCGACGCGGCCGGCAAACACGAGCTCGGCGACGACCTGTTGCTCGCCGCGACGCTCGTGATCGACGACCACGCCCAGTGTACCCACTCGGGCGAGATCAACGTCCCCTACGCCGCGGGCGTGCTCGACGACGACGACGTCCACGCCGAGCTGGGCGCGGTGGTGACCGGCCGCGCCGCCGGCCGGAGCGCCGAGACCGGCGTGACGGTGTTTGACTCCACCGGGCTGGCGATCCAGGACGTCGCGGCTGCCCACGTCGTCTACGAGCACGCGACCGAGGCGGGCGAGGGCAGCCCGTTCGACCTGCTGGGGCTGGACGACTGAGCCGCGACGGCCGACGCCCCCGCCCGCGGCGGCGCCGGCTCAGTCCTCGCCTCCCCGCGCCCCGACGAGTTCGATCAGGCGCGACAGCAGCCAGACGACGACGAGAAAGGGCAACAGCGGGACGAGCAACAGGACGATCCCGAGCAACAGCCCCCACCCGATCGCGTCCATCTCCGCGTCGGGCCGCGGGAGATAGCCCGGCGTCACCGTCCGGTAGGCCCGCCGGAGGCCTCCCGGCTCCTCGTCCGTCTCGTCGGCGTCTGCCATACCCGCCGGTCGGTCGCGCGCGACGTAAGGCTGTGCCGTGAGGACGCCCCCGCGCGGTGGGCTCGGGGTCGGGGTCGGGACCGGTGGCGGTCCGGACGAGACGGCGTGGCTCTACTCGACGTCGATCCGGTGGCCGTCGTCGCCGGCGACGGACAGGCGGACGGTCAACACGCCGTTGCGGTGGTCGGCGCTCGCGCCGTCGGGGTCGACGTCGACCGGGAGGCCGATCGTCCGGGCGACGGACTCGTGGCGGCGCTCGCGCCGGAGGAACGTCTCGCCGTCGCCGGCGACGCTCGCGTGCTCGTGGTCGGCCCGGACGGTCAGGCTGCGTCCCGCGACGCTCACGTCGATCCCCTCGCGGTCGTAGCCCGGTAGATCGACCGTCACGACGATGTCGTCGCCGTCACGGACCACGTCGACGGGCGGGTGGCCGCCGTGGCCGGCCCGACCGGGGGCGTTCCAGACGCGGCCCACGCGGTCGACGAGGCTCTCGAACTCGTCGAACGGATCGTACCGGGGGTCTCGGTCCATACCCTCTCCACGCTGCGCGTGGAGATAAAGCCGGCAGGAGGCGTGCGAGCCCGGCTCGCGGCCGTCGCGTCAGTAGATGACGTGTCGGGTGTCGTAGGAGCCGAGCCGGCGGACCCAGCCGTCGGCCGCGATGGTCTCGACCTCGGCGACGGCGGCCTGGGTGCGCTCCTCGTAGAGGCCGGCCTCGAAGTCGATGTGAAAGAGATAGTCGCCCAGGCGCTCGCCGCTCGGTCGGGACTCGACGCGCGAGAGGTTGATCTCCCGGTCGGCGAACGCCTCGAGCAGTTCGAGCAAGAGCCCGGGGTAGTTGGCGTTGGGGTAGACGACCAGCGAGGTCTTGCCCCCCGCGTCCGAGCGCTCGCTCACGGGCGCGACCACGAGGAACCGGGTCGCGTTCGAGGAGCGGTCCTGGACGTCCTCGGCGAGCACCTCGAGCGCGTCGTCGGCGTTGTCGGGGTGACCGATGGCCGCCACGGTGGGGTCGGCCCGCGCCCGTTCGACCCCTCTGGCGGTGCTGGCGACCGCCTCCAGCGCCACGTCCGGGTGGTTGGCCTCGAGGTAGGTGCGACACTGCGCGAGCGCCTGGGAGTGGCTCGCGACGGTCTCGAACCCGGGCTCGCGCGCCAGCAGGGCGTGACGGATCGGCGTCACCACCTCGAGCACGACCGACACCTCGTGGTCGGCGATGGCGTCGAGGCTCTCGGTGACCGAGCCCTCGATGCTGTTCTCGATCGGCACGACCCCGCGCTCGAAGATCTCCTCCCCGACCGCCTCGACGATCGCGGTGACGGACTCCCGAAAGTGGACGTCGTCGGCGACCGCCCGCGCGGCGCGGTGGGAGTACGTGCC
>CAZMLQ010000165.1:0-4631 GCA_964567195.1 uncultured Haloferacaceae archaeon | reverse complement strand
CCGACGACGGCCGGGTGACCGGGGTGCGTGCGGTCCGGGACGGCGAGGCCGTCACCTACGGGGCCGCGGTGACCGTCGACGCCGCGGGCGCGCTCTCGATCCTCCAGGACAAGGCCGATCTCGCCGGCACCAGCTTCGACACCAACGTCACCTACTCGCAGTTCTGCTCGGCCTACCGGGAGGTGGTCGAGACCCGCGAGCCGGTCGAGTGGGACGACGCGCTCGTCTTCAAACCGACGGCCGAGCTGGGCTACCTCTGGTACTTCCCCCGGACCGCGACGACGATCAACGCCGGGCTGGGCTTCCAGATGAGCGAGCCGCCGATGCGCCTGGTCGAGGATCTCAAGCGCGACCTGCGCGCGCGCCCGGAGTTCGCGGGCGCCGAGGTCCGGGACAAGCTCGGCGCCTCGCTGCCGACCCGTCGGCCCTACGACTCGGCGGTCGCACCCGGCTTCGTCGCCGTGGGCGACGCCGCCGGCCACGTCAACCCGACCACCGGCGGCGGCATCCCCGGCGCGGCCAAGTCCGCGGTCCGGGCGGTCCGGCGCGCCGTCGACGCGATCTCGGCGGGCGACGTGAGCGAGGCCGCCCTCTGGGGCTACAACCGCGACGTGCTGACCGACTTCGGCGCCGAGTTCGCCGCCGTCGACTGCTACAACGTCTGGGGCACCGCCCACGAGGTCGACGAGCTCGTCGACGTCGTCACCGCCCTGCCGGGCCAGCAGCTCGTCGACGCGCTCTCCTCGGGGAACACCTCGATGGGGCTCGGGCTGAAGCTCGAGACCCTGGTCCGGTCGTTCGGCCACTGGCGCACGCTCTACGAGCTCTACAAGGTGAGCCGGATCGCGTCGGAGCTGAAGTCCTGGTACGGCGACTATCCCGACCACCCCGACGGGCTCGCCGACTGGCGCGAGCGCCGCGACGGGATCATGGACCGGCTCTACGAGGTCAGCGGCGCCGACCCCAAGTACTAGGCCGGGTTCACAACGCATTTGCGGGCGACGGTCACAGGGAGGACCGATGCCATCCGCGAGCGTCACCGACGAGCACGAGCGCGAGCGCCCGGGGCTCGGGCTCGGCACCTGGCAGAACACCGATCCCGAGGCCTGCGCCGACGCGGTCGCCACGGCGCTGGAGACTGGCTACCGCCACGTCGACACCGCACAGCGCTACCACAACGAGGAGTCCGTCGGGCGCGGGATCGCCCGTGCGGACCTGCCCCGTGAGGAGGTCTTTCTCGCCACGAAGGTGTGGATCGACCGCCTCGACCGCGAGGGCGTGCTGTCCTCGACCCGCGAGAGCCTCGACCGTCTCGGCGTCGACGCCGTCGACCTGCTGTACGTCCACTGGCCGGCCGACCGCTACGACCCCGCCGAGACCCTGCCCGCGATGGACGAGGTCCGCGAGCGCGGGCTGGCCGACCGGATCGGCGTCAGCAACTTCCTGCTCGAGCAGGTCGACGAGGCCCGCGAGCGCCTCGACGCCCCGGTGTTCGCCAACCAGATCGAGGTCCACCCCCTGTTGCCCCGGTGGGAGCTCGTCGAGGGCTGTCACGAGCGGGGGATCGAGGTGGTGGCGTACTCGCCGCTGGCCCGTGGCCGGGTGTTCGACGTCCCGGTCCTGACCGAGATCGCACAGCGCCACGGCGTCAGCGAGGCCCAGGTCTCGCTGGCGTGGCTGCGCGAGCGCGACATCGTCCCGATCCCCAAGGCGACGAGCGCGGCCCACGTCCGGGACAACTGGGCCTCGCACGAGCTGACGCTGACCGGCGCCGAGCGCGAGCGCATCGACGCGATCGACCGACGCGAGCGGACGGTCGATCCCGAGTTCGGCCCGTGGAACGACGGCGACGACTGACCGCCCGCGAGCACAACGCCTAACGGACCGCCCGCCGTAGCCGGGGTATGGAGTTCGATCTGACCCGGACGGCGGTGCTGTTCGTCCTGCTGATCGCCGCCGGCGCGGGGGCGCTGATCGTCGCCCCCATCCCGATGGGGACGGGGACCATCCTGATGATGGTCGTCCCCTCGATGCTGGCGTTTGGCCTGCTCTGTCTCGGCCTGGGCGTGAAACACGGCGAGCACCGCGGCCGCGCGAGCGGACGGTAGGGCCCGGGCTACTCGACGGCCTCCTCGACCGACTCGTCGCCGAGCGTCGCCGCCACCCGGACGCCGACCAGACTGACCACCAGGCCGGCGAGGACGAACGCCGCGAGCCGGTGGGTCGGCTCGAAGGTGAGCCACCAGAGCGAGAGGTGCGGGAGGGCGCCCTCGCGCTCGAGGAAGTAGCCCGAGAAGCCCCGGACGACGAGCCCGAGCGCGACCACGCCGAAGGGCAGGTTGAGGTAGGGCGAGGGCACGCCCGTCTCGCCGATCAGCTCGTCGAGCAGGCGACCGGCGCTGGCGGTCAGCGCCGCGAGCGCGAGCCAGGGGACGCTGGTGTACAGAAAGCGGGTGGCCGGAACGACCGCCGAGCCGGCGGCGGTCGCGGAGGTCGCCAACACCCCGACCGACGCGCCGACGACCGCCAGCCCCCCGGCGACGACGTAGGTGACGACCGAGACCCGCCCCGAGTAGAGCGCCCGCCGGGCCCGGTCGGGCAGGTCGGCCACGAGCGCGTCCAGCGCCAGCCCCTTGTACAGCAGGGCGGCCCCGAGCAGCGAGGCCATGCCCGCGAACGCCGCCCGGGCCGAGAATCGAAAGAGCAGGGCGGGAAAGAGCAAGAGTGCGACCCCGAGCGGGACCAGCACCGTCGAGCGGAGCTCCTCGTCGCCGAGAAACTGCTTGAGCAGGTAGTAGGTCGACTCGATGTCGCGGGCCTGGCGAACGACGACCCGGTCGACCGAGTCGACGTGGAGCCGGCTCTCGATCACGGGGACGAGGCGCTCGTCCTCGACGCTGTCGACGACCACCACCGCCGAGTCGGGGTCGTGGGCCGCGACCAGCTCGTCCACCTGGGCGGCGACCGAGCGGTCCGCGCCGACGACCGCCTCCCCACCGCCCGAGACGACCGCCACCACGGCCTCCTCGTGGTCGTCGCGGAGCGCGCGGGTCACCCGGAGCGCCTCCAGCATGCAGTTGACGCCCGAGTCCTCGGGGTCGGCGAGCCCGACCTCGGTGACGAGCGACCGGACGGCCTCCCAGCCGACGACCGGCGGGGCGACGCCCGCGGTCCGCGGGAGGTCGTTCGCCCGGTCCACACAGAGGACGAGCGTCGTCACGGGCGGTCGAACGTGACCCCGGAGGAAAACTCCCGCGGTCGTCGCCGGCGGGCGACGACGGCTACAGCCGGAGGTCGATCTCGGCCGCGTCGTCGCCGAGCGCGCCGGCGATCCCGGCCCCCAGCGCGTAGGCCGCCCGCTCGGTCCCGCCGCGCAGCCGGGCGGCGAGCCCCCGCTCCGGGGTGAACTCCGAGACCGTGACGGGCACGCCCAGACGCTCCGCGAGGCGGTCCTCGACCGCCTCGCGGGCGCCGATCTCGTCGACCAGCCCCCGCTCGGCCGCCTCCCGCCCCAGGAAGACCCGGGCCTCGGTCTCTCTGACCGCCTCGGGCTCGAGGTCGCGCCCCTCGGCCACGCGGTCGACGAAGTCGGCGTAGAGCTCGTCGATGATGCCCTGGAGGTACTCGCGGTCGGCCTCGGTCGGCTCCTTCAACGGGTTGCCGGCGTCTTTGAACCGGCCGGCGGCGAAGCGCTCGTAGGAGACGCCCACCCGGTCGGCGAGCTCGGCCGCGTTGGGTCGCGAGCCGATCACGCCGATGCTCCCCACGAGCGAGGCCTCGCGAGCCCAGAGCTCGTCACAGCCCGAGGCGATCCAGTAGCCCCCGCTCGCACAGACGTCGGTCGCGTACGCGACCGTCGGCCCGTCGAAGCCGGCGGCCGCCCGGCGGATGTCGTCGCTGGGCACGATCTCGCCGCCGGGGGTGTTCAGCCGGACGAGCAGGGCGTCGACCGCCTCGTCCTCGTCGGCCGCCTCGACCTGCTCGACCACGTCGTCGGCCGGGACGCCGCCGCTGCCCGGGACCGGGCCGGGCTGACCGCCGTCGCGCGAGATCGGGCCGTCGATCGCCACCTCGGCCACGTTGTAGTCGGGAAAGCGGGCGTCGGCGAGGCGGGCGCCGACACGCAGGCCCGCGACCGCGGTCCCGGCCGCCAGCAGGATCCCCAGCAGGTCGGCGACGGTGCCGGGGAGCACGAGAAAGAGCAGCCAGCCGAGCGCGCCGGCGATCAGCGCGCCGAGCACGACCAGCGCGGCGCGTCCGACCGTCGTCGCGGTCCCGGGCGCCGACGCGGTCGTCCCGACCGCCGGCCCCGTGGAGTCGTCGCTCATACCTGGAGGTTCGGGGGCGCGCACAAAAGCGTCGGGACTCCCGCCCGGCGGCGTCGGGTCGCGGGATCGGCGGGCCGTCCGGCTACAGCAGGCCGGCCTTCTGTAGCTTCATCAGATCCTCGGTGTCGAGGGTCTCGCCCTCCTTGAACTGCTGGTAGATCTCCTCGGCCTCCTCCTTGGCCTTCTCCTTCTCGCGCTCGCGCTCGTCTTTCTCCTCGCGCTCCTCCTTCTTGTCCAGCTCGCGCAGGCGCTTCTGGACGCGGACGAAGTCCTCGTGGTGGCGGTCGGCGGCCTCCTGGGCCT
>CAZMLQ010000164.1:1811-4671 GCA_964567195.1 uncultured Haloferacaceae archaeon | reverse complement strand
CACCTCGATCTCGCCCATGTGCGAGACGTCGAAGATCCCGACGGCCTCCCGGACGGCCGCGTGCTCCCGGCTGATGGAGTCGAACTCGACGGGCATCTCCCACCCCCCGAACTCGGTGAACGAGGCGCCGCGCTCGGCGTGGACGCCCCGAAGGGGCGGTTCTCGGAGAGCCATACCACGCCCGACGGCCGGCCGCAACTAAGAGTTTCGTGTCCCGGCCCTACGGCACGTACCAGATGCCGCGCTCGCGGTCGGCCCAGGCCCCGACCACGACGTGTGGGAGCGCGATCACGCTGACGAACACCGACCAGAACGCGACCGCGCCGGCGAGCGGCCCGGCCCCGCCCAGCGGGTTGGGCGCGAGGACGAACAGCGCCGCCGCCAGCCCGCCGGTCACGAGCGCCCCGCCGACGAGCACGCCCCACGAGCCAAGCGCCACCACCCGCGGGTCGTCGGCGTCGAGAAAGCCGAGCAGCCCGTCGCCCGGCTCGTCGAACGGCTCGGTCTCGACCGCGGCCGCGCGGGCCACCTGGCGGGCCGAGTACCAGAGCGGGAAGTAGAGCCCGACCGCCAGCACCACCGGCACGACGGCGAAGTACGCGCCCAGAAGCAGGGTCTCGGCGGCGTCGATCCGCCACGAGCCGACCGCGCCGGACTCGGCGCGGAGACGGCCCAGGCCGACGTGGGCGACGGCGGCGACCAGCCACGTCCCCCCGATCAGCGGCCGGGTCACGTCGAAGTACGGCGCGACGGCCGCCAGCCCGCCCATCTCGAAGATGTTGACCATCAGCGCGCTGAACGCGTGAAACGTCTCCGGGAAGGCGGCGATGGGCACCATCATCACCGCGCCGCCACGGACGAACGCGGCCAGGCCCCGCTGGACCCGACCCCGGAGGTGGGCCGTCCCCGTCGTCGCGTCGAGCACCCGCAGGCCGCCGTGGCCGCCCTTGGCCACGGCGACGGCGAGACAGAGCGACAGGCCGACGACCGGCGCGGCGAACAGCAGGGCGACGAACGCCCCGATCAGCCCGACGTAGAGCGCGACGTAGCGCCCCTGGAACGCGAGCGCCCGCCGGCGCAGGTTGTCGAAGTGCTCGTACCCCCCGTGTGGCAGGTTCATCGCCACCATCCCCACCACGTACGCCACCAGCTGTGCCCGGAGCGGGATCTCGACCCCGGCCGCCCGCGCCAGCCCGACCCCCACGAGCAGGGCGACCAGCGCCGCCCGCGAGACGGTCAGGGCCGACCAGCCGGGCCGGCCACGCGTCGGGAACACCCCCCGGAGTTCCGCACGACTCATACGATCACACGTCGGCCCCCGCCCCCCCGAGTCCGTGGCCACGGCTCTGCGGGGGCTTTTCTGTGGGGGCCGAACGCAGGAGCTATTTCGCCGCCCCGGGTCGGTCCGTACATGTGGCCGTTCGACCGCCTGCGCTCGCGTCCGTCGCGCGAGCCCCGGGTTGCGACGTTCGTCGACGGGCCGAACGTACTGCGCGAGGAGTTCGACGTCGACCTCGACGACGTGCGCGAGGCGGCCGCGTCGTACGGCCGGCCGATCCTGACGCGGGTCTACCTCGACGAGGAGGCCCCGTCGGGGCTGGTGCGGGCGGCCGAGGCCCGCGGATTCGAGGTGATGGTCACGAGCGGCGACGTGGACGTGCGGCTCGCGGTCGATCTGACCCGGAGCGCCGTGACCGGCGACGCCGACGTGGTCGTGGTCGCCTCCCGCGACACCGACTTCAAGCCGGCCGTCGAGGCGGCCAACGCCGCCGGGCTGGTCACCGTGGCGCTCGCGCCCGGCGCGTACGGCCGGTCGGACGCGCTGCGCAACGCCGCGACCGAGCGCCTGACACTCGGCGAGAACGGCGCGAGCGAGGCTCATTAGTGGCCGCCGACCCGCACGGGCGTATGGACGACCTCGGGACGCCGGTGCTCGACGACCACCTCCACCTCGATCCGGACGCGGGCCGGGGCCTCGACGCCGTGACCGACTTCCGTCGACTCGGGGGCACCCACCTGCTCGTGGTGAACAAGCCCTCCTGGCATCTCGGGGTCGAGGTCGAGACCGCCGCCGAGTTCCGGGCGGTCTTCGAGCGCACGCTGGCGGTGGTCGCACGCGCCGACGAGGCCCTGCCGGGGCGGGCGTGGCCGGTGCTCGGCGTCCACCCGGGGCTGATCTCCCGGCTGGTCGACGACCGCGGGCTCGATCCGGCGGCGGCGGGCGAGCTGATGCGTGCGGGGCTCGACGTCGCCGCCGAGTACGTCGCCGACGGTCGGGCGCTCGCGCTGAAGTCGGGGCGACCCCACTACGAGGTGCCGGACGCGGTGTGGGCGGCGGCGAACGAGACGCTCCGGCACGCGCTCGCGCTCGGGGCGCGGTACGACTGTGCGGTCCAGCTCCACACCGAGACGACCGAGGACCTGACCGCGGTGGCGGCGTGGGCGCGCGAGCGCGGTCTCGCCCCCAAGCGGGTGGTCAAACACTACGCCGGCGAGGCGCTGGCCGGGCCGACCCCGAGCGTGATGTGTCGGAAGGGCTGGCTCTCGGCCCACGCCGAGCGGGGGGAGCCGTTCCTGATGGAGACCGACTTCGTCGACGATCCCGACCGCCCGGGCGCGGTGATGGGGCCGAAGACGGTGCCCCGGCGGGTGCGGTGGCTGCTGGAGACCGGCCACGAGGCGGCGGTCGAGACGGCCCACGTCACCACGCCCGCGCAGGTGTACGGGATCGACACCGAGGCGACGCTGGACCGGGACTGAGCCGGGGTGTGTCGATAGGAAAGGCCTTTGAGGTGCCACGCGGGACGTTCGGGCATGGCCGATCCCGACGCCGAGACCGAGACCGGGGGCGAGGGCGAGA
>CAZMLQ010000164.1:0-1711 GCA_964567195.1 uncultured Haloferacaceae archaeon | reverse complement strand
GCGAGGGCGAGACCGTCGAGAGCTTCTACACGGAGGAGCGCTGGGAGAACTGGCTGGACCGGGTGCGCGAGACCGACCTCGACCCCGAGGACGAGGACTCGGCGCGGCTGTTGCTCAACCTCCAGGACGACGCCGCGATCGCGGTGGCGAAGATCCTGCGCGCGCTGGAGGACGGCCGGCTCGACGCCGAGACCGCGCGCGAGGAGATCGACCGGGTGGGCGAGATCGTGCTCGCGGCGGTCGAGTTCGAGGACGAGGACGCGGCGATGCTGGTCGAGGGCGCCCAGATGAGCCTCGAGCCGGTCTTCTACGCCGCCGAGGAGTACGTCGCCGCCGGGCCGGCCGAGGAGGCGGACGCGATGGAGTACGTCCGGGCGGCCGCCGACGCCGAGGCCGACGAGGACGTCGACGCCGCGCTCGGCTACGTCGTCCAGGCCGGCACCCGCGTGATCGCGGGCGACGAGATCGACGTTGCGGTGGCCGAGGAGTTCGAGTACGGCCTCGTCTCGGAGTGGATCAACGGGCTTGACAGCTTAGAGAGCGCGCTCGCCGAGCCCGAGGAGGTCGAGGAGTCCTAGCGGCGGGGCGGGCCAGCACCCTTTTGAACGGCCCACCCGGAGCCGGGACATGTCGTTCCGGGACGACCGTCGCGGCGCCGCCCTCCAGGTCGGTGCGGTCCTGTTGCTGGGCTTTCTCGTCGTCTTCCTCTCGGTCTACCAGGTGACGGTCGTCCCGGCACAGAACGAGCGCGTCGAGTTCAGCCACAGCCAGGCGGTCCAGGGCGACGTGCTCGACCTTCGCAACGCCCTCCTGCGCGCCGGGACGACCACGGGCGTCCAGCCCGTCACGATCGACATGGGCACCCGCTACGCCTCGCGGGTGCTGTTCGTCAACCCGCCCGCGCCCGGCGGGCTGTTGGCGACCGGCCCCGAGCGCAACGTGACGCTGGCGAACGTCTCCGCGCGAAGCGCCGAGACGCGGGACTTCCTGAACGGGAGCCGGAACTACACCACCCGGAGCCTCTCGTACGGCCCGTCGTACAACGTCTACGGGTCCGCCCCGACGACGACGGTCCGGACGGGCGTCGTCGTCAACGAGTTCGAGGACGGCGCGAGCACCGCCCGGAGCGAGCAGACGCTCGTGCGGGGCAACGAGATCTACCTCGTCGCGGTCTCGGGGGACCTCTCGCGCGCCCAGGTCGGGAGTCTCGCGGTCGATCCGCGGACGCTCAGCGCCGCGACCCGGACGACGACGGTCGGGAACGCGACCGCCGGCCCCCTCACCCTCACCGTGCCGACGACGCTCTCGGCCGACCGGTGGCGCGACCTGCTCGCGGCCGAGCGCGACCCCTCTGGCACCTTCCCCGACCGCTACGTCCGGAGCGTCTCGCCCGTCGCCGGCGCGGACGCGGTGCAACTGACGCTGGAGGCCGAGGAGAGCTACCGCCTGCGGACCGCCGCCGTCGGCGTCGGGACGGGCCTCTCGACGCCCGGCCCGGCCTACCTGACCAGCGTGACCGACGGCGAGCCCACCCTCCGGCCCGGCGACGAGGTGGTCGTCGAGGTGCGCGACCGCTACAACAACCCGGTCGATCCGACGACCGTGCCGGGCGGCCTGCGGGTGAACGTCACGAACGGCACGGGGCTGGTCGAGCGCGCGAACGTGAGCGTCGACTCCGACGGCCGGGCGCGGTTCGGGTACGTCGGCGGGG
>CAZMLQ010000163.1:0-4741 GCA_964567195.1 uncultured Haloferacaceae archaeon | reverse complement strand
CCGGAGCCGACGGGGCCGGTCGAGCTGACGATCACGAACCGGATGGCGGGCGCGTGGGCGGTCACGGCCGACAGCAGCGGGCGGGTCGCGCCGACCGGCGAGCCCAACCCGACGCTGACGCTGACGGCCGGGCGGCGCTACCGGGTGCGAAACGACGGCTGGAGCGCCCATCCGTTCGCGCTCCGGGCCGGTGACGGCGCGGCGCTGCTCTCCCAGGACGACGACGGCCGGTACGAGTCCGACGCGGCGGTCGAGTGGACCGACGGGGGCGAGACGTTCGCGTTCACCGTGACCGAGGCGCTCGCGGCTGACGTGGCGAGCTACCGCTGTACGGTCCACGCGGCGATGCGGGGGAGGATCGAGACCGAGACCGGCTGAGCGGACGGGCGGGTCCGCGCGGCGACGCCCGACCAGGACGGGGCCAACTCGGCCCGGCGACGGACGCCCTCGATCGAGTGTCGGGCCGGCCAGCCCCGATCGTGTCGGGCGTCAGACGATCTCTTCCGTCGAGCCCGGCGTGTAACTTATACGTCTCGACCGAGAACCGACGCGTGGGACTCGGCTCGTGTCACACGCTCCGAGTCCTCCCCCCTCTCGTCCGCCGAGCGGCCGCGCTCGCGAGACGCGTCGTACCCGACCCGCGGCGTCCGCCGGGCGGCCCCGGAGGATGGGTTTTTTATCTGTCAGACACGTCAAGACCGTAGCGATGACCGACGAAGGGGGGATCCTGTCGCGACGAGAGGCTCTGGTGGGCGCGGGCGCGGCCGCCGGGACGGCGCTCGCGGGCTGTACGGGCCGTGGCGGCGGGAGCGCGTTCGACGAGTCGGACCCGCTGGTGACCCACGAGCGGTTCGGGAAGGGCGAGACGGCGATCGGCTACCAGACCAGCGGCTTCTACACCCCGATCGAGGCCGAGAGCTCGCAGCCGGCGGCCGCGCCGGCGCTGCGGACCCAACACGAGGCGTGGGCGAAGGCCCACCCCGACTACCGGATCGACGTCTCGTACCCGGCGTTCGATCAGTGGAAGAACGACCTGCTGACCCGTGCCTCCCAGGGCGACGCACCCGGGGGCTCGACGCTCGACTCGTTCTGGGTGCCCGACTTCTACGAGTACCTCCAGCCGCTGAACGAGTACGTCGACGACGTCGACGACTTCTTCCCGTTCGTCCGGGAGACGGCCACGCGCGACGGCGACCTGCTGGCGGCCTGGAAGTACACCGACTGCCGGTGTCTCTACTACCGACAGGACCTGATCGACCGGTACGCCGACGGCGAGCCCCCGCGGACGTGGGAGAGGCTGGTGAACGTCGGGAGCGACATCGCCGAGGGCGAGGAGATGGCCGGCTTCCTGTTCAACCCATCGGCGTTCGTCACCCTGCCGTACTTCTGGGGCCAGGGGGGCGAACTCGTCGACGACGGGGGCGCGCCGGTGCTCGGGCGGCCGGCCAACCGGCGGGCGCTGACCCGGACGCTGTCGTTCCTGGGCCGGCTGGTCGAGTCTGGCGCCACCCCCCAGCGGACGGCCAACGTGAGCGAGTACGAGACGCTGGCGCGCGAGGCCCGCAACGGCGGGACGGCCATGTTCGTCGGCGGCAACTGGCAGATCGAGAAGGACTTCAAAAACCGGATGGACGGCGACGAGTGGCGCAACTGGCAGGTCGCCCGGATCCCGATGCGGCGGGCCGACCAGGCCGCAACGGGGGTCGGCGGCTGGACCGAGGGGGCATTCCTCGCGGGCGACTCGGGGCGGGCCGCCGCGCTGAAGGAGTTCGTCGCCCGGTTCGTCGACCCCGAGGCGATGGGGCGGTACTGTGAGGCGGCGGGGCTGCTCCCCACCCGTGCCTCGGTGTTCGAGAACGAGGCGTACTTCGCGAGCGACACCTTCCCCTACCAGCAGCGGTTCCGGGAGTTCCTGGAGGACGGCGTCGCCCGCCCGGCCTTCCCCATCTACTCCACAATCGCCACCGAGTTCGAGACCGCCATCGGCGAGGTCGTCACCGGACAGCGCGCGCCCGCGGCGGCCACCGAGCGGATGATCGCCAACGTCGAGGACGAGTACGACGGCTGAACCGATGTGTGACCGCCACGCCCACCCGCCGGTCGGGGCGTCCGGCCTCGCGACGGCGACGGCGACGGCGACGGGAGCGGGGGTGAGCTGAGCGGTGGCGACGGCCGACGGCCCCCGGACGGTCGCCCTGTTGCGGGCCGGGATCGACCGCGTGGCGCGGGGCTGGGCGGCGCTGTTGGAGCGCCCACTGGTCTGGCTGGCGCCGACGCTCGTCCTGCTCGGGCTCTTCCAGCTCTACCCGATGGTCGAGGCCTTGCGCCTGAGTCTCACCGACGCCACCCTGCTTCGCCCCGGCGCCGACTACGTCGGCCTCGCCAACTACGTCGATCTGCTCACCGATCCGGAGTTCTGGGGGATGCTCCGGGTCACCGCGGTCTACGCCTTCTCGAGCGTCGTCCTCCACGTCCTGCTGGGGCTGGTGCTGGCGCTGGCGATCGACTACGGCGTCCGGCGCGGGCTGTACGGCACCGTCCCGACCCGTGTTGCGGTCCTGCTCGCGTGGGTCGTCCCCGGGATCATCATCGGGCTGGTCTGGAAGGTGATGCTCGTCGAGAGCGGCCTGGGCGCGGTCAATCACTTCCTCGGGACGGTCGGGATCGGTCCCGTCCCCTTCCGGTCCGATCCGACGCTGGCGCTGGCCTCGACGGTCGCCGCCGGCACGTGGCGTGGCACCGCCTTCACGATGATCATGCTCTACGGCGGTCTCCAGCGGATCCCCCGCGGGCTCTACGAGGCCGCCCGCGTCGACGGCGCCGGGCGGTGGGCCCGCTTTCGCTACGTCACCCTGCCACAGCTGAAGCCGGTCGTCTTCGTCACCGTCGTGTTGGTGACGATCTACGCGCTGAACACGTTCGACCTGATATTCGCGCTGACCGGCGGCGGCCCCGGCCGGGCGACCCAGGTGCTCGCGCTGTTCATGTACCAGGAGGCGTTCACCGACTACGCGATCGGTCGGGGGGCCGCCGTCGCCGTGGTGATGCTCGCGATCAACCTGCTGTTGACCGGCGCGTACGTCTACGCGTTCGACGTGACGGAGGAGCTGTGAGCGACGCCACCGACGACGCCGGCGCCGAGGCCGACGCCCGCCCGGACGGTGGCGCGACCGCCGGCGCCGAGGCCGGCACCCGTCGGGATCCCGAGCGCGACGCCGGCGCCGACGGTGCGGTCGCCGGCGCCCGGGGGTTCGTCACCCGGCTACCCCGCGCCGACCCGCTCGCCCACCTCCGCGGGCTGGGGGCGCTCGATCTGGTCGTCTACCTCTGGTACGGGCTGACGGGGCTGTTCTTTCTCTTTCCGGTGCTGTGGGTGCTCTCGGCCAGCCTCCGGCCCGAGGGCGAACTGTTCGGCCTCCCGTTCCGGCTGTTGCCCTCGACCCCGTCGCTCGGCGCCTACGCGCGGGTGTTCGACGCCGGCGTGGTCACGTGGCTGGTCAACTCCACGCTCGTGACCTTGCTCTCGGTCGCCGGCATCCTCGCGGTCGCCGTGCCCGCGGCGTACGCCTTCTCCCGGTTCGACTTCCGGGGCCGGCGCGGGCTGCTCGGGGTCGTGCTCCTGTTTCAGATGATCTCGCCCGTCATCATCGTCGTCCCGCTGTACAGCGTGATGAGCGGGCTCGGACTGTTGCGCACCCGGATCGGGCTGGTGTTGCTGTACGTCGGGGTGCAGGTGCCGTTCTCGATCTGGCTGCTGAAGGGCTACTTCGACACGGTGCCCCGAGAGCTCGACTACGCCGCCCGGATCGACGGCTGCAACCGGCTCCAGACCCTGCGCTACGTCCTGTTGCGGCCCGTGGCGCCCGGGATCGCCGTGGTCGCCATCTTCGACACCGTGCTCACGTGGTCGGAGTTCGTGCTCGCCTACACCGTGCTCGGCACCGCGAGCCGGCTCCACACCGTCTCCATCGGGGTGTACAAGTTCCAGGGTCAGTACGGCAGCGACTGGCGCGCCATCGCCGCGGCCAGCGTCGTCGGGATGGTGCCGCTCGTGCTCGTCTTCCTGGGCCTGCAGCGGTACTTCGTCAAGGGGCTGATCGAGGGGTCACTCAAGGGATGAGCGCCGATCCCCACCTCGTGATCGACGGACTCGAGAAGGCCTACCCCAACGGCGTCACCGCCGTCACCGACGTGTCCCTGTCGCTCGCCCGTGGCGAGTTGCTGGTGCTGGTCGGCCCCTCGGGCTGTGGGAAGTCGACCACGCTGCGCTGTGTCGCCGGGCTGGAAGAGCCCACCGCGGGCGACGTCCGGATCGCCGGCGAGTCGGTCGTCGGCCGGCGCCCCGAGGACCGCGACGTGGCGATGGTGTTCCAGAACTACGCGCTCTACCCCCACATGACCGTGCGGGCCAACCTGGGCTTTGGCCTGCGGATGACCACCGACCTCTCCGACGCCGCGGTCGCGGAGCGGGTCGCGTCCGTCGCCGAGACGCTCGGCATCGTCGACCTGCTCGACCAGCGCCCTCGGGCGCTCTCGGGCGGCCAGCAACAGCGGGTCGCGCTCGGGCGCGCCATCGTCCGCGATCCGGCGGTCTTCCTGCTCGACGAGCCGCTGTCGAACCTGGACGCCACCCTCCGGGCGCGGACCCGCACGGAGATCCAGGAGCTCCAGCGCGACCTCGACGTGACGACGGTCTACGTCACCCACGACCAGACCGAGGCGATGACGATGGGCGACCGGA
>CAZMLQ010000162.1:0-4752 GCA_964567195.1 uncultured Haloferacaceae archaeon | reverse complement strand
CTCCGGGCCGGAGATCGTCTGGAAGTGGGCGTCGATCTCGTTGGCGACGGCCTTGGCCATCAGGGTCTTGCCCGTGCCGGGCGGGCCGTGCAACAGGACGCCCTTCGGCGGCTCGATGCCGAGGCGCTTGAACAGCTCCGGGTGGCGCATCGGCAGCTCGATCATCTCCCGGACCTGCTCGAGCTCGCCCTCGAGCCCGCCAATGTCCTCGTAGGTGACGTCGGGCGCGGCGGCGGGGGCGGTCTGCTCGGGCTCGCGGATCTGCTCGGCCGGCTGCTGGCTGATCGTCACCTCGGTCGAGTCGCCGACCACGACGGTCCCCTCGGGCCGGGTGGCGGCGATCTTCAGCGGGATCGCCTGACCCTGCCCGCCCATGAAGCCGAAGCCGAGCGGGAGCTGGACGGTCTGACCGGTCGTGACGGGCTGGCCGCTCAGCTCGCGACGGACCAGCGACTCGATGTTGCCACGGATGCCGAGCCGCTGGGGGAGCGCGACGGTCACCTCCTCCGCGGGCTCGACGTCGGCCCGCTCGACCTCGACCCGGTCGTCGATCCCGACGCTGGCGGCCTGGCGGAGCCGGCCGTCGATCCGGACGATCCCCGAGCCCTCGTCCTCGGGGTAGCCGGGCCAGACCCGCGCGATGGCGGTTCCGCTCCGGCCCTCGATCCGGACGAAGTCGCCGGCCTCCAGCCCCATCTTGCGGGCGGCCGCCGTCTCGACCGCCGCCAGCCCGCGGCCGGCGTCTTTCTGCTTCAGGGGCTTGACGACGAGCTTCACGCCCATCCCCCCCTGATCGTGACGATCCCGTTGTGAACCGTGGCGCGCCCGTCGGGGCCGGGGAGCTCGAACTCCGTCTCGGACAGCCGGCCGTCCGACTCGACGACGAGGATGGCGGTCCGTCCGACCACGTCCACGTCGACGGCCTCGTCGGGGACGCCCAACTCCGCCGCGATCACCCAGCCGTCGTCGTACTCGTACCGGCGGACGAACCGCTCGTTCTCGCCGGCGGTCTGGTCGTGTCTCATCTGAATCCTAACTACAGGTTATCTTTGTAGATATAAATATCTGTCGCTCGTGAATCGCACGACGACGGCGACCCACTCGTACGACGGTAGTGTAGCGGTTCGGTCCGACCGACCGGCGGCGGGGCTTTATTTCCCGGCGCGGGCTAGCTCCGGTCATGCCGCGGGTGACACACCACGACCGCCGGACCGCCTACCGCGTGACCGACCGCGGGGGCGACGGAACGGCGCTGCTGTTCGTCCACGGGAGCGGCGGGACGGGCGCGGTCTGGGCCGGCCAGACCCCCCTCGCCGACGACCGGCCGACCGTCGCGCTGGATCTCTCCGGGCACGGAGAGAGCGACGACGTGGCCGCCGACCCGGGCTACGAGACCCTCTCGGTCTACGCCGACGACGTCGTGGCCGTCGCCCGCGAGACGGACGCCCGGACCGTCGTCGGTCACTCGCTCGGCGGGGCGGTCGCGCTGTGGGTCGCCCTCGAGCGCGACGTGGCCCTCGACGGCCTCGTGCTCGCGGGCACCGGGGCCCGCCTCGCGGTGCTCGACGACCTGCTCGCCTGGCTCGACGACGACTTCGACCGGGCGCTCGACTTCCTGCACGCCCCCGACCGGCTCTTTCACGACCCCGACGAGGACCTGGTCGCCGTCTCCCGGACGGCGATGCGCGAGACCGGCCGGCGGGTGACCGCCCGCGACTTCCGGACCGCCCACGCCTTCGACGCCCGGGACCGCCTCGACGCGGTGGCGACGCCCGCGCTGGCCGTGGTCGGCGCCCACGACCGGCTGACGCCGCCGTGGTACCACGAGGCGCTGGCCGAGGGCCTGCCCGACTGCGGGCTGGTGACGCTTCCCGACGCCGCCCACCTCGCGATGCTCGAGACCCCGACGGCGTTCAACGAGGCTCTGACGGCGTTTCTCGGGCACCGGTCGTCGGCCGCGACCGGCACCGATTAGTCCGGCCGGAGCCAAGGGCGGCCGTGCCACGGCGCGTCGAGTCGACCGACCCGGACGGGGTGGACTTCGGCTGGGTGATGCAGACGACGTTCGTCACCACCGTCGTCGTCGGCGCCCCGGTCGTGGCCGTACTCGGCGCGACCGTCTCGCTGCCGACCTGGAGCGCGCGGGCGGCTTTCGCCGTCCGCGTGGGGGCGGTCGTCTGGCTCGTCACCGCGGCGGCGGTCTATCTCTACGCGCGCCGGCGGGCGACGCCGGCGGGCGACGCCGATCCCGACCCGACCCCCGAGGACTGAGCCCCCCGGAAAGCCCATGCCCGGGGCGGGGGTACGACCGACGATGATCGACGAGACGGTCCGGGAGATCCGGCGGATGGAGAGTCACAGCTCCACGGCTGTCGCGGTGAAGGCCGCCCGGGCGCTGACGGCGCTGACCGACCGGGAGTTCGCCGGCCTCGACGAGTACGAGCGGGCGCTGGAGCGCAACTCGAGCGCGCTTCGCCGGGCCAACCCCTCCCACGCCTCGCTGTTCACGACCCAGCGCGAGATCGTCGACCGCGTGGTCGGCGCCGCCGCCGACGTGGCCGAGGCCAAGCGCCTGACCGAGTCGGCGGTCGCGGCCGTCGTCGAGTCGGCCGAGACGGGCCGGCGCCTGGCCGCCACGAGCGCGGCCGAGACCCTCGCCGACGGCGAGTGTCTGCTCACCCACGACTACTCCTCGACCGTCCTCGACGCGGTCGAGACGGCGGCCGCCGACGGCCGCGACCTGACCGTCCACGTCACCGAGGCCCGCCCCCGCTATCTCGGCCGCAAGACCGCGCGCCACCTCGCGACCGTCGACGGGGTCGAGCCACACCTGCTGGTCGACGCCGCCGCCGGCGAACTGCTCTCGGCGGTCGACCGGGTGCTGATCGGGATGGACTGCATCGTCGGGGAGACGCTCTACAACCGGGTCGGTACCTTCCCGATCGCCGCGACGGCGGCCGAGCTCGGCGTGCCCGTCCAGGTGGTCGGCTCGTCGGCCAAGATCATCGACGGCGGCTTCGTCTTCGAGAACGAGTTCCGTCCGCCCGCCGAGGTCAGCCTCGAGCCCCTGGAGGGCGTCGAGGTCGAGAACCCGGCCTACGACGCCACGCCGACCGCGCTGCTCGACGGCGTCCTCACCGACGAGGGACGGATCGATCCGTAGCCGTAGGTCAGCGCCGGATCAGCTCCGAGAGGCGCTCGCGGATCCCTCCGTCGGTGCCCAGCCGGAGGTAGTAGGCGTCGCCGCCGTCCTCGTAGTAGCCGGTCACCCGCCGCTCGGTCTCGAAACCGATCCGCTCGTAGAACGCCAGCGCCGCCTCGTTGGTCGTCCGGGCGTGGCAGGTGATCGTCCGGTGGTCGCGGGCCACCTCCGCGATCAGCCGCCGACCGTAGCCCTGGTCGCGGGCCTCCGGCGCGACGGCCAGAAAGAGGACGTAGCCGTCCCGGCGCACGGTGACGAAGCCGACGAGCGCGTCGTCGACGAGGAGCCGGTGGGAGGTCGAGCGGCGGTAGGCGCTCCGGAAGAAGTTCTCGCGCTGTTTGAGCACGCCCTCCGCGCGACGAATCCGCTCTTTCAGCTCCCAGGCGTCGTCGATGCCGTCGACGTCCCCCGGCCCGTCGACCCGCGTCTCGACCTCGACACTCACCACGGATCGGTTGTCGGCTCGCCCTAATAACTCCACCGTCCCTACCGGTCGCGTCGGGCGGTCGACGGGCTGGCCGAGCCCTTTTATCGATCGGCCCCCAGTCGCGGTCGATGACCGACACGCCGGGCCGGTGTGGCGACGGAGGCGACGGCGAGGCGGGGGACGACTCGGCCGCCGGCCCGCTCCGACACGCGTCCGTCTCCGGGCCGGCCGCCGACCGCCGTTCGGCCGAGGTGCCCGGCGAGGACGACGAGCCCGACGACAGCGGGGACGGATGAGCGATCCAGCCGCCCGGTTCGAGCTCCGCGAGCACACCGCGGACGTGGCCGTGGCCGCCCGGGGGGCGGATCTCGGGGCGACGTTCGCGGCCGTCGCCGACGGGCTCGTGGCCGCCCAGACCGACGCGGTCCCGCCCGGCGGCGCCCGCTTTCGGCTCTCGGTGACCGCCCGGTCGCGCGAGGCGGCCCTGTTCGACTATCTCGACCGCCTGCTCTACGAGCGCGACGTGCGCGGCGTCCTCCCGGTCGCCAACGCGGCCGTCGTCCGGCGGACCCCCGACGGCTGGCGGGTCGACGCCAGCGCCCGCGGGCTCGCTCTCGACCGGATCGCCGGCCGGGAGGTCAAGGCCGTCACCTACTCGGAGATGGAGCTGACCGAGACGCCGTCGGGCTGGCGCGCCTACGTCGTCTTCGATGTCTAAGCCCACCCAACCACAACGGACTTTCGGCCGGCCCGCCCTTCTCCGTCATGACCACGCGCGAGTTCGGCGGCGTCAGGCTCGAGCGGATCCGCGAGCACGTCTGGGAGATCCCCCGCGAGGGCGCGATGCGCGTCCCCGCGCGGGTGCTCGCGAGCGAGGCGCTGCTGGATCTGATCGGCGACGACCGCACGCTCGAACAGCTCAGAAACGCCACCCACCTGCCCGGCATCGCCAGCCACGCCGTCTGTATGCCCGACGGCCACCAGGGCTACGGCTTCCCCGTCGGGGGCGTGGGCGCGACCGACGCCGAGACCGGCTGTCTCTCGCCCGGCTCGGTCGGCTACGACATCAACTGCGGCGTCCGGATGGTTCGGACGAACCTCACCTACGACGACGTCCGCGGGC
>CAZMLQ010000161.1:0-4800 GCA_964567195.1 uncultured Haloferacaceae archaeon | reverse complement strand
CTTCGAGGACGAGTGGTACAGCTACGGCCGCGGGAGCGTCGAGAGCGCCTTCCTCCACGGGATGGTCCAGGTCGCCGCCGGCGCGTACAAGCACGTCGACTTCGAGGACGACGCGGGCATGCGAAACCTGTTCGGGACGGCGCTCGGCTACCTCCGGGGCGTGCCGGGGGACTTCTACGGCGTCGGCGTCGAGGAGGTGCGCGAGACGCTGGCGGCCGCCCGCGAGGATCCGGCGGCGATCGACGGCTGGCGGATCGAACTCGACGGCCGCCGGCCGACGGCGACCGAGCGCGACCGTGCCTACGCCGCGGCGCTGGACTAGCGGCCCCCGTCGGTCACCGTGGGCGACGCCGGCTCCGGACCGACGTCGACGGAGGCCGTCGCCGCGGTGTCGGCCTCGCGCCGGACGTCGAACGCAGACACCTGCTCCTGGAGAGAGTCGGCGAGCTCCGAGAGCCGGGCGACGTCGTCGGCGGTCTCGGAGAGCGAGGCGGCCTGTTGCTCCGTCGCCGCGGTGACGTCGCTCGCCTCGGCGGCGGTCTGTCGGCTGACCGTCGACACCTCGTCGATCGTGGCGACCACCTCCTCCGCGGCGGCGGCCTGCTGGTCGGTGGCGGTGGCGATCTCCTCGATCCCGCTTTGGACCTGGTCGACGGCGTCGGCGATGTCGTCGAAGGTCTCGATGGCGTCGTCGACGGTCCCGGTCCCGGCCTCGACCCGGTCGCTCATCGCCTCCATGTCCGCGACGGCGTCGGTGGTGGTCGACTCGACGGCCCGGATGCGGTCCTCGATCTCGGCGGTCGCCTCGGCGGCCTCGCCGGCGAGGGACTTGATCTCGTTGGCGACGACCTCGAACCCCTCGCCGGCCTCGCCCGCCCGTGCCGCCTCGATCGAGGCGTTGAGCGCCAGCAGCCCGGTCTGGTCGGCGATGTCGCCGATCATGCCGACGATCTCGCCGATCCGCTCGGTCTCGGCGTCGAGATCGCGGACCTGTGCCGCCGCGGTCTCGGCGCGGCGCTCGATCGCCTCGATCTCCTCGGTCACCGCCGCGGCGTGGCGTCGTCCCGCCTCGCCGCGCTCGACCGCGGTCGCGGCCGTCGAGGCGACCTCCTCGGCCGACGAGGCGACCTCCTCGACGGTCGCCGAGACGCCGCTCATCTCGTCCGCGACGGCGTCGAGATGCTCGTCCTGACGGTCGGCGCCCTCGGCGATCTCCTCGACCGAGAGCGCGACCTCGTCGCCCGCGGCCTCGATCTCCGACGTGCTCGTCGCGACCGACTCGCTCGCCGTCGCCACCTCGTCGGCGACGGTCCGGACCGTGCCGACGCTCTCGCCGAGGCGCTCGACCCCGTCCTGGAGATCGGTCAGGACCTCGCCGTACGCGCCGGGTGCGTCGGTCTCGATCGATCGGTCGAGACGGCCCCGCTCGATCGCCCGGCTCGCGGCCGAGATCCGGTCGACGCTCTCCGAGAGCCGCACGAGTCCCGTGTCGAGATCGTCGAGCACGGCGCCGTACTCACCCGGTCGGTCGGCGTCGACCCGTCGGTCGAGCCGCCCCTCGCCGAGCCCGGCGCCGGCCCGCCGGATCTCGTCGAAGCTCGCCGAGAGCTCGTCGCTCCCGCGCTCCAGCGACTCCATCACCCGGCCGTAGGCGCCGGGGTGGTCGGTCTCGACCGACCGGTCGAGTCGCCCCTCCCGGAGACCGGTGCTCAGCTCGTCGAGGTCGTCGAAGACCGTCCGGAGCGTCCCACGCATCGCCTCGAACGCGTCGAGCATCCGTCCCAGCTCGTCGTCGGCCGCCCGGTCGTCGATGTCGACGTCCAGATCACCGCGCCCGAGGGCGGTCGCAGCCGTCGACAGCCGATCGATCGGGCCGGTGATGCGCCGCGAGATCACCACCCCGCCGCCGACCGCGGCGACGAACGCGACGCCGGTCAGCCCGGCCATCCCGAGTCGCGCCCGCTCGACGGTCCGGTCGGCCGTCGCCACCTGCGTCTCCATGTCCGACTCGACGGTGCGCTCGAGGGCGTGGGCCTGCCCCTCCATCTCGTCGCGCAGGACGGTCAGCTCGTCGAGCCGGGCCCGCGCGGCGGTCCGGTCGCCCGCGGCACGCGCCTCGAAGTACGCCGTCGCGGTCCGCTCGTACTCCTCGTGGGTCGAGCGCAGGACGGCCAGCCGGTCGGCCTCCTCGCCGTCGACCTCCATCGCGGTCGCGTGCTCCTCGAACAGCGCCGACGCGGCGTCGAACTCCTTGCGGGCATCCTCGCGGTCGAGCCGAGCCGCCTGGATCGCGACCTGCTGTTTCTCGACGGCGACGAGCATCTCCGCGGCGTGTTCGAGGTCGGTCCCGTCGGTCGCGATTCGGTTCGCCTCCCGATCCACGTCACCGAGGCTCACGTAGCCGACGGCGCCGGTCGCCCCCACGAGCAGGGCGACGCCGACGAACGCGAGCACGAGCTTCGGTCCGAGATCGAGTCCGAGCGTCGGTACTCTCATGCGTCTCTCGCACTCTCGAACCCCGTAATAGCTGTACGCATCCAGGTATCACCGCCGAGAATCGGGGCAGATGGAGCCGACCCGTCGCGGCCGGCGACCGCCGGGGTCGGGCGAGCGATCGACGCGGATCCGAACCCACTTGCCCGGCGGTCACGGAGCCGTGGGCGTGCAGGTACACCAGCTCGGAACCGGCGAGCCGTCGGTGGCGGTCGTGGCCGCGATCCACGGCGACGAGCCCTGCGGCGTGCGGGCGATCGAACGCCTCCGGGCCGCCGACCTCGACGTGGAGCGGCCGGTCGCGCTGGTGGTCGCCAACGAGCGCGCGCTCGCGGCCGGCGTCCGCTACGTCGACGCCGACCTGAACCGCGCGTTCGGCGAGGGCGAGAGCCACGGACACGAGCACGCACTCGCGCCGCGGCTCGCGTCGGCGCTCGCGGGCTGTACGACGCTCGCGATCCACTCGACCCGGTCCTACGACGGCCCGTTCGGCATCGTCACCGACGGGGCGGGCCGGACGGCGCGGCTGGCCCGACGGCTGGGGCTCGACGCGCTGGTGCGCGTCGACGCCGACGAGGGCCGGCTGTTCGCCTGCGAGACGACCGATCTGCTGGAGGTCGAGGCCGGCCGCCAGGGGACCGACCGGGCGGCCGAGAACGCGACGGCCGTGGCGCGGGCCTTCCTCGCCGCCACCGGGGCGATCGCCGCCTCGCCCCCGCCGGCCCGGAACCTCCCGCTGTTCGCGCTCGGCGAGTCGGTCGCGAAGCCGCCGGCCGAGGAGTACACCGTCCGGGCGTCGAACTTCGAGCCCGTGGCGGCGGGCGAGACCTACGCCACGGCCGACGGCCGGCCGCTGCGGGCCGCCGAGCCGTTCGTGCCCGTGTTGCTCTCGGCCGACGGCTACCCCGACCAGTTCGGCTACGCCGGTCGCCGGCTGGGGACGGTGACGGCCGAGGGGCCGACCGCCGCCGGCGAGTGACGGAGCTACGCGTCGTCGGGGGGCGCGAGTTCGACCAGCGTGAGATCGCGCCCCAGCGGACAGTGGTCGTGGGGTGGGTCGCCGACCACCTCCGCGATCCGGTACTCGCGGTCGAACGCCGCGCCGTCGGGGACACAGAATGGGTGACTCGGGCAGTCGGTGTGGGGACAGGGCCCCTCCAGGCTCGCGCGCGATCCGGCGTAGGCCCCGCGGCTGGCGACGGTCGCGGGCACCGGCGCGGGCTCGACCTCGACGGCCCGGACCCCGCCATCGTGGACGGCACACTCGAGCGTCTGTGCGCTCTCGCGGACGTCCGTGATCCGGTAGCGCACCCCCTCGGTGAGGTTGAGACACTGCTGGCGGTACGGACAGCCGGCACAGCCGGTGGCCTCGCCCTCGTAGACGAACTCCCGGTCGACCTCGGCGAGTCGCGATCCGACGAGCGTGACGGTGGACACGGGTGGTCCGTGGCCGGCGCGCGGGTTAAGCCTCGCCCTCCGGCTCCACACCCCCGTCGTCGCTCTCGTCCTCGTCGGCGCCCAGCAGTTCGTCGAGGCGGTCCAGGTACGCCTCGCGGGGCACCTGGTAGAGCGCGCGGTGGTCGATCCCGCCGGCGACGAACCGGCGGGCCAGGTCGACGGCGGCCTCGCGGGCCCCGCGCCGGGAGTCGCGGCGCTCGGTCGGCCCGGTGACGTCGGGCTCGAGGAACAGTTCGGCGTACCACTCGTCGGTCTCGAGCCCGCCCGCGCCGGAACGGCGCCGGCGCGAGCCGTTCGAGACGTAGATGGTGGGCATACAGGGGGCGGGGTAGGCGTCGCCGTCGAAGACATCCGGCCGGAACGTGAGCACGGTCCGGCCGTCGGGATCGTCGGTCCAGACGGTCCAGCCGGCGGGGAGCGCGTCGTCGAGGTCCACGCCGGCCCTTCACGCTCGGACCCGATAGCGGTCACGGCTCGGCGGTAACAGCCCGTTAAACCGCCCGACGAGGGCGGTCGAAGGTGGGCCGAATTTGGGTCAAGGCTTATCCGTGGCAGAACCTCTCGTATCATATAGTCTCGCATAGCCGAACCGGGGACGCCCCCCCGCGGCGGCCCCAGACACCCCCGAGACCCCACCCACGATGACCCCCGACATGGCAACCCTGGCGGACCTCAGCCAGCAGTACAAGGAGTCCGTGCCCTCGGACCTGCGCGAGGCCAAGAGCTTCGACTGGTACCTGGCGGAGGTCGTCGACGACCCGCGCATCGCCCGCAACGCCCACCAGCGTGTCGCGGACATGTTCGACCACTACGGCACCGAGTACGACGAGGACGCCGGCGTGGTCGAGT
>CAZMLQ010000160.1:0-4863 GCA_964567195.1 uncultured Haloferacaceae archaeon | reverse complement strand
GCCGGGCGGGGCGGGCGGAACGCTGAAACCGTCGCCCGTGCTACGAGGCGCCGATGAGCGGTTCCTCGGGCGCCTCGAACTCGTGGACGGCGGGTGGGGCCGGACTCCGGCGGTCGCTGGCCGGACCGGTCGGCCGGGCGCTCCTGGGCCGACGGGCGGCGGCGTCGCTCGGCGTCGCCGCCTGCGGGCTGGCGCTCGCGCCCGCCGTCGCGTGGTGGGTCGGGACCGGGCTCGGCTACCCGGTCGTCGAGCGGTGGGTGGTCGGCACCTGGACCGGGACCGACCCCCGGACCGCCGTGCTGGTCTGGTTCGGCCTGCTGGCCGCGGCGGCCACGCTCAGCGGCGCGCTCAACGACGGGCTCCTCCCGACGGCGGTCCTGGTCGGTGGACCGCTGTTCGGGCTCGCGGTCACCCGCTACGGGACTGGCGCGGGGACGGTCGTCTCGCTGCCCGAGGCGGTCGGGTTCGCCGCGGCCGTCGCCGCCACGGTCGGCCTCGCGCTCGCGCTGGCGGGGCTGGTCGTCGGCGCGGGGCTGCGACGCGCCGTCGCGGCTGCGCGGGCCGACATCGGCCCGGCGATCCGGAACGGGTAGCGAGCGCCCGGTCCGGCCCGGTCGCGTCCGGCCGGTCAGCGCTCGAACACCGGCGAGACGGTCGTCCCGTCGCCGTCCGGGGCGCGGCGCAGCCGACCGCCGCAGGCGTCGACGATCCACCGGACCAGCCACAGCCCCAGCCCCGTCCCGTGCCGGAGCGGGCCGATCTCGACGTCGCCCGTGACGACCGCCCACTCGTCGTCGGGAATGCCGGGGCCGTCGTCCGCGAACCGGACGACCGCGCGCCCGCCGGCGGTCCGCTCGGCCTCGATCCGGAGGTGGGGCGGCGCCGTCTCCGAGTGCTCGATCGCGTTCCGGATCGGCTCCTCGAACGCCCGCTCGACGCGACACCCCGCCCGGATCGGGAGCGTCTCGGGGACGTCGAGCGCGACCACCGCGTCGGTCGGTCCCGCGACCGAGTCGGCGGCGTCCCGGAGCAGGGCCGCCGCGTCGACCGGACCCACGTCCTCGCCCCGTTCGCCGACGAGGGTCTCGAGCTCCCGGACGCTCTCGCTCGGGCGCGAGCTCCGCGCCGGCCTCGCGGATCGTCCCGACGCGGGTCACGAGTCGCTCGTCCTCGAGCGCCGCCTCGCCCGTGGCCCCGGGGATGCCAAGCAGCGTGCGGTCGGTCTCGTCGATGCCGTCCGGCTCGGCCGTGCCGACCGTGAGGACGCCGTGCTCGCCCATCAGCGCCTCGGTCCGGGCGGAGACGGAGACGGGCCGGAGGAGTCCGGCCTCCCGGTCGTGGAGTCGGACGGCGTTCGCGGGGTAGCCAAGCACGTCGGCCGCCGCCTCCCCGACGGTGGTGGCGACCGACTCGGCCGCGGAGACTGTCATCAGCGACCGGGCGGCGTCGAACAGCTCGCTCAGCGCCCGTTCGCGGCGCTTGCGCCGGGTCACCTCAGAGAAGTAGACCGAGAGCCCGTCCGGATCGGGGCGGGCGGTGACGTCGAACCAGACGTCCATCGGCTCGTAGCGGGACTCGAACGAGACCGACTCCTGTGTGCGCATCGCCTCGCGGTAGTGCTCGTAGAACGCCGTGTCGACGGCCACCGGAATCGCCTCCCAGAGGCGTCTGCCGACCACGTCCGCGCCGTCGTCCTCGATCTCCATCGCCGTCCGGAGCACCGCCCGCCGCGTCGGCCCGGTTCGCGTAGGTGACCGTCCAGTCCTCGTCGACCGCACCCGGGCGGGCACGTCGGCCGCGTCGGTCTCGGGTGGAGCGTGCCGGACGACGACGCAGTCGGCCGACTGCCCGTCGACCGCGGTCGTGGCCCCCGCCGCGTCGGCGACGACCGACGCCACCTCGGCGCGGTCGGTCGCCCCGATGCCGCCCGGCCAGCGTCCCCCGCCGTCCCCCCGGATCGACCACGACCGCACGGATCGCCTCCTCGATGACACTCCCGCCTCACGGCCGCGGCGGACGGTCATAACCGGGTCGGGTCGGGCCACGCCCGCCGGGGGCTCAGTCGCGTCGCGTCTCCGAGCTCCGGACCACCGGGAGGCTCCAGTCGAACGCCACCGCCGCGAGCCGGGACGCGACCGTCACCACCGCACACGCCGCGGCCGCGGTACCCCCGTCCGCGCCCAGCGCGGCGACGGTCCAGTAGGCGCCACCGCCGAGGACCGCACAGCTCGCGTAGACGTCCTCGAAGAGGACGGACGGGGCGCGGTCGAGGAGCACGTCGGCCACGGTCCCCCCGCCGACGGCGTTGATCGTCGCGATCGCGACGACGCCGACCGCCGACAGGCCCGTCCCGGCGGCGACGATCGCCCCGGTCGTCGCGAAGGCCGCGAGCCCGATCGCGTCTGCGACGAGCGTGACCGGGTGTGCGTCCGGCGCCGACAGCGCGGCGCCGAGGGCGATCGCCAGTCCGACCCCGACCAGCCCCAGGCCGACCTCGACGGGCGATCGGAGCGCGAGCGGGACGCGCACGACGAGGAGATCGCGGGCGACGCCGCCGGCGAACGCCGTCGCCAGCCCGACGGTGGCGATCCCCAGCAGGTCGTAGCCCTCGCGGATCGCCCTCGAGGCGCCGACGAGCGCGAACGCGACCAGCCCGACGGCGTTCACGACGGCGAAGGGGTCGATCAGGAGGAGGGGGGCGACGGTCCGGCTCACCGAACCGGACCGCGGGGACGGCGGTGGGGCGCCCGGCTCCGCGTCGACCCGTCGGCGTCGGGGTGGCGGTGGGGCGGTCCGGCCCGCGGGCGAGCCGCCGGCGACCGGGCGAGGCGTCGGTCGGCGTCGGGCGCCCGCGCGCGTCGGGGGCGCCCCGACTGTTCGGTCTCGGTCGCCACGGAGTGCGCCGTCCGGGAATCGAACCCGGGCTACGAGCTTGGGAAGCTCGTGTCCTGCCACTGGACCAACGGCGCGCCGGTCGGGCCCGTCGGCGGGCGGATCCGTCGACGGTACGACGAACCGGACGCGGCCTGTTCAATCTACCGATGATACGACCGGGCTTCGACGTTCGTCCAGCGCGCGCGGCCGGAGGACGGCTATATGACGCCACGGCCCCTACGGGTGGTCGATGGGAACGGAGACCGTCCTGACCGCCGACGCACCGCTCGACCTCCGGCTCTCGGAGGCCGAACTCGACGCGACCCGCACGGAGATCGCCGACTTCGTCGCCGACCGGGTCGCGGCCGCGGGGGCCGAGGGGGCGGTCCTCGGGCTCTCGGGCGGGATCGACAGCACGACCGTCGCGTACGTCGCGGTCGAGGCGCTCGGAGCCGATCGGGTCCGCGGGCTGGTGATGCCGAGCGAGGCCAACACCGAGGGCAACATGAGCGACGCCGAGCGGGTCGCCGAGGACCTCGGGATCGAGTACGACGTGGTCGATGTCCGGCCCGTGGTCGAGGCCGTCCTCGACGCCTTCCCCGCGCCGATCCGCGAGCGGATCGACGAGGAGCCCTACCGGACCGCGGCCGGAAACGTCCGGGTCCGGACGCGGGCGGTGTTGAACTACGTGGCCGCCAACGCCGAGAACCGGCTGGTGCTCGGCACCGGCAACCGGAGCGAGGCGCTGACGGGCTACTACACCAAGTACGGCGACCAGGCGGTCGACTGCAACCCGATCGGACCGCTCTACAAACAGCAGGTCCGCCAGCTGGCCGATGCGCTCGGCGTGCCCGCCGATCTCGTCGCGAAGACCCCCTCGGCCGAGATGTGGGCCGGCCAGACCGACGAGGGCGAGCTCGGGATCGACTACGACCGGCTCGACGCCGTCCTCGCGCTCCACGTCGACGGCCCGCTCTCGACGGCCGCGACCGTCCGGGCGCTGGACGGCGTCACCGCGGCCGACGTCGAGCGGATCGACGAGCTGTACGAGCGAAGCGCCCACAAGCGCGCGATGCCGCCGGCGCCGGACCTCCCGGTCTGAGCCCGCAAACGGCGGCGACGGAACCGCCCGACTCCGCCGGGACTCCGGGCGACGGGACGTTTCCAAAGGTCTTTCCGCTAGCCCCCGCTATCGTCGTGCGATGGACGATGCCGCGCGGGCCCGCGAGGCGGCCCGCGGCGCGCTCGCCGACGTCGAGCCCCCGCGGCTGCGCGCGGTCATCGACGAACGCCTCCGCGACGGCGCCGTGACCCCCGGGGCGCTGACGCTCGTGTGTGCGCGTCTGGTCTGTCGTGGCGTCGACGCCCCCGACCCGACGAGCGACGCCGTCGGCGAGCGGGCGGCGGGCGTCCAGCTGATCTACGAGGGGCTCGCGCTCACCCGGCGGCTGGCCCACGACGAGCCGTGGGCCCGGACCGACGCGATCGATGTCGAGGCCGACCTCGAGATCGTCGCCGCCGACGTGCTCGTCTCTCGGGGGTTCTCGCTGCTCGCCCGCACGGCCGCCGCCGGCCGCGCCGTCGAGGTGGTCCGCGCGTTCGGACGCGACCAGACCGACCGCGAGACGGCCGCCGATCCCGTCGCGCTCGACCGGGAACTCGAGGCCGACGTGCTCGCGCTGGCGGCCGCCGCCGGCGCCACCGTCGTCGACGCGCCCGCCGACCCCGCGCTCGTCGAGTACGCGGCCGGGCTCGGCCGGGAGCTGGCGGCCGGCGACGACGACGGCCTCCCGCCCGTGCCTCGCGCGCTCGGGGCCCCGGTCCGCGAGCGCCTCGCCACGCTCGCCGGCGGCCCCACCGACGCGCGCGACGACGAGCCCGTGGCGCGTTCGGCCACCGATCCGTAAGCGTAAGCGTTAAACTCCGATCCGGGGTATGCGTGATACGCGCCTGGGTAGCTTAGCGGTAAAGCGCGTCCTTGGTAAGGAC
>CAZMLQ010000159.1:0-4894 GCA_964567195.1 uncultured Haloferacaceae archaeon | reverse complement strand
ATGCCCGACCCCGCCGCCGTCCGCGTCCTCCTCCCGGCGCTCGACGAGGCCGCCACGGTCGCCGACGTGGTCCGGGGCTTTCGCGCCGAGGGCTTCGACCGGCCGCTGGTGATCGACGGCGGCTCGACCGACGGCACCCGCGAGGCCGCGCGCGAGGCCGGCGCCGAGGTGATCCGCCAGTCCGGGTCGGGCAAGGGCCAGGCGGTCCGGGAGGCGGTGCGCGAGCACGTCGACCGGCCGTACGTCCTGCTGGTCGACGCCGACGGCACCTACCGACCCGAGGACGCGGCCGCGATGCTCGCGCCCCTGGAGGACGGCTACGAGCACGTGATCGGCGACCGCTTCGCCGGCATGCGGCCGGGCGCGATGACGCGGCTCAACCGCGTGGGCAACCGCCTGATCAACGCCGCCTTCCGGCTCGTCCACGACGAGGTCTACGAGGACGTGCTCTCGGGCTACCGGGCGTTCACGCGCGAGTCGTTCGAGCGGATGCGCCTGAGCGCCGACGGCTTCGGCGTCGAGACCGAGATGGCCGTCGAGTGCGCCCGCCACGGCGTCCCGACGGCGGTGGTGCCGATCACCTACCGGCCCCGCCCGGAGGGCTCGAACGCCAACCTCCGGCCCTTCCGCGACGGCGGCATCATCCTGCTCGAGATCTACCGCCGTGCGAAGACCAACAACCCGCTCTTCTATTTCGGCAGCGTCGGGCTGCTCTCGCTGTGCACCGGCGTCGGCGTCGGGGGCTACGTCGGGATCGAGTGGCTGACCCGCCGGATCTCCCACGAGGTGCTCGCGGTCGTCGCCGGCTTCGCGATCCTGTTCGGCGTCCAGCTGTTGATGTTCGGCGTGCTCGCCGATCTCCTGTTGAGCCTCCACCGCGAGCAGATGGAGCGTCTCGACGACCGGGACTGACCCGGACCGGGCGCGCCGGTCGGGTCAGAACGGCAACAGCGCGCGCAGTTGGGCGACGATGCCCGAGGCCGAGCGGGCGCGGTAGTCCTCGAAGACGGGGTGGAGCCCGTCGAGTAGCTCGGACTCCGAGTCGAACCGGTCGGTGCCAAGCGCGCTCAGCGCCTCCTCGAGCGCGACGGCGTTGCCCGCGGCGTCGTAGGGGATCTCGGGATCGCCGAGCGCCCGGACCACCTCGTCGCCCGTCGCCGGGAACGTCACGTCGGCCTCGTCGAGCCGGGCGTCGAGCGCGGCGATGCCGAACTCGATCGCGTCCGGGTCCGACCCCCCCTCCTGCGGTGGCCTGACTGCCATCGGACGGTCTACGGACTCGTCCCTTGAAAACCCGTTCGGCGTCGGTCAGAGTCGGTCGGCCGGCGGCGCGGCGTCGACGACGGTCAGCGCCAGCCGCCGCCCCGCCCGGTCGTACGCCGTCACCCCCGCGGGCTCCCAGGGCGGCGTCGCGACCAGCACCACCGCCGCGAGGTCGTCGCGCTCGGTCAGCCGGGCCGGCCCCTGGGGGTGCGAGACGAACCGCGCGCGACCCCGCCCCGCCGGTCGCCCGAGGTCGACGCCGAACACCGCCCGGACCGACTCGCCGGCCTCGGGCAGGTAGAGGTGGGTCAGCGCCGCGGCGTCGGGCGGGACCGCGTGTTCGCCGGCGCCGTCGAGCGCCTCCAGCTCCGCGCCCGGCGTCGTCCCGACGACGACGTTCGCCCGGTCGGGCTCGGCCGCGGCCGCCCGCTCCAGCAGCGCCGTGAGCAGCCCGGCGGTGACGAACACGCGCTCTCGCCCGTCGCCGTCGGTCCGGTCGCGGTCGGTCCCGCTCGCTCGCCCGTGCCCGTGTCCCTCGGGCTCGTTCTCGCCAGGGACCATCTAGGCCAGGAACGACCGGGCCGCGCGGGCGTAGGCCGCGGGCAGGCGTCGGCGGGCGCCGTCGAGGGCGTCCCGCAGCGCCGCCGTCGCGTCGGTCGCGACCCCCTCGCCGTGGCCGACCAGCAGCCGCTCGGGACGCAACTCCCCGAGCGCCCGGCGCGGCGGGGTCAGCCGGAGCATCGGGTGGACGCCCAGGCGCTCGTCGCCGCCGAGGTAGTAGGGGGCGGTCCCGACCGCCTCGGGCACGTAACAGGTGCCCGCGTCGTCGATCAGGCCCACCTCGTGCCAGGGCGGGATCGCGCTGTCACGGACCCGGACCGACCGAAAGCCCGAGTCGCCGAGCTCGCGACCGAAGCGCGCGACCTCACACGCCGCCGCGAGGTCGGCCGCCACCCCGTCCATCTGGCGGGGCACCCACGCGGCGACGCCGTGACGGGCGGCGACGGCCGCGCTGTCCCGTCGGTGGCGGTCGAGACAGACCGCCACCCCGGCCACCTCGCCCAGGTCGGCGAGCAGGTCGTCGACGCCAGGGACGTCGACCGGGTCGAGCACCCAGACGCCGCCGTCGGCCCCGACGACCGCGTGGCTCGCGCGGACCAGCCCCTCGTCGGGGTAGGCGAGCCAGCCCAGGCCGCCGTCCCACCGGTCGATCACCCGCAGGTCGGCCGAACCGCCCTTCGTCGGCATGGGCCGCGGTAGTGCCGGCCGGCGGATACCCCTTTCGCGTCCCCGCCCCTCGCGGGGACGTCCCGCGCGACCCCACGGCAGGTCGCACGGACCGGGCGCGGAGTTAAGCCCCGGGGCGCTCAAGCCCGGCCCATGCCCCCTGCGCCCGCGCCCGACTCCGCGACCGACGCCTCGTCGTCCCCCGACGCGGCCGCCGGGATCGACGCGGCCGTCGTCCTCGCCGGCGGCGAGGGCCGGCGGCTGCGCCCGCTGACCCGCTACCGCCCCAAGCCGCTCCTGCCCGGTGGCACCCGGCCGATCCTCGATCACGTCCTCGACGCCGCGATCGACGCCGGCGTCGACGACCTCCACCTCGTCGTCGGCTACGGCCGCGAGCGGGTCCAGAACCACGTCGGCCCGACCTACCGCGGCCGGCGGGTCACCTACCACCGCCAGACGAACCAGCTCGGCACCGGCCACGCGCTCCTCCAGGCCGAGGACGGCGTCGACGACACCTTCCTGGTCGTCAACGGCGACGAGGTGGTCACCGCGGGGATGATCGGCGACGTGGTGGCGACCCACACCGCCGCGCGGGAGACGGGCCCCGCCCCGGCCACGCTCGCGGTCGTCGAGAGCGCGGCCGCCGGCGAGTACGGCGCCGTCCGGCTGGACGGCGGGTCGATCGCCGAACTCGTCGAGAAGCCCGCCACCGACGACTACCGGCTGATGAACGCCGGGGTGTACGCGCTCGATCGCTCGGTGTTCGACGCGATCCGCCGGACCGAGCGCCGCCGGGGCGAGCTCCGGCTGACCGACGCCATCGCCCGGCTGGTCGAGGCCGGCGACCCCGTCCGCGGCGTCGAGACCGAGGGGCTGCTCTCGTCGGTCGACTACCCCTGGGACCTGCTCGGGCTGGTCGAGAGCCTGCTGGCCGCGGGCCTGACCGGCGAGCCCGAGCGCGAGCCCGGCGTCTACGCCGCCGACTCGGCCCGCGTCCACGACGACGCGAGCCTGGTGTCGCCGGTCGCGCTCGGTCCGGACGCGGCCGTCGGCCCCCGGGCCGTGGTCGGGCCCGCGGTCGCGGTCGGCCGGGGGGCGACGGTCGGCCCCGGCGCGTTCGTCCGCCGGAGCATCGTCGACGAGGGGGTCCGGCTCGGCCCCAACGCCGCCGCCAGCGACGCGTTCGTCGGCGCCGACGCGAGCCTCGGGGCGAACGCCACCGTCCCCGGCGGGCCGGGTGACGTCCGCGTCGGCGACCGCGTCCACGAGGCCGTCCCCGTCGGCGGGCTGATCGCCGAGCGCGCCCGCGTCGGGGCCAACGCCACCGTCCTGGCGGGCACGATGGTCGGTCCGGAGGCGGCCGTCGATCCCGGCGTGGTGGTCGATCGCAACGTCGAGGAGGGCGCGGAGGTGCGTCGCTGATGTGTGGCATCGTCGGCGCGGTCGGGACGGGGGCCGAGACGCTCGATCGTCTGCTCGCGAGCCTGTCGGTGCTCGAGTACCGGGGCTACGACTCGGCGGGCGTGGCGCTCGCGAACGGCGACCTCGCGGTCGCGAAGCGCGCGGGCACGCTCGACGCGCTGGAGGCAACGCTGGCGACGGCCGACCCCCGGCCCGCCGGCCCGCTCGGGATCGGTCACACCCGCTGGAGCACCCACGGCCCGCCGACCGACGCCAACGCCCACCCCCACACGGACGGCGACGGGCGGGTGGCGGTCGTCCACAACGGCATCGTCGAGAACCACGGCCTGCTCCGCGAGCGCCTGCGCGAGCGCGGCGTCGAGTTCGCCAGCGAGACCGACACCGAGGTGATCCCTCACCTGATCGCACGCGAACTCGACGCCGGCGCCGACCCCGAGACGGCCTTCCGGGCCGCGGTCGACGCGCTCTCGGGCAGCTACGCGGTCGCGGCCGTGATCGCGGGCGAGCCGTCGATCTTCGCCACCCGGAAGGACTCGCCGCTCGTGCTCGGGCTCGGCGACGGCGCCAACTACCTCGCCAGCGACGTGCCCGCGCTGGTCGCCTACACCGACCGCGTCGTCCACCTCGACGACGGCGACGTGGTGGCGCTCGACCCGGACGGCTGGTCGGGCGTCGACGCCGCGGGCGCGCCCCTCGACCACGAGCCCCGGACCGTCGACATCGACCCCGAACAGACCGGGAAGGGCGGCTACGAGCACTTCATGCGCAAGGAGATCCACGAGCAGCCGACCGCGCTCCGACAGTGTCTGAGCGGCCGGGTCGACGAGATCGAGGGGACCGTCGCCCTGCCGGAGCTCGACGGCTTTCCGCCGTTCCGGCGGGTCCAGCTGGTCGCCGCCGGCACCTCCTACCACGCCGCGCTGTTCGGCGCGCGACTGTTCGCGGCCGCCGGGGTGCCGGCCCACGCCAGCCTCGCCAACGA
>CAZMLQ010000158.1:0-5000 GCA_964567195.1 uncultured Haloferacaceae archaeon | reverse complement strand
TCCCGGCCGGCACACTCCCTTCGCTCGCCGCCCGTAGCCCCACTCGCTCACCCCGTTCGCTCGCGGGACTCCCGGCCGGCACACTCCCTTCGCTCGCGTGGCGCCCGGACGTGTCGCCGATCCGTCTGTCTCCGGTTGGAACACCACTACTAACCGTCCGGCGACACGTTCTCCGATCCGAGAGGCGACGATGAGCGAGGAACACAACCGGGAGCTCTCCCGGACCGCGACCGAGATCCGGGTCGAGAGCCCCGAGGTCCTGCTCTCGGCGTACGTCCGCGACGGCGAGCCCGTGGTGGTGCTCTCGGCCGACGAGGACCCCGGCGCCGCGACCGTCGAGGGGCTGCTCGGCGCGGTCGTGACGGCGCTCGCCGACCGCCGGGGCGTCTCGAAGGAGGCCGTCGCGGGGGTGCTCGTCGACCGGGCCGACCGGCTCCAGGCCGAGGCGATCGAGGAGCGCCGCCGCTACGAGGTCGAGACCGAGGACGGGGGCGACCGCCCGTTCGAGCCCGGGGACGACGGCGAGGGCGGCGGCTGACGGTCCCGATCGTCCGGCGCTACCCCTCGCCGTCGTCGCCGGCCCAGTAGTCCCCGGCGACGCGGGCCCGCCAGGTCCAGGGCAGGAGCCGCGGCAGTTCGAACAGCGCGGTCGCCTTCAGGTCAGGGACGACGATCCGCTCGCCCGCGAGCAGGCCCTCGTAGCCCGCCCGCGCCACGGCCGCGGGGTCGGCGGCGTCGACGCCCGAGAGGCCGGACTCCTCGACCCCGCCGCGCTCCATGAACTCGGTGTCGGTCTCGCGGGGACAGAGCGCGGTCACCGTCACGCCGTCGTCGGCCACCTCGGCCGCCAGCCCGACCGAGAACGAGAGCAGGTAGGCCTTCGAGGCGGCGTATGTGCTCGCGCCGGGCGTCGGCACCACGCCCGCGACGGAGGCGACGTTCAGCACCCGGCCGTCGCCGCGCTCGCACATCCCACCGACGAACCGCCGGGTGAGCGCGGTCGGCGTCGCGACGTTCAGCGCGACCAGATCGTCGTGGGCCGCGGGATCGTCGGTCGCGAACTCGCCGTAGACCGGGACGCCGGCGTTGTTGACGAGCGTGTCGACGGTCAGCCCCCGCTCGGCGACCGCCGTGGCGAGGTCGTCGGCCGCCCCGACGCGCGCGAGATCGGCCGTCACGACCGTCACCGCGACGCCGTGGGTCTCGCGCAGCGCCGCCGCCAGCGCATCGAGACGGCCCTCGCTCCGGGCGGTCACCACGAGATCGTCGCCGTGATCGGCCGCGACGCGGGCGATCTCGCGTCCGATCCCGCTCGACGCGCCCGTCACCAGCGTCGTTCGGCCGCTCTCCCCTTCGGTCGACATACGCCTCGGACGCCGGCCGGGGGCAAAAGGTGGTCGGGACGGGACGGACCGGCGCTCGCGCGGGCTCAGGCCGCCCCCGCGAGGCCGTCGATCCGGTCGCGCTCGGCCGGATCGAGCGCGAAGCCGAACAGGTCGAGGTTCTCGACGAGGTGGGCCCGGCTGGTCGTCGAGGGGATCGGGACGACCCCGCGCTCGACCGCCCGCCGGAGGACGACCTGCGCCGGCGCCACCTCGTGGGCGTCGGCCGCCCCGGTCACCGCCGGCTCGGCGAGCAGCCCGTCCGGCCCCAGCGGCGTGTGTCCGATCACCCGGACGCCGCGCTCGCGACAGGTCGCCAGCAGGTCGGTCGCGGGCTCGTAGGGGTGGTGTTCGACCTCGACGAACGCCGGCGGCCGGCGCGCACGCTCACAGAGCCCGACGAGGGTCTCCCGGTCGACGTTACAGAGCCCGAGGTGACGCACCAGCCCCCGGTCGACGAGGCCCTCCATCGCCCGCCAGGTCGTCGCGAGGTCGACGTCGGCGGTCCGGATCTCGCCGTCGTCGTCCCGGGGGAAGGTCAGGCGTTCGCGCTCGGCGTGTGACAGCCCGCGCAGCCCGTCGAGCGGGCCGACGTGGGCCCACGCCTCGGGCCAGTGGAGCGCGAACCCGTCGAGGCGGTCGACGCCGAAGGCCGCGAGCGCGCGGTCACAGGCCGCCCGGACCCGGTCGGGCTCGTGGTTCGTGTTCCAGACCTTCCCGAGCAGGTAACACGCCCCCCGCGGCGGCGCGCCGGGCTCGTCGAGCAGTCGTCCGACGACGGGGTCGGTGCCGTAGAGTTCGGCGCCGTCGAACAGCCGGTAGCCCGCGTCCATCGCCGCGCGGATCGTCGGCTCCAGGTCGACGTACTCGTCGCCGCCGCGGTACTCCGAGCAGCCAAAGCCGACGGCGGGGACGGCCACGCCGGGCCCGGCGGGACGGGGCGGGCGGTCGGGGGTCGGCGGCGCGGACAGGCCCGCCTCGGGCAGGGCCGCCGGCTCGCCCGCCGCCCGGCGCTCGATCGCGGCGGCGACGGCGACGACGTGGGCCCCACGCCGGGGGTCGCCGACGCGCGGTCGGCGGCCCTCGCGGACGGCGGCGGCGAGTTCGGCCGGCCCGAGCGCGCGCGAGCGCTCGCCCCGGCGCACGGGCGGCGGGACGGCCACGGGCTCGCTCCCCAGCCGGGCGTAGGTCGGGTACGAGTCCGGCCCGTCGCCGCCGAGGGTGCCACAGTCCGGGAGCGCGAGCGAGCCGTCGTCGCCGTGAAGCGCACAGGACATGAACCGACCGGCGCGGTGGGGAACGTACATGCTGGCCCGGAGCCGGAGCCGGGGGCCGTCCGCGAACGCGAGCGTGGCGGCGACGTGGTCGGGGGCATCGTCCGGGCCACCGGCGGGATCGAGCCGAGTCGCGTCGGCCGCGATCACCCGGGCGACGGGCCCGAACAGCGCGGTCAGCAGGGTCAGCGGGTAGACGGCGGCGTCGAGCAGCGGCCCGGCCCGGCGGAACGAGTCGGGGGCGTCGTGCCACTCGCCGACCCGGCCGACGCTCACGTCCGCGTGGGCGGCCCGGACCGGTCCGAGTCGGCCCTCGGCGAGGTGGCGTCGCGCCGCCCGCTGGGGGTCGGCCGCGGGGTTGGTCGGCGCACAGGCCAGCCCGAGGTCCTCGCGCGCCGCGAGCGCGACCAGGTCGCGGGCCGCGTCCGGGTCGGTCGCCAGGGGCTTCTCGCTGAACACGTGGCGGCCGGCCGACAGACAGGCCCGCGTCACGCGCCCGTGGACGCCGTGTGGCGTGAGGTTGACGACGAGCGGGGCGTCGGTGGCGTCGAGCAGCGCCGCGGTCGAGTCGTGGGCGGTCGCGCCGTGGGCCGCGGCCGTCGCCGCCGCGCGCTCGGGGTCGGTGTCGGCGACGGCGACCAGTGCGAGGTCGTCGTGGGCGGTCAGGTCCGGTGCGTACTCCGTGGCGACCGCGCCACAGCCGACGAGTGCGGTCCGCATCGTCCGTCGCTCGGGCCGCCCGTACGTAGGCGTACCGACCGCGTGCTACCACGGCTCAGTGCGGCTTTAGATCCTCGGCCGACGTACCCGGTTCGATGACACCTCTCGTCCCGCTGTTCCCGGGGATCCCGGGCGGTATCGAGCTGTTGCTGGTGCTCGCCGTCGTCGTCTTGCTGTTCGGCGCGAACAAGCTTCCCGCGCTCGCGCGCTCGAGCGGGCAGGCGCTGGGCGAGTTCAGGCGCGGCCGCTCGGAGGTCGAGCGCGACCTCAGCGAGAGCGTGGCGACGACGCCCGAGGTCGGAGCCGACACCGAGGAGACGAGTACCGAGCGCGCGGCGTAGCGTGGCCGCTCGCGGGTCAGATGAACGTGGACGGCGGGATTGCCCGGCCGTTCCGACACGGGGAGTCCCGGTTGCCTCCTCCACCCCGCGACCCCTCGAGCGACGGGCGTCCGACGGTGGGCTGCTCGCTTCCGCGCCTGACCCGGTGTCGCCGACCAACCGCGGGGGGACGTCCCTGCGGACGATCCCCGCGGACCGCTGTCCCCGAGGGACGAGGCTTCCACGTTGGCTCCCGGGGCCCGCACCGGTTCGGCCGCACGCCCCCGGGTTCGACCCCCACTTGAGGCCGTACTGTGGGCTCCGGAGCGGGGCCTACCCGCCCGGTCTAGTCCGGGCAGACGTAGGCCGGTCGCTCTCAAGACCCTTTCGCTCGACGGCGGGCGCTCAGACGACCGCCCGGGCGTAGCCGGCGCTCGCCGCGGCGACGGCGACGGCGAGCGCGACGAGCGCGTGACGGTGCCAGCCCATCCACGGCGCGGGGAAGCCGAGCACGACATCGACGGGGACCGAGAGCGCCCAGAGCGCGCCGAGCCCGGCCATCGCGGCGCCGACGACGACGGCGATCCCGGCGGCGGTGGCGGGGTCGGCGCTGCCGCGGGTCCCGGCCGCGAACACGACGATCTGCAACACCGCGAGGAAGGCAACGGCGCCGGCGCCGACCGGGCCCGCACGGTAGTAGACGGAGAGGCCGGTACCGGCGTCGGCGATCAGGGCGTACGGCGCGGCCGCGGCGGCGAGCAGGGCGAGACAGGCCCCGACGCCCGCGACCGGGGCGACCTGCCGGAGGTTCACGCCGGCGACCACGCCCGACGGCCACTTCAGTCGTCCCGTTCGGGCCCGGCCGAGAGGAAAACGGTAAGCGGGTGGCCGGTGGCGTGGCGGTATGGAACCCGTCGCGATGATCGGCGCGTCGATGACGGCGTTCGGCGAGCGGGACGCGTGGCTCCGTGACCTCCTCGCGGAGGCCGGGGACGCCTGTCTCGAGGCGGCCGGCGTCGCCCCCGACGCGGTCGAGCATCTCTACGTCTCGAACATGGCAAGCGGTGAGTTCGAGGGCGCGACCGGCGTCGCCAACGCGCTGGCACACGACCTCTCGGTGCTGCCCGCCTACACCGCACGGATCGACCAGACCTCGGGCTCGGGGGGTGCCGGTCTCCACGCCGCCTGGCAGTCGGTCGCCAGCGGCGCCAGCGAGATGACGCTGCTGGTCGGGGGCGAGAGGATGACCCACCGCTCGACCGCCGAGGCGACCGACGTGATCGCCTCGCTCACCCACCCCGTCG
>CAZMLQ010000157.1:0-5122 GCA_964567195.1 uncultured Haloferacaceae archaeon | reverse complement strand
ACACTCGTGAACGCGCCCGTGCCGAAGGCGGCCGCGCCACCTGCGCTGAGCGATCCCATCGCCGCGAGAAGCTTGCGCCGTTGCATTGGTGTGTCACGCCCCGTCCGGGGCTATCGCCTCCAAGGACGGACACCCACCTTGTTGTGAACCGGTTGAACCGCTCCAACGGGCGGATGAGAGCGTTCGACCGGCGCTTGAACGAGGTTAGGATCGGACTAAACACGCCCTAATCGATCGTTAAAGACCGCCTCCCCGGAGGTCACGCGCCACCGCGAGGTGGGTCGGACGTCGTCACGCGGCGTCGAGCCGTCGGACGGCTTTTGTCCGTCCGTAACCGACCCGCGCTCGTGTTACTGGTCCGCGGGACCGGCGGCGGGACGACCCTCACCGGGACGATCTACGAGCGCGGCGAAAAGCCCCCGACGTTCAAGGGTGCGCCCGACGAGGACGCGGCCTACGTTTGGGTTTGTGACGAGTTCTACGAGGTCGAGAGCGGGGGCTCGACCGCCGAGATCGGCGGCCGCGAGCTCAAGATCGCCTTCGAGTCGCCCCTGCCCCGCGGGTTCGAGGGCCGCGACGCCGCGGTGACGGCGGCCGCCGAGCACGTCCGCACGCAGTTCGCCCGCGTCGGCGTCCCCGGCGACGAGGTGTCGGTCGAGGTCGTCTCGGCCGAGCCAGCGGGCGCGTAGGAGGGCTCGGTCTCCGGTTGCGTCGGCCACTCAGCCCCCGGTCGCGTCGGGCGCCCACCGCAGGTCGTCGTAGGTCCGGACGTGCTCGGAGTCGAGCCGGCGCTCGAACTTCCGGCGCAGCGCGGCCGTCTCGCTCGCGCCGACCCGCGCCAGCTCGTCGGCCTTGCCGACCGCGGGCGGCGGGCCGCGCGCGACCGCCACGTCGTGGAGGAGCTGGCGGGTCAGGCGGTCCCGGCGCTCGGGATCGGCCGTCACCGCGAGTGGCGCCTCGGCCCGGAAGCAGACGTCGGTCCGGGGGTCGTAGAGGACGGCGAAGGTCACCTCGTAGTCGGCGGGGTCGCGCTCGCGGTCGAGCCCGAACGCGTCGCCGTCGGGCGCCAGCGCGGCGTCGGTCCCCGCCCGCGAGCGAAACCAGGAGGTGCAGGTGAGCACGTCGGTGCGGCGCTCGCCGTCGGCCCGGCGCTCGAGCAGGCGCCCGAAGAGGCCGGCGTCGTCGGGCCACGGGGCGGCGACGCCGCGCTCGCGGAGCGCGCGGGTCAGGGCCGCGCCCGTCGGGTTTTTCACCACGCCGGCGACGGCGACCTCGCGGTCGAGCAGGCGCTCGACGAGGCGGAGGTAGTTCGCGACCACCGCCCGCGGGGTGGCCTCGGTCGCCAGGTCGCGCAGCTCGGGCTCGCGCTCGCGCCAGGAGAGCAGTTCGGTCGGGTAGAGCGGCCCGTCGAGCAACAGGAGGTCCTCGACGACGTTCTGGTGGGCGAGCGCGTGGGTGCCCTCCGCGAGATAGAGCGAGAGCGCGTGGACCACGCCCTCGGCGAAGCGGCTCACCCGCGGGGCGTGAAGCACCGTCCGCCGGCTGTAGCCCTCGTCGAGGGTGACCCAGTCGGTGTCGAAGTCGACGGTCGCGTCGGCCGCGTGGACGGTCGCGACCAGGCTGCGCGAGCGGTGAAGCTCGAGGTCGGAGGGGACCGCCCCCATCGCCGCCTGGGCCACGTCGACGACCAGCCCGTTCTTGAACGTCGTCGGGTTGATCGTCCCGCTGTCGAGGCCGTGGACGGTCGGAAAGGGCGGCTCCGAGAGCGCGACGTCCTCGACGGGGACCGAGCGGAGTCGCTTCTCGGCGACCGGCGCGACCAGGGCCTCGCCGTCGGCGTAGAGGGGCAGCCACTCCTCCCAGACCGTCCGGGCGAGGTCGTCGTGGTCGGTCGCGTCGACCGACCGGGCGATGGCGCTCGCGAGGTCCGCGATGCCGTCGACGTGGACCGGATCGAGCGTCACGCTCCGACCACGGCGGGCGCGAACAAAAACACCCCGGCGGGCGCGGGGCTCAGCCGTCGACGACCGCCTCGAACACGTCGCGGGCGGGCTTGACCGACGCGCCGTCGGGGACGAACACGACGGTCCGGGGGGGATCGGTCGCCGTCGGCCGGACGCGGAGCCCGGTCGCGGTCGCGACCCGGGCCGCGCGGTCCGGGCACGCGCGGAACGCGAGCCGGAGGCGATCGGGGTGGGCGTAGGCCGTCGCGACCGGCTTCCCGTCGGCGGTGACACGGAACGCGCGGGCGCCCTCGACGGTCGGCTCGACGGCCGGGTCCGCGTCGACGACGGCGACGGACGCGAGCGGGCCACCCCCGCCCGTCAGCTCCGAGGCGAGTAGCTCCCCGATCCGGACGCCGTCGGTGATGCGCTCCTCGACCACGGGCGCGGTCGGTCCCGGCCGGTCAAAGCGGTGTCGCTCAGCCGTCGTCGGTCCCGCACAGGTCGGCACGGACGCGGGCGGCGGCGGCCGAGACGTCCAGCCCGCGCTCGCGGGCGTGCAGGATCGCCGCCGCCTCCAGCGTGATCCCGAGGTCGCGCTGGCGCTCGTTGATCGCCGCGACGGCCGCGCGCTTCTGTGCTCCGTCGGCGACGACGGCCTCGAGCACCCGCTCGAAGGTCGAGCCCTCGGCGAGCAGCGACTCGTCGGGCGCGAACTCGTCGGGCACCGTCACGGCGCCGGGGTCGAACGCCGCGACGAGGTCGCCGTCGGTCCGCTCGACCAGCCCGCGGGCGGCGGCCACGTCGATCAGGCGCTTGGCCTGATCGGGCGAGAACCAGTCGCGGTCCAGCGAGAGCGCGACGACGAACGCCCCCTCGCCGAGGCGGTCGACCCCCTCCTGTCGGAACGGGGTCGCGACGGCCGCCCGCAGGCTCACGCCGTCGACTCGACCCGGACGACGACCTCGCGCCCGTCGGCGGCGACGACGACGGGGTGGCCGTCGACCTCGAACCGGAGGTGACCGCCGGGGCGGGTCGTGCCGTCGATCCGCGGCGCGAACAGCCGCTCTAGGGCGTCGGGGTCGACGTACTCGTTGAGTTCGAACGCAAGACCCGTCGCCGGCGTCTCCGAGGCCTCGGCGACGGCGTCGACGACGGCGGTCGCGACGGCGTCGTCGTGGGTCAGTCGTCTGGTCGTCTCCGTGACCGTGGCCATACCGTTCGTGACGGCGACACCGACTTCAACGCCCCGGAATCGGGCCGGCACGACCCGAGCGATTGAAGTGTGCGCCCGGCCCCGGTTGGGGTATGCAGAACCAGGGCCGCTCCACACGCAAGCGGACCGGCGGTCGACGGCGCCCCTCGCGCAAGCGAACGCGGGCCGAGCTCGGTCGGGACCCGACGGAGACGACCGTCGGCGAGCCCCGCCTCCGGACGGTCGACGCCCGCGGCGACGACGAGAAGGTGCGGGTGCTCTCGACGAACGTGGCACAGGTCGCCGACGGCGGCGAGGTCGTCGAGGCCGAGATCGAGAACGTCGTCGAGAACCCGGCGAACATCAACTACGTGCGGCGAAACATCGTCACCCGCGGCGCGGTGATCGAGACGGCCGCCGGTCGGGCGCGCGTGACCTCCCGGCCCGGACAGGACGGCGTGGTCAACGCGGTCCGGCTCGACGACTAGGGCGTCGGCGCGGCCTTCTGGAGCGCGGTCTCGGCGACGTTGCCCCCGTAGTCCGCGCTGCGCGAGAGCGAGTCGACGATCAGCCCGAGCAGCTGGGCCCGGCCGGGGTCGAGCTCGCGGAGCAGTTCGTCGATCTCGCGTGCGCGCGCGTCGATGTCGCGAACGGCCTCGCGGGCCTCGTTGGCGAGGCGGGTTGCCTCGGTGCTGTCGTCGACGAACAGCGCGTCCATCCCGCCGTCGATCACGTCGACGGCGTCGGCGTGGAGCTCCTCGAGCGCCGCGATCACCTCGTCGGGAACGGGCTCGTCGAAGCGCCGGGAGAGGTGTGCGATCTTGGTGGCGTGATCCGCGACCCGTTCGAGCTGTCGGGCGCTGGACTGGTAGTCGAAACAGACCTCCCGGGGGAGCCCGATCTCCTCGGCCGCCTTGGGCGTGCGGAGGGTGGCCCGGAAGATGCGCGAGACGACCATCCAGAGCCGGTCGACGTCCTCGTCGCGCTGGATCACGTCGCGGGCCATGTCGTCGTCGAGGGTGGCGATGGCGGCGACCGCGTCCTCGAGCATCGAGAGCGCGATCAGGCGCATCCGCGTGACCGCGTTGTGGATCGACAGCTCCGAGGAGTCGAGCAGATCGCGGATCACGACCCGGTCGCGGGTCTCCTCCAGCACCTCCAGCCCGACCAGCCCCTGGGTCGCCTCGCGGATCGTCCGGCGCTGATCGGTCGTGATCCGGCCGGCCTCGAGCGAGATGACGTCGAAGCCGCTGACGTACATCGTCATCACGGCGCGGGTCAGCTCCTCGCCGTCCAGATCGGTCACCTCGAGGGTCCCCTCGGTCCGGTCCTCGCCCGTCCGGGGCGTGAGAAAGAGCGAATCCCCCTCGGGGTAGAACTCGACCTCGCTGCCGGCGCTCACGCCGTTCTCGGTCGCCCAGTCCTTCGGGATGGAGACCGTGTACGTCGAGCCGCCCGTCACCTGGACCTTCCGCGTCTCGACCATGTCCGTCGGATGCGCCACCGACACAATAAGTCTGCCCATATCTATATACACGCCCGGCGCCCGGCAGCCGGATCCGGAGACGACCGGGGGAGGCCGACGCGCGGGGCGCTCCGGGCCGGCGGTACGTGGCGCCCGGCGTCGGGCCGTCGTGCGCGACCGGTGGGTCGGCGGAGGCCGGGTCCGGCGGTCGTCGCGCCTCGGATTCGGCCGCCCGGAGCCCGAGATCGCCCGTCCGACGGCCCGGACGGGCAAATCGCAACCGACAGCTGTACCCGTACGGCTAGCTATATACCTCTCATAGTAGGCTACTTATCTCTGACCGAAACACGACCAGATGATGACGCGAAAGCAGGCGGCCGACGGTGAGGGGGTCTCCAGGCGGAAGTTCGTCGCGCTGACGGGCGCGGCCGGCGTGGCCGGGCTGGCGGGCTGCTCGGGCCAGGGTGACACCGAGGAGACCGAGGCCGACAGCGGGGGCGGGAGCACCGAGACCGAGAC
>CAZMLQ010000156.1:0-5269 GCA_964567195.1 uncultured Haloferacaceae archaeon | reverse complement strand
TCGTCGTCGCCTGCCACATGTGCATGACGATGTACGAGGACGGCCGCAAGACCGGCGGCTACGAGGACGACCTCGAGATCGTCGACGCCTCGGAGCTGCTGATCGAGGCGCTCGACGCCGGGGCGGCCGGTGGGGTCGGGGCCGAGACGGACGCCGAGGGAGCCGGCTCGGCCGCGGCCGACTGAGAGGCGACGCGGGTCGGTCAGTCCCGGAGGGCGAGCGCCGCCGGGGCGCAGGCCCCGAGCGCGAGTACGACAGCGAGCAGTCCGGCGGCCGTCCGCCAGCCCCCGGCGTCGGCGGCGAGACCGACGACGGCGGTGCCGAGCGCCCCGACCCCGATGTAGGCCGTCCGGACGAGCCCGAAGCCGGTGCCGCGCTCGTCGGTCCCGAGGGCGTCGAGCGCGCGCGCCTGCACCGGCGGCCCCCAGCTCATCCCGGCGGCGACGAGCGCGACCGCGGGGACCGCGACCGGCGGGGTCCGGCCGCCGGCCAGGAGCGCGTAGCCCGCCGCGCCGGTGAGAAAGGCCCCCGCGACGGTCGCGTCGCGGCCGATCCGGTCCGAGAGATCACCGACGAGAGGCTGAACGAGCGCGACGACCGCGAAGTAGCCGGCGAACGCGAGCCCGGCACGAGCCGCCGAGAGGCCGTGGCGCTGGACGAGCAGCGTCGGGAGAAAGGAGAGCGTCGCGAGGGCGACGAACTCCCCGGCCGCCGCGAGCCCGGCCGCGAACACGAGCGGGCGGCGGGAGGCCAGATCGCGGAGCCGTCCCACGTCGACGTCGACGAGGCCGCCGTCGGGGCGGGCCGGCTCGTCGGCCACCAGCCCGCGCCGGACGGCGACGAACGACACGCCGAGCACGACCGTCCCGGACGCGACCGCGACCCGCCAGCCGAACGGGGCCACGAGCGCCCCGGCCGCGACGGGGGCGACGACGCCGGCCGCCTGTCCGCCGATCCGGTGGACGCCGACCGCTCGCCCGACCGCCTCGAACTCGGCGGTCACCAGCGCGGTGGCGGCGTTGTAGTAGAGCCCGGCGCCCGCCCCCAGCGCCGCGGCCGCGACGCCGAACGCCAGGAGCGTCGGCGCCGCCGCGAGCGCGAGCGCGCCACAGGCGGCCAGCCCCAGCGCGGCCAGCACGACCCGCCGGCCGCCGAGGCGGTCCCCGAGCAGACCGCTCGGCAGCTGGACGAGCGCGTAGGCCAGCCACATCGCGCTCAGGCCCGCCCCCACCGCCGCGCGCGAGGCCGAGAGGTCGGCGAGCACGCTCGGCACGACCGGACTCACCAGTAGCTGTGCCAGCCGGATCGCGAAGTACGAGCCGACACACGCCGTGAGCACGCCGTGGCGGTAGTCCGGCGCCGGAAGCCCGGTCCCGTACACGTCTATAGTGTTCAATATAGACTCATATAGTAGTTCGGACCGAAGACGTATCTCGCCGGCACCGTGGGACGGGAACGTGAAGCCAGTCGACCAGACCGATCTGGACTGGGAGCGGACCGGCGACGAGGACGACGGCGTCGTCCGGCGCAAGCGCCTGGGGGCCGCGGCCGGCGGCGAGGCGCTGGGCTGTAGCCGCCACGAGCTACCGCCGGGCGCGGGCTCGTGGCCCTACCACTGGCACGCGGCCAACGAGGAGGCGATCTACGTGCTCGCGGGCCGGGGGTTCGTCCGGCTGCCGGACGGCGAGGCCCGGCTCTCGCCCGGCGACTACCTCGCCCGGCCGGCCGGCCCCGAGGGCGCCCACCGCGTCGTCAACGACGGCGACGAGCCGCTTCGCTACCTCGTGCTCTCGACCATGCGCGAGCCGGACGTGCTCGGCTACCCCGACGCCGACACGGTGGGGGTCTACGCCGGCAGCCCGCCGGGTGGCGACGAGAGCGAGCGCGACGTGGACGCCTACTTCCGCGAGGCCGACGCCGTCGGCTTCCCGACGAACGCCGGGCGTGGGAGCGGGGACGACGGCGACGGCGACCCTGATCGCGACCGCGACGCGGGCGAGAACGAGAACGAGAACGAGGGCGAGAGCGAGGGCTGACGGCGCTACTCGGCCGTGGGCTCGGGGCCGGGCTCGGGCTCGGCGTCGGCGTCGGCGTCGGCCGCGACCCGCTCGACGTGGGCGAGGAAGTTGTCGAACAGCGTCTTCGCCTCGCAGGCGGCCGCGTGGTTCTCGGGCGTGATCCCGTCGAGCACGGCGGCGAAACGCGCCTCGTCGACCTCGCCCTCCTTCTTTCGCGCCACGCGGTCCGCGGTCTCGAGGTCGTACTCGGGATGGAACTGGACCCCCCACGAGTCCCCGTGGCGGAAGGCGTGGAGGCCGTACTCGTTCTCGGCCAGCGCCTCTGCCCCCGGCGGTAGCTCCATCACCGCGTCGCCGTGGGTGGTGAAGACGGTGAACTCGTCGTCGATCCCGTCGAACAGCGGGTCGTCGGCGGTCAGTTCGACCGTCCGGTAGCCGAGTTCGAACGCGCCCATGTCGGCCACCTCGCCGCCCAGCGCCGCGGCGAGCACCTGGTGGCCGTAACAGACCCCGAGCACGGGCACGCCGGCCGCGACCGCGCGACCCACGTAGTCGGTCAGCGGGTCGATCCAGTCCTCGTCCCAGTAGACCGAGGCGCGCGAGCCCGTCACGACCACCCCGTCGACGTCGAGGTCGGGGGGCAGGTCGCCGCCGCTGGCGTCGTACTCCACGAGGTCGGCGGCGAGTTCGCGCCGGAAGTTCGCCCGCGTGCGTCCGTCACCCTTCGAGGCGTCGAGCAGGGCGAGGCGTGGTCTCGTCATCGACTCACACGCCGACGGCCGCCCCGAAGTGTCTTGCGCTCCCGGCCGACCCCGCCAGCTCAGGCGCCGCCGTCCTCGTCGGCCACGGTCTCCAGAAAGCCCACGAGCGCGTCGTTGACCGGCCGGGCCGCCTCGACGCCGACGAGGTGGCCCGCGTCCGTCACCGGCCGGTACCGGCCGCGCGGCAGCCCCTCGGCCAGCGCCCGCCCGCGTGCCGGTGGCCAGACCGCGTCCGCCGTGCCGTGGACCACGAGCGCCGGGCGCGTGATCTCGTGGAGGCGGTCCCGGCGGTCGACGCCGTCGAGCGCCGCCACCTGCGCCCGCCACGCCGCCGGGACGGCGTCCTCGGCGGTCCGCCACCCGACCACGTCCTCGACCGCCTCGGGGTGGCGCTCGCGAAAGCGCTCGGTGAGCGCGGCCCCGAGCGAGCGCTCGACCGCCGCCCGGTCGCCGGGATCGGCGTACAGCCGCTCGAGCGCGAGCCCGCCGGCGTGTGCGGCGGTCCCGAGCAGCGACAGGCTCCGTGTCCGGCCGTCGGCCGCGAGGTCGAGCGCAACCGCCCCGCCGAGGCCGGCGCCGACGAGGTGGACGGCCCGGGTCCCGGTCGCCCGGAGGACCGCGCGCACGTCGTCGGCGAGCGTCGCGAGGTCGTAGGGGCCGGGCGGGGTTCCGGACCGGCCGACCCCGCGGAGGTCGACGGTCACGACGCGGAATGGCCCGGCGAGGGCGGCGTGTTGCCAGGCCCACTGCCAGGGCCCGTAGCCCGCGTCGCCGACCAGCGCGACGGTCGGGCGGTCGGTCCCGCCGGCGACGGCGTAGCCGATCGCGGTCCCGTCGGGGGCGGTCGCGGTCGCCGTCGTCGCCGGGTCCGGGGCGGCCACCTACGCGTCCCGGACGGCCCGGAGCACGTCGGCGGCGGCGTCGAGCGCCTCGTCGAGCGCGTCGCCGTCGGGGCCACCGCCCTGTGCGAAGTCGGGGGGACCGCCGCCGCCGCCGCCGACGCGCTCGGCCAGCCGGCCGACGATCTCGCCGGCGTCGAGCCCGACGCCGTCGGGTACGCCCACGACGAACTGGGCGTCGCCGCCGGCCGCGCTCCCGAGCACCGCCACCCGTCCCTCCTCGACGAGCGCGTTGGCGGTGGCCCGGAGCTCGTCCATCTCGGCGTCGAGGCGCTCGACCACGACCCCCACGTCGTCGATCTCGAAGCCGGGGGTGGTCTCGCCGCCCGCGCGGGCGGCGGCCAGCTCCTCCTGGAGCGCCTCGATGCGCTTGCCGCGCTCTTTCCACTCCTCGAAGAACCGCTCGGCGGTGGCGGGCACCGCCTCGGGGGCGACGTCGAACGTCTCGGCGGCGTCGGCAAGCGCGCCCTCGGTCCGCTGGACCGCCTCGATCGCGGCGTCGCCGGCCGCGAAGGTGAGGCGCTCGACGCCGTCCTGGACCGGCTCGGCCGACAGCAGCTTCACCAGCCCGAGATCGCCCGTCCGGGCGACGTGGGTGCCGGCACAGGCCTGGACGTCGTCGCCGACGTGGATCAGCCGGATCCGCTCGCCCGGCGGCACCCCGCCCTGGTAGATGTCGAAGCCGTGGCGCTCCTCGGCCTCGTGGCGGTCGGGCCACTCCTGGGTGACCGCGACGTTCTCCCGGACGAGCTCGTTTGCCACCCGCTCGATCTCGGCGAGCGTCTCGCGGTCGATCCGGCGGTAGTGGCTGACGTCGAGCCGGGCGGAGTCGACGCCCTTCCGGGCGCCGGCCTGGCGGATGTGCTCGCCGAGCACCTGCCGGGCGGCGTGGCCGACGACGTGGGTGGCGGTGTGGTGACGCATCAGCGCCCGCCGGCGCTCGGCGTCGATCTGGCCGCGGACGAACTCGCCGGTTCCGGGGTCGCCGTCGGTCCGGTGGAGGATCACCCCGTCCCGGGCCTGCACGTCGAGCACCGAGACCGTCCCGTCGTCGGTCGTCAGCGTCCCGCGGTCGGCGGGCTGGCCGCCGCCCTCGGGGTAGAACATCGTCTGGTCGAGCACCACGTCGTGGTCGCCGTCGGGACGCTCGAAGCTGTCGAGCACGACCGCCTCGAACTCCATGCGGTTCTGGTCCTCGTAGTAGAGCCGGTCGGTCTCGGGGAGATCGCTCAGCCGGTCGTCGGGGCCGCGCGTCTCGGTCTCCTCGTCCGCGTCGTCGTGGCGCGCGGCCACCAGCGCGTAGAAGTCGTCGGTCGTCTCGACGGCGGCGCCGGCGCGGCCGGCGATCTCCCGGACCGTCTCGGGCTGGATGCCGTGGGAGTCGTAGAGCTCGATCAGCCGGTCGACCGGGATCGGCTCGTCGCGCTCGGCGTACTCCTCGGCCAGACTCTCGACCCGGCGTCGGCCCCGCTCGAGCGTCTCGCGGTAGTTGGCCTCCTCGCCCCGGACCACGTCGCGGATCGTGTCGCGGTTCTCGTAGCCCAGCCGCTCGGCCTGCATGTCGACCAGCTCGTCCAGCGGCGCGTCGACG
>CAZMLQ010000155.1:0-5325 GCA_964567195.1 uncultured Haloferacaceae archaeon | reverse complement strand
CGTCGAGGCCGGCGACACCCTGCCGGGGACGGCGAAGGTGAAGCTGATGTGGGCGCTGGCGAACTGCGCCGACCCCGCCGACGCGATGACGCGCGATCTCGCGGGCGAACTCCAGGCCCGGTCGGTCCCGTGGGCGTGAGCGGACGCGACGGCGACGCCGGCCGCTACCACGTCGTCGGCGGCGGGATCGCGGGGCTGGCGGCCGCCCACCGCCTGCGCGGCCACGGCCACGAGGTCCGGCTGCTGGAGGCGGGCGACGACCTCGGCGGGCTGGCGGCGACCTACGAGACGGGCGGCGATCCGATCGAGCGGTTCTACCACCACCTCTCGAAGTCCGAGGAGACCATCGTCGAACTCGCGGCCGAGCTCGGGCTGGGCGACGCGATCGAGTGGCGGATCGGGGAGAACGCCTACTACGTCGACGGCGTGGTCCACCCGCTCGACCGGCCGTGGGAGATCCTCGCGTTCCCGGCGATGAGCCTCTACGACACCCTCCGGCTCGGCCTGCTCACCCTCGGGGTCGACGTGCGCGGCGGGGTGCCGCGGTTCGACAGCTACGAGCGTCTCGAGGCGTACGAGGACGTGGGCGTCGAGGAGTTCGTCGTCGAACACACCACCCGCGGGGTGTACGAGGGCTTCGTCGAGCCGCTGCTGGACGGGAAGTTCGGCGAGCGAAGCGACGAGGTGAGCGCCGCGTGGTTTCTCGGCCGGGTGCAGTTCCGGGGCGAGCGCGACCCGCTCCGGGGTGAGGTGCTTGGCTACCTCGACGGCGGCTTCGGCCGCCTGCTCGACCGGCTGGTCGAGGCCGTCGGCCGCGACCGGATCGAGACCGGGACGCGGGTGAGAGACCTCCACGCGTCCGGGGGCGCGGTCGCGGCCCTGACCGTCGAGACCGACGGCGGACGCGAGCGCCGGCCGACGGACGGGGTGGTGGTGGCGACGATGCCGAACGTCCTCGAGTCGCTGACGGGCTACGCCTGCGACGTGGAGTTCCAGGCCGCGCTCTGTGGCGTGGTGACGATGGACGAGCCACTCACCGACACCTACTGGCTCAACGTCGCCCACGACGCCCCCTTCGGCGCGCTGGTCGAGCACACCAACTTCGTCCCGCCCGAGCGCTACGGCGGCGACCACCTGCTCTACGTCGCCGCCTACGTCCAGGATCCCGAGGACCCGCTCTGGGGGGCCGACGACGACGCCGTGTGCGAGCGCTGGCTCGACGAGATCGGGTCGATGTTTCCCGGCTTCGACCGGTCGGCCGTCCGGTCGGTCCGGATCGCGCGCGCGCCCCGTGCCGCGCCGGTCTACGAGCGGGGCTACCTCGAGAAGGTGATCCCTTACGACCTGGGCGGAGAGATCGCCGACGGGCTCTACTACGCCGGCATGGCCAGCCGGGCCCAGTACCCCGAGCGCTCGCTCGACGGCGGTGTCGTCGCCGGCTACGAGTGCGCCGACCGGATCGCCGACCGCGCGCGGTAGGCCGCCGGCCGCGCCGAACCGGTCGAAGCTACTTTGCTCGGGCGCCCGCGGTCGTGGTATGGACACGGGACGGCTCCGGCGGCTGTCGCTCCGGGGCGTGAACGCCTACCTCGTGCGGGGCGAGGACGGGCCGACGCTGATCGACGCCGGCACGCCACTCGACGCCGGGCGGGTGGTCGCGGGGCTCGACCGGGCGGGGATCGATCTCGCGGACGTCCGTCGGGTGCTGGTGACCCACTACGACGTCGACCACGTCGGCGGGCTGGCCGGACTGCGCCGGCGCGGCCTGGACGCCCCGGTCCACGCGGCCGACCCGGACGCGAGCCACGTCGAGGGGCGGAGCCGACCGCCGCTGACCCGGCACAAGGGGCTGTTCCAGAACCTCGTCGCGCCGGTCGTGCGCCCGGTGTCGGGGGTCGAGCGGGTGACCGACGGCGACCGGATCGGCGGGTTCGACGCCCACCGCACACCCGGGCACACGCCCGGCCACGTCGCGTACGTCCACCGGGAGACCGGGGCGGCGCTGGTGGGCGATCTGGTGCTGGAGCGTCGGGGCGGGGTCAGGCTGCCGCCGTGGCCGCTCAACGACGACACCGGGCGGGCCCGCGAGAGCGTGCGCGACCTGCTCGACCGGGCGGGGCCGTTCGAGGCGCTCTGTCCCGGCCACGGCGAACCGCTCCGGACCGGCGGACGGACGGCGCTGGAGCGGCTGGCGGGCGGGTAGTCGGGGGCGGCTCGGGCGACCGGGCCGGTCGGAGCGGGGCCGGGGACAGACGGGCCGTGCCGGCCGGACGGTCGCGGACGGCGCCCGCGGCGGCTCAGTCTGTGCCGCCTCGCGACACGCCGGGCGCGTCCGAGGGATCGACCTCGTCCGGATCGACCGCCTCGCCGTCGACGTAGACGTCGTCGGCGAAGCCACCGACCGCGTTCTCGTACTCCGGGTTCGAGAGGCGCTCGGGGGTCGCCGGGGCGTCCGCGATCCCGTCGGCGGGGCGGAACGTCCCGAGCGGGTCCTCGAGGGTGATCCCGTGGCGTTCGAAGAACGCCTCGTAGCGCTCGTAGTGCTCGCGCATCTCCTCGATCGGGTACTCGATCATCTCGACCCAGCCTTTCAGCGCGAAGTCGACGTTCGCCTGGATGTGGGTGATCTCGCGGGCCTCCGCCTCGCTGAAGCCGGCCTGGAGCGCCGCGAGGTAGCTGTCCATCGTCGCGTCGAAGAGGTCCTGGAGGTGGTCGCGTCGCTCGTCGCGGCGGTCCTCGTCGGCCTTGTCCGCGAAGATCCTGACGTGGAGGTCGACCAGCCCGCGCTTGGCGACCGTCCGGAGACCGGGGATCTCGAGGGCCTTCCGGGCCGCGAAGTGGCGGGCGTTCTGTGTGATCTTCACGTCGGGAGGGTGGGGACGCGAGATCAAGAACTCCCCGGGACGGGGCCGGTCGGGGGTCGTCGGGCGCGCGGAGGGCCGAGCGGGGTCGAGCCCCCGGCCCACACGGGGATGGTAACCGACATTAACCCCCGCTCCGAACCCGCGGGCATGAGCGCGTCCTACGTGATCATCGGCGACGGCATCGCGGGGAGCTCCGCGGCCGAGACGCTCCGCGAGGAGGCTCCAGACGCCGATATCACCGTCATCACGGACGAGGGCGAGCCCCTGTACAACCGCATCCTCATCAAGGAGTTCGCCAAGGGGAAGCTCCCGGCCGGCCCCATCTCGATCCACGACGAGGGCTGGTACGAGGAGCGCGACATCGACCTCCGTCTGAACACCCACGTCGTCGACGTCGACACCGACGGGGACGCGGTCCACACCCACGAGGGCGAGCGGATCGGCTACGACAGACTGCTGGTCGCGACGGGTGGCACGCCCACGCAGCTCCCGGTCGAGAACTCCGACGCCGAGGGCGTCCACCACTTCTGGACGTTCGAGGACGCCCGCAACATCAAGGCCGACGCCGAGACGGCCGAGAGCGCGGTCGTGGTCGGCGCCGGGCTGTTGGGGATCGACCTCGCGGCGATCTGTGGCGCCCAGGACGTCGACGCCCACTACCTGATGCGCGGGGACTGCTGGTGGCGCTACGCGCTGACCCAGGAGGGGGCCGAGATCGTCCACGACGCGCTGCGCGAGATCGGCGTCACCCCGGTGTTTGGCTCCGGCGTCGACCGCTTCGAGACCGACGACGAGGGCCACGTCACCGCGGCGATCGACCCGAACGGTGACCGTTACGAGGCCGACTGGGCGGGCGTGGCGATCGGCCTCGACCTCAACCTCGAGCTGTTCCGGGGCACCGGCGTCGAGTGCAACGACGGCGTGGTCGTCGACGAGCACATGCGGACGAGCGCCGAGGACGTGTACGCGGCGGGCGATCTGACGCGCTTTTACGACACCATCCTCGACAGCTACGAGCAGAACGGCTCGTGGGGCAGCGCGAAAGAGCAGGGGACGATCGCGGCCCGCAACATGGTCGAGCCCGGGAGCGAGACGTTCCGGTGGGTCTCGTCGTACTCCATCACGCATTTTGACTTCCCCTTCCTCTCGTTCGGCCACCCGACGATCGGCGACGACCACGCCCAGCGCAGGTACTCCGACACCGAGTGGCGCCGGATCGCCTTCCGCGACGGGCAGATCGTCGGGGGCGTGCTGATCGGCGACCTCTCGGCACAGTCGGCCTACAAGCAGCTGATGCGCAAGGAGCGGGTGGTCGCCGACCAGAAGGAGACACTGCTTGCCGAGCAGGTCGACGTGGACGCGCTCGCGGCCCCGACCCAGGAGAACTGAGCCGAACCGGGCCGGGACCGGGCCGGGCGGAGCGAAGCCGTTAACCGGGCGTCGGGCGGAGTCGCGGGCATGCAGGGAGGCACGAGCGGGTCGATGACGCTCGCCTTCGAGCTCGAGGCGCTGCGTTCGCTCGCCGACCCGACGGCCGTCGTCGACGACGCCCGCCGCTGGACCGAGTACGTCGGCGTCGTCTCCGAGCAGCCGACCTACGTGGTGACGAACTTCACCCGGAAACACCGGATCCGCCAGGACTTCTTCTCGGGACCACGGGGGGTAGCCGAGAGCCTGGAGAACGTCAGCGGACAGTTCGACACCGACCGCCACGTCCTGGTGGGGACGACCGACGACGACCGGGCCGCCGCCGAGGCGGCCGGCTGGGAGTATCTGCCCGTGACCGAGGCCGCCGAGGCGGCCGACTGGGAGCTCGGCGGGGCCGACGACGGCGGCGACGCCGGCGGCGAGCGCCGCGAGGACTGGCCGTAGCCCGGACGACGGCGGCCCGCGGGGGGCATCGAAACCCATAATCGCGCGCCGGCCGAGCGTCTCACCGATGAGTCACCAGTTGCCCGACGTACAGGCGGGCCGGCCCGACGTCTCGGTCGGGCTGAGTCAGGTGGGGGTTACAGGGGTCGAGAAACTGGTCAAGATCGCACGCGACGAGGGCCGGCCACACGTCCTGCTGGCCGAGTTCGAGGTCTACGTCGACCTGCCGGGTGGGCGCAAGGGGATCGACATGAGCCGCAACATGCAGGTGATCGACGAGACCCTGGAGGCCGCGGTCTCGGAGCCCGCCTACCGGCTCGAGGATGTCTGTGGCGACGCGGCCGAGCGCCTGCTCGCCAAACACGACTACACCACCACCGCCGAGGTGGGGATGGAGGCGGAGTTCATGATCCGCGAGGAGACGCCGGCCAGCGGGCTGGCGACCCAGGGCGTCGTCGACGTGATCGCCGGGGCGACGGCGACCGGGTCGGGTACGCGCGAGGAGATCGGCGCCGAGGTGACCGGGATGACGGTCTGTCCCTGCTCGCAGGGGATGTCGGCCGAGCACGCGCGCGAGACCCTGCTGGAG
>CAZMLQ010000154.1:0-5338 GCA_964567195.1 uncultured Haloferacaceae archaeon | reverse complement strand
CGCTAGTCCTCGTCGGCGAACTCCTGGAGCGCCCCCCGCAGCTCGGGCACCAGCCCCGTCAGCTCGTCGACGTGGTCGTCGGCCGCGGCGAGGGTCTCGACCAGCGACGCCAGCTCCTCGATCTCGGCCGCGAGGTCGTCGGCGTCCTCGAAGGCGTCGGCGCGCTCGCCGACGACGTAGGACTTTTTGGCCTGGCGGAGATGCTCCTCGGCCGCGCCGGCGTCGAGGGCCTGGCCCAGCGCGTTCAACACGCCGAGGACGTTCTCGGCGTCGGTCTCCCAGACGGCCGACGCCGCGGGGAGTTCGGCCCGTGCGGCGGCGAGGTGGCTCTCGATCTCCTCGCGCATCTCGGCGGCGGCCTCGCCGAAGAGGTCGTCGTCGCCCAGCGTCGACTGGCTCATACGCGCCGGTAGGGCCGCCGCGCTCTTCAACGCGCGCCCGGTGGTGGAAGTGAAGCCGTCAGTCGTCGCCGGTCTCGATCGACTCGATTCCCATCAACGGGTAGCCCTCGACCGTCTCCATCCGGGTGTGGACGGTCACGTCCTCGTGGACGATCCGCATTCCCACCTCCATCAGCCGGCCCGTCAGCTCCGTGTAGCCGTGGTCGGCGGCGGCCGCCACCGCCTCGTCGTCGATCTCGACGGTGACGGCCTCGCAGGCCGGCTGGTTCTCGATCGCCGCCGCCATCGCCGTCTCGAGGCTGCGGGCGCTGTCGACGCTGACCGGCGTGCCGGCGAACTGATGATAGAGCGAGCCGAACTTGATCCCGGCCTCGAAACAGGCCTGCTGTGTGTCGGTGACCACGACCGACCGAGGGACCGCGCCGGCATAGGTGTCCGGGCGCGGCCCACAAACCACAGCTTCATATCCGCGAGCCACGTCTCGTCGCCCGAATGCGCGTCCTGCTCACGGGCGCCGGCGGCCGGGTCGGTGGCGCCGTCCTCGACGGCCTTGGGGACGACGACCACTACGAGTGGCGACTGCTCTTTCACAGCCCGCCGGCGGAGCCGGTCGATCACGAGCATCTCGTCGGCGACGTGACCGACGCGGCGGCGGTCGAGGCGGCGGTCGAGGGGGTCGACGCGGTGATCCACCTCGCGGGCGACCCCCGGCCGGAGGCCCCCTGGGACTCCGTGTTGCGCAACAACATCGACGGGACCCGGCTCCTGCTCGACCGGGCCGTCGAGGCCGGCGTCGAGCGGTTCGTCTTCGCGTCCTCGAACCACGCCGTCGGTCACTACGAGACCGACCGCGAGCCCGACCTCTACCGCGCCGACGACGAGTTCCGTCTCGACGGCACCGAGCTCCCGCGACCGGGCAACTTTTACGGCGTCTCGAAAGCCGCCGGCGAGACGCTCTGTCGCTACTACCACGACGAGTACGGCCTCCGGACGGTCTGTGTCCGGATCGGCAACCTCACCGCCGACCACCCGCCCCGCGACTACGAGCGCGGCCAGGCGATGTGGCTCTCACACCGCGACTGCGCCCACCTCCACGACCGCTGTCTCCGGGCCGACTACGGCTACGAGATCGTCTACGGCATCTCCGACAACGACCGCAAGTACTACTCGATCGAGCGCGCCCGCGAGGTGCTGGGCTACGAGCCACGGGACGACTCCGCGGAGTACCACCTCGACGGCACGCTTAGAGCGGAGTCCGACCGCGCGTAGCGCGGTGGCGTCGCGGCGCTCACTCGAACAGCGCGTCCACGTCGCGCTCCTCGGCCCGGCGCCGGGCGACGTGGGCGGCCAGCCGGCGGTAGACGATCCCGCGCTCGCCGTCGGCCGCGGTCGCGAAGGCCGCGAGCGCGCCCCCGTAGCGCGAGCGGGCGGTGTCGGCCTCGTCGCGGGCGTACGCGGCAGCGCGGTCGAGGACCGCCTCGTCGTAGCGGTCGTCGGTCGCCGCCAGCGCCCGGCCCGCCGCCGCGGCCGTCGCGAGGGTGGCGTCCGCGCCCGCCGCGCCGTCGACCGCGACCGCCGGGACGGGCCGGCGCTCGACCGTCTCGGGGTCGGCCGCGACCGCCGCGAGATACCGGGCGAACGGCGCGAACCCGTCGCGGTCGAGCGCCGGACTCCTCGCCACGGCCCCGGCCCGGTCGCGGGCGCGGGACCACTCGCCGCGGCGGGCGGCGGCCACCGCTCGCGCGGCCCGGACGAGCCCCGGGCGCGGGGGCGAGAGCGTCCCCCAGGCGGCGGCGGCCGCGTCGGGCGTGCCGGCCGCGAGCAGCGCCGCCCCGGCTCGGAGGGTTGCGGGGTCGTCGGTCACGGCCGCGACTACGCCGGCGGGCCCGATAGCTCTCACGTCCCGTCGGCGCCCGTAGCTCTTTGGGGCCGCGTCACACAGAGGTGTGCGTGACTATTCTCGTCGCAATCGCCGACGACGCGACGCGAGACGGAGTGATCGACGTCGCACTGCGACTCGGGCAGGCCGTGGGTGAGGAGCTGTACGTCGTCCACCTCGTCGAGGACGAGGTCGCCGACGCCGACGCCAAGCGGATCCGTCGGGAGCTCCGCCGGCGGTTCGTCGACGAGGACATCGTCTCGACAATCTCCATCGAGTACATCGGCCACACGGGCCGGCGCTCGGGCTCGCGGATCGGCCGGGAGCTGATCGACATCGCCAGCGACGTCTCGATCTCGCACATCGTCATGGGCCACGTCTCGAAGCCGCTGGTGCGCAACATCCGCCAGGGCAACACCGCCTTCACCGTGGTGAACGACGCCAGCGTCCCCGTCACCATCGTCACCGAGGACGCCGAGACCGAGGAGATCGAGGGGGCGGCGGGCGTCGACGAGGGCTGACGCGGCCGGCACGAACCGACCACACGCCAAAGTTTCAAGTCGTTCGGCGTGTTTTCGTCACGTATATGCCGATCGACTGCCCGGACTGTGGTACCGAAGCCGTGATCAGCGACGAGTTCGTCCACAACGTGGTCTACGTCTGCCCGGACTGTGGGGAGCAGCTCGCGTGTGCCTACGCGAGCGAGTGAGGGGGTGACGGGGAGCGCGGACGCGGACGCGGGCGCGCCGGGAGACGCCGGCCGGGCTCAGGTCTCGATCGGTCCGGGCGCGAGCGCGAGCGTCGCGTCGGAGGCGTCCTGGAGCGTCCCCGTCGTCCACTCGCCGGTGGCGAACACGGAGGCCAGACTCTCGCCGGCCGCGCCCGAGCCGCCGAGGCGGGGCCGGGTGGCGAGGTAGCCGATCGTCTCGGTCGCGTGGTCCGAGGTTCGGTCGGTCCGGTTTGCCTCCTCCTCCTGGCAGGTGACGGCGAAGCCGTCGAGCCCGACGTCCGTCAGCCGGGTCGAGACGGGCGTGGGGTCGACCTCGGAGTTCACCGTCGCGAAGACGTAGCGCTGGGAGTCGAAGGTCCGGCCGTAGCCGGCGGTCGTCCACCCGCTCCCGTCGGCCGCGACCGTACCCGCGAGCACATCGATACCGGTCGTCGTCTCGTGAAAGCCCGCCTCGACGACGACGTAGTCGACCCGCTCGTCGGCGTGGCTCCCGTCCTGGTAGGCCCACTCCTCCAGTCGGATCTCGAAGTCTTCCGCGCCCGCGTTCCGGACGCGGGCGTGGACGGGGTCGGGGTCGACCGCGCTCCCGACCGAGGCGACCACGGCCGGATCGGTGTAGGCGCCATCGAGCGCGACGCGTTGCCAGTCGGTCCCGACGGTGACCGCCCCCGCCTCGCCGACGACCGTCGGCGCGACGGCCCCGGCGTTTACGAGCCCGCTCGCGCCCTCGTCGGCCGACAGCGAGACGTCCTCGGCGGTGTCGATCAGCGCCGCGCGCACCGCCTCGCCCGACCGGCCGGCGGCGGGCGCCAGCCCGGCGCCGCTCACGTGTGGACACGCCATCGACGTGCCCGAGAGCGAGGCGATCCCGCCCGGCACGGTCGAGGGGATCGCGGTCCCGGGCGCGGCCAGATCGACCTCCGGCCCGGTCGAGGAGTAGCCCGCGAGCGTGTCGTCGTCGGTCGCGCTCACCGCGATCACGGAGTCGTAGCGCGCGCAGGCCACGCAGTCGGCACAGGGGCCGTCCGTTGCCCGCGGCCGCCACCACCACCGTCCCCCGATCGGTCGCGTACGCGCAGGCGTCCCGGACGGTCTCGGAGCCCCTCGACGCCCCCAGGCTCGGACTCGCCACGTCCCAGCCCCGGTCCGCGGTGTACTCGATCCCCGCCACGTCGGAGCACAGGCCGACGCCGTCACAGCCGAGCACCCGGACGGCGTGGAGCGTGGGCGCCGTCGCGACGCCGAGCACGCCGTCGTCGTCGACCGCGCCCGCGATCCCGGCGCAGTGGGTGCCGTGGTCGTCGTCGTCTCAGACCTCGTGACAGTCGTTGCCGTTGCCGGCACAGGTCGTGCCGTCGTAGCGCTCGCCACAGGGGACGAACGCCCGCCCCGTCCCGAGGTTGGCCGCGAGGTCCGGGTGGTCGCTGTCGATCCCGGTGTCGAGAATCGCCACGTCGGCGCCGGCCCCGGTCGCGCCGTCGGCGTGGGCGCGGTCGGCGTCGATCCGGTCGCCCCCCCACGGGAGACGCTCCCCGACCGCCACCATCTCCCCGTCGGGTTCGACGTAGCGCACGTCCGGCCTGCGCGCGAGCGCCTCGCCCGTCGCCGCCTCGCCCTCGGTGCCGACGACGTGTCGGGGCGGGGGCCCGCGGCCCTCGCCGTTCTCTCCGCCCCCACCCGAGCCCTCGTCGGCGGCCGCCCCCGTCGCGGCCGCGACGCCCAGGGCCGCCGTGCCCGTCGTCGCCCGGAGCACCCGCCGTCGTGACAGGCCGCCACGGTCACCGTTCCCTCCGCCGTCGCCGTCACCGTCGTCCGACCCCGATCGTCATATGCGAGGCTCACTCCGAGCACCGGGCTTGGCGGGTCTGGCCGTCGATCCGAACGTTCCGTCGCGGCGTCGGTCGTCGAAGACGACGAACCGGAACCCGCTCTCGTCGTCGCGGAGGGGGCGTCCGGTGCCGTCGTGGGCGGTCGGGTCGCCGTCGTCGAGCCGGTCGTGGATCCACGCGACGGTCTCGGGCGCTCGGTCACGGCGAACGCACGGACCGGTCCGACCGGCCCCACGGCGCCCCGAGCGGGTGCGCGACGACCGCGAGCGTGGGGCAGGACCGAACGAGCGAGCGGAGTGAGCGAGTGAGCGTCCTGACGGAGATTTGAACTCGGTCGTTCCCGTTCGCTCGCGGTGTTCGCTCACCCCCCACTCCCTGCTCACATCTCCGCGCGGAGTTCCGTCGGCGCGGACCGCTCGCTTCGCTCGCGGTGTTGCGCCGACAGGAACGTCCTGACGGAGATTTGAACTCCGGTCCCTGGCTCCGCAAGCCAGGAGGA
>CAZMLQ010000153.1:4626-5342 GCA_964567195.1 uncultured Haloferacaceae archaeon | reverse complement strand
CGCAGGCGCTCCATCAGGTCCTCCTTGTCCTGGGCGCGGCCGGCGCGCTCGGTCGTCGAGTCGAGGTCCTGCTGCCAGGCGGGTTCGTCGGCGGACTTGTCCGTCGAGACCTCGCTGCCCAGCGACCGGAAGCCCGCGAAGTACTTCGGCGAGACGGGAATGTCGTCCTGGTCGACGCCCTCGGGCAGGTCGTCGTCGGTCTCGGGGACGTACCCCTCTTCGGGGTAGGTCTCGACGGTGTCCGGGACGACGAAGTTCCAGAACGCGTCCCAGACGGCGGCCTCGTCGAACTGGAGGATCGGCTGGACCCGGTCGTGGGGCGGGTAGATGTCCGGGTCGTGGCGCTCCGAGAAGAACGTCTCGTCGGCCCGGGCCTCCTGTTCGTCCCAGCGGACCCCCGAGAGGATCCCGTCGACGTCGTGGCTCTCGATGGCGTCGTTCAGCGCCACCGTCTTCAGCAGGTGGTTGCCCACGTAGGTGTCCAGCAGGAACGGGAACGTGTCCTCCTCGTACTCGAGGATGTTGCGGATGTGGTGCTGGTTGTGCTCGGAGAGGTCCTCGACCGGGATGTCGTCGCCCGGCTCCAGATCGTTCTCGGCGACGTAGTCGCCGACGTCCTCGTTGCGCGCCCAGATGACCTCCAGGTCCCACTCGTCGGCCCAGTGCTCGACGAAGTCGATCAGTTCGTCGAAGTGCTGGTAGTGGTCGATGAACAC
>CAZMLQ010000153.1:0-4616 GCA_964567195.1 uncultured Haloferacaceae archaeon | reverse complement strand
CCACATCACGACCGGGTTCTCGTACTGTTCGAGCCCCTCCTTCGTGACCTCGATGGCCTTCTCGATCTTGTGTTCGATGCCGGGGTAGTCGGCCGGCTCCTCGCCGTCGCCGTCGTCGTAGTCCACGTCGAGATACGCGGGGAACTCCTCTGTCGCCATGTAATGAAATGTAATTAGCCGGGGGTAAGTAGCTTGTGGATCCCGGCCGCGCGAGTGTCAGCGCCGTCGCCGGCCGCCGCGGCCGATCCCGCCGCCCCGGGTTCGGTCGGCGAAGCGGACCGTGGCGAGGGCCACGCCGGCGAACAGGACCAGGGCGTGGGCCCGGCCCAGCAGCGGGTCGAGCGCGAGCGCGCCGCCGTCGACGAGCGCGTCGAGGACGACCGCCCCGACGACCCCGCCGACGACCGCGAGCCCGCCGGTCCGCAGCGACTCCGTCGAGCCGCCCCGGACGACCACGAGCAACACGGCCGCGAGCAGCGCCGCGTCGACCAGGAGGTCGTCGATCTCGTTCGTGAGGTTGTCGAGGACCGCGAGGCCGCCGCCGGCGATCAGGTCCCGGAGCACCTCCAGCCCGAACCCCCCGACGAGCACCAGCGCCGCGCCCGACAGCGCCGCCGACGCGAGCGCGTCGAGCGGGACCACCCGACCGCCGTCCGCCGCCGGTCGCCCCGCCGTCCGTGATCGGTCGCCCCCCGACCCGCCGCCGCTTTCCCCGTTCGGTGGCATGTTCATGTCACCGGCTCGCGAGTTGAAATGATCGTGGGTTCGGCTACCGATCCCCGAAGCGGTGGGTCCGTCGGCGGACCCCCGTTCCACCGACACGGGCGTGTCGGACGCCACGCGACGGCCGCCCGGAGCAGGGCGGCGTGGCCCGTCCCGGTCCCCGCGGCGCCCGGGTGGACCGATCGGGGACAGTCCGTCGAGAGATTACACGCCGACCGGAATAAGCGTGGCGTAGGTAGCTTTTAGGCCGCAGCTCCGGTACGGAGAGGTATGAACAGGGACGTACCCGTCCGGGAGGTGATGGACGGCGAGTTCGTCGGCGTCAGCGAGGCCGACGGGCTCGGGGAGACGCTCTCCCTGCTGGTCGCCGAGGAGGCCCGCGTCGCGGTCGTGCTGGGCGAGAGCGGCGTGGCCGGCGCCGTCTCCGACCGGGACGTGCTCACGCTGATCGCCGACGGCGTCGACCCCGACGCGGTGACCGTCGGCGACGTCGCGACCGAGAGCGTGCCGACGATCGGCCCCGACGAGCCGGCGTCGGTGGCCCGCGACCGGACGATCGCCGCCGCGACCGGCTGGCTCGTCGTCGTCGACGACGGTCCCGTGGGCGTCGTCACGGAGGGCGACCTGCTCGCGACGACGGCGCTCGAGAACGGCGTCGGATCGGCCGGCGCCGAGACCCCCGCGGACGCGGCGGTCGCCGACGCCGGGAACGGGACCGTCGCCGACGACCGCGACGAGGGCGCCGACGAGTTCGGCAGCCAGGGGATCTGCGAGGGGTGTGGCACTCTCTCGCAGGGGCTCGCGGCGTTCAACGGCCAGCTGCTCTGTCCGGAGTGCCGTGACGTCTGACGGGTTCGAGCGCGGCGGTCGCGACCGACGGGGCGACGAGGAGGATCGGCCCCCGAGCGTCCGGATCGACGCCGGCACCACCGGGGACGCAGACGCGGTCGCGGACATGTGGGTCGACCTGGCCGAGAGCCAGCGCGCCCACGGCGCTCACCTGCTGGGCGCGCCCAACCGCGGCGCAGTGCGCGAGGCCGCGCTGCGTCACGCCGTCGACGACGGGCTGGTCCTCGCCCGCGACGGCGACGAGCCGGTCGGGTTCGTGATGTTCGCCGTCGAGGGCGGCAGCTACGAGCAGCGGGTCGACCGCGGCGTCGTCCGCAACCTCTACGTCCGGCCGGCCCACCGCGGCCGCGGGATCGGCGGCGAACTGCTCCGGGCGGCCGAGCGGGCGCTCGCCGACCGCGGTGCCGATCGGGTCTCGCTGGAGGCGATGGCCGACAACGAGGCCGCAAGACGGTTCTACCGCCGCCACGGCTACGGGGTCCACCGGGTCGAACTGGAGAAGCAAATCGACCGCGACACGCGGTGAGGGGTCGGCGGAGTCGACCGCGGGAACCGCCGACCGCGGGCGGCGAGGACCCGGTCGTCCGCGACACACGCGTCGTCGGCCGGAAGCGACACGCTCTAAGGGACGCCGACGCAACCCCCGCTCGCGCCAGGGGAGCTTGGGCGGTTCAAGCACTCGACTTGTAATCGAGACTCCGTGGGTTCGAATCCCACCCCTGGCTGTCGTCGCCGTTCTCCCGTTCCTGTGGCGGGGCGCGATCGCCACGACGTCCGGGCCCGGTCGATCGCGCTGCCGTCGGTGGACCCTCTACGACGCCCCCTCGGTCAGCGCGACGTAGGCCTCCCGGACCCGGCGGAACGACTCCTCGTCGCCGCCCTGATCGGGGTGGACCTCCTTTATCCGGCGGCGGTATGCCGCCTCGATCTGTTCGGCGGTCGCGTCCGTCGGCAGTCCGAGCGTCCGGTAGTGGGCCGGGTCGACCGCGCCGGGGCCCGGTCTCGCGCCGGCCTCAGCACCAGGGGTCCCCGCACCCGGTCCGGCGGCCCGACCCCGTGCGCCCCGGGTTCCGGCCGCCGCGCCGGGGCCCGCACCCGAGGCCGTTCCGCCGACCGACGGCGTCTCGAAGGGGAGCCGCGCGCCAAGCCCGGCGCCGGGCATCTCGTGTTCGGCCAGCACGACGTGAGCGACCTCGCCGTCGACGCGGTAGTAGGTGCGGGGGTCGAAGGTGATGGCCACGTCGCGGTCCGTGAGGTAGAACGCCACCGACTCGCCGGCGACCGCGCGGTCCTCGGCGAAGGGTTCGTCGATGGTCCGGAGGTACTCGCGGATCTCCGTCCGGCGACGACCGTCGTCGCTCCGGCCGGCCGTCTCGTCCGAGGTCGGGTCGGTCGACGCGGAGGCGCCGCCGGGCGACGGGAACAGGCGCTCCGCGAGGACGAACAGGACGGCGGCGACGAGGCTGGCGACGGCGCCGACCGCGAGCCCCACCAGCAGCCACTCCGGGAGCGCGCCGATGTCGACCTGCACGGCCGTCACTGTGGGGGGTGGGCTTGAAGAAGGTCTCGCTCGCGGAGCGGGGCCGAGAGCGAGCGCCGGCGCTCCGGACGGATCAGCCGATGTAGCGCAGGTCCTCGTCGGACGCCGCGGGGGCGCTGTTGCCCTCCATCTCTTGGATCTTGCGGACGACCTCCTCCATCTCGTCGGCCCGCTCCTCCAGGGACTCGAAGTCGACCGCGAAGCCCAGCGCCGTCTGGAGGACCTCGAGGACCGCCCGGGCGCTCTTGGGGTCGACGAGGTAGCCCGACGTCTCGCCCATCAGACAGGCCGCCGGGACGCCCCGGCGGTCGCCCAGTCCGAGCAGGAGGCCGGAGACGCCGACGATGCCGCCCGCGGGCTCGTCCTCGCGGAACTCGACGCCGGCCTCGGTCAGTTCCTCGGCCAGCGCGTCCGTGGTGACCGCGCCGACGACGTCGTGGTCCTCGACGAGTTCGCCGGTCGGCACCCCGCCCAGCGCGTACACCGTCCCGACGCCGACCCCCTCGGCGACGTCCAGCACCGTGTCGGTCAGGCCGTAGTGGCCGCGGTTGTCCCCGGCCTGGTGGTCGCCGGTGAGCACGAGCATGTCCCGGCCCTCCTCGGGCGTGACGGCGTAGAACTCGGCACAGGCGAGCTCCGCCCGGCCGTCCTCGACGGTGACCTGGGGCGGGAAGTGCTGTGAGTACACCCGGCGGACGAGCTCGCTGTCGAGTTCCTCGAGCAGGTGTTCGGCGGCGAGCTTCCCGACGTGACCGACGCCCGGCAGCCCCTCGACCAGCGCCGGCTCCGAGAGCTCCGCCTCCGCGACGTGTTCGATCTCGAACTCGTCCATGGACGCGTTAGCGGCGTCTGCGCTTAAGAGCGCGTCGATACTCCCCGTGTCGGTCCGCCGGGTCGAACGGCGCCGGCGCGCTGTTGACCGCCGGCGCGCCACACGCCGGACAGCGCTCGCTCAGCGTGTACACCGGTCGGTCGTGCTCGGTCTCCCAGGCCTCACAGACGCGGATGTCGGAACGCATGCGGGTCTCGGATCGAGGCGTCGTCAGCGAGCCCCGGGTCGCGCGGGAGTCACTCCGTCTCCTCGTCGCGCTCGCGGTGGAACTGCGCGCCGCCGCCGTGTTCGGCGACGACGGCCCGGGCGCGGTCGACGCTCTCCTGGAGCTGTGACTCGGCGGTCTTGTAGTCCGGGGCCCGCACCTCCAGGCGGTACTCCGGGGAGCCGACGTAGGTGACCCCGAGCTGGATCTCCTCGGGCACCTCGCCGTTACCCTCGGCGGCCCGCAACGCCTCCTTGATCACGTCGACGCCGTCGCCGGTCGGGCAGGTCAGGTCGACGTAGCCCGTGACGTCGACGTAAGGCACCGAGACGTTCTCGCGGGCGGTCGTCACGATGGCCTCGACCTCGTCGTCGTCGAGGTCGGTCTCCTCCAGCGCCTCGGTGCCGTGGATGGCCGCCTGCTCGAAGCCGTCGTACATCGAGCCGAAGGCGGCGAGGAACTCGTTG
>CAZMLQ010000152.1:0-5356 GCA_964567195.1 uncultured Haloferacaceae archaeon | reverse complement strand
TCGCGGACGTCACGCGGTTCCGGGCCCCGGAGTCCGGCGGGACGGGCCGGGCGTTCGTCCGGCTCTACGACGCCGCCGCCGACACGCTGGTCTACGGCACCACCAGCCACGGCGGGGACGCGGTGACGGTGGCGACCCGCGACGCGACGGGCCTCGACCTCGCGGCATAGCGGCTCAGGCCGTACCGTCGCCGCCGAGGATCCGGGTCCGGTACTCCGACTCGGTGATGTCGCCGGCGGCGGCGGCGGCGGCGTCGGCGCGCTCGACCGTCACGCGGGCCCGGCCTCGCTCGCCGACCGCCGCGGTGATCCGGAGCCGGGCGGCGTCGCCCCCGCCCTCGACGTAGGTCGCGTACCAGCCGCCGATCCGGACGAACTCGGCCGCGAGCGCGGCGTTCGAGCCCGCCCGCGAGTCGTAGGCGAGCTCGAGCCGGCGGCCGGACCAGCGCAGCGCGGTGTCGTCGTGGACGGCCGCCGCGCGGCCGTGGAGTTCGGCCGCGGTCAGTCGGCCGTCGTCGTCCGGCGTCACGGCGTCGACGGCGCCGTAGCGGTAGCCCAGCCCGAGCGGGTCCGAGAGGACGAACACGCCCGCGCTCGCCAGCGTCGCGGTCCCGACCACGAGCACGAGCGCGACGGCCACGCCGACGGTCCGGGCGTTCTCGCGCAGCAGTTCGCGCGTGCCCGCCGCCCGCGTCGCCTCGTCGAAGTCGCTCGCGTGGACCTCGACCTGCTCGAAGCTCATGTTACCACAGCGGTTGCAGGGCGGGTTGTTCCGCGGCGTGCCGTGGCCACAGCTCTCACAGCGCCACTCGGTGTAGCCGTACTCGCCCTGGTCGGTCTCGTCCATCTGGCCGTCGGAAACCCGGAGGACCGAACGGCGGCGCGCTACTTGCCCCTTTCCATCGGCCGGCCCGGACGCGGGCGCTCAGTCGGCCCGGACCCACTCCTCGAGCGTGTAGGCCTCGTACTCGGTGCGGGCGAGCAGCCGCCAGCCGTCGGACGACCACGCCGGGTAGCGGGCGTCGCCCTCGTACGCGCCGGGGATCCGGCTGAGCACCATCCGGTCGAGGCGGGGCTGGAAGGCCTCGTAGACCGCGGCGCCGCCGAGCACGTAGGCCCGCTCGGCCCCCAGGTCGGCGAGGACGGCGAGCGCCGCCTCGACCCCCCGGACGGAGTGGGCGGTCGGAACGCCGTACGAGCGCGGCGACCGGCTCAACACCACCTGCTCGCTCCCGGGCAGGTCCGCACGCATCGCCTCGAAGGTCCGCCGGCCCAGCACGACCGGATCGTCGGCGACCCGGGCGCGGTAGCGGGCCTTGTCGGCCGGGATCGACGGCCACGGGAGGCCGCCGTCCCGTCCGATCACGCCGTTCTCCGCCACCGCGGCGACCGAGATGAGCTCCATGCCACGGCCGGACGCGCCGGCGGCTCTTCAACCCGCCGCGCCGGCGGCCCTCAGTCCCCGTCGGCCCACCCCGGCGGGGCGAAGTAGGCGACCTCGCTCCGGTCGTCGGTCGCGATCTCGCGGAGCGGTCCCTCGCCACAGCGACCGCACCGGTCCGGCGCCGTCGGGGCGGCGTGGACGGTCCCACAGGCCCCACAGGCGTGGTAGCCGAGTCCGAGCACAGCCGGGTGAGGGGCCGCAGGTGCCTAACGCTGCCGCCCGAGACCGTCGAGCGCCCGCCGGACCAGCCCCGTGAGGGCGTTCACCAGCACCTTCGGGTAGAGCCCGACCAGGAACGCGACCGCGGCGGTCGCGCCGGGCGTCGGGGCCAACACCAGGTGGCCGACGACCGCGAGGACGACCCCCAGGACGATCCGGGCGTAGTAGGTGACGAGCCGCCGGCTCGCCCGGTCGGCGTCGACGACGACGGTGGTGAAGACGTAGCCCAGCCCGCCCATCGTGGCGTAGACCACCACGTCCGGCGGCGGGCCCAGCAACGCGGCGGCGAGGCCGACGGTCCCGGCCAGGAGCCCGAACAGCGCCCAGCCCCGCAGCCGCGCCCCCCGCGTCAGCCTCGCGGTCGCCGGCCCGCCCCGCGTCAGCCGGTCCAGCGCCGTCCGGTCGGCCTCGTCGCCCGCCGGCCCCACCCGGTCGAGGATCCGGTCCGCGACCCCGCCCAGCGCGCGGTAGGCGGGTTTGACCCCGAGGCCGGCGACCAGTCCGAGCGTGGGGACGACGGCCTCGGGCCCGAGGAGGTCGACCACCTCGGTCGAGAGCCCCCGAACCAGCACCAGCCCCGCCGCGAGACAGACCGCGGCGGGCAGCGCCAGCAGCTGCTGGACGGAGAGCGCGGCCGGCGTCCGGTCGGGATCGGTCCCGGGGCCCGCGCCGGCGGCGTCGTCGAACTCGATCACGTCGCCCAGCGGGCCGGCGACGGCCGCGAACAGCCGGATCGAGGCGCCGAGCACCGCCAGCAGGTACGCCCGGACCGGAACCGTGGTGTCGAGATCGACCGGGACCGGGCCGACGACGGGGAGGCGGGGTCGGCGCGGGATCACCACCGGGGTCGGGCCGCCCAGCGCCGCCGACGCGCGCGACAGCGCCCGCCCGAGGAGGCCGAGCAGCGACACCTCCGCGGCCGTCGCCAACACGAACCCGACGGTGACGAGCCCGTAGAGGCCGAGCACGCGGAGCGGGAGCCGAGAGCCACCCGCCGCCGGTGACGGACCGTCCGGGTCGGGCTCGTCGGACGCGGGAGCTGGATCGGGGGACACCGCTCGCCACGACCTGTCGGACGGCGACAACTTCAACCCATCCCCGGCGCCCACACGCCGTCGTCGTCGACCTCTGGGCGACGGGGGCGGGGTTCGGACCCCGCGCGGACGATCGGTCGGACCGGCGACAGCTATACCGGGGAGGCCGATCGACCTCGGATCGATGGACCGGACGGAGCATCCACTGGTGACGCTCGGGGCGCTCGGCGAGGCGGCGGTCGGCGAGTTCGCGGCGGGGCTCGATGGGGGGCTCCGCACGCCCGACGGCGAGGGCTACGACGGCGCCCGGCGGGTGTGGAACGGGCTGGTGAACGAGTACCCCGCGCTGATCGTCCGGGTCGCGGGCCCGGCGGACGTGGCGCGGGCGCTCGGGTTCGCGCGCGAGCACGACCTCCCGCTCTCGGTTCGGTCCGGGGGGCACGGCCAGGCCGGCGATGCGGTCGCGTCGAACGGGCTGGTGGTCGATCTGGGCGGGCTCGACCGGGTCGAGGTCGATCCCGAGGCGCGGGTGGCGACGGTCGGCCCGGGGGCGTCGACCGCCGACCTGCTGGCCGCGACGACCGAGCACGGCCTCGCGACCCCGACCGGGAGCGCGGGCAGTCCGGGCGTGGGCGGCACCACGCTCCACGGCGGGATCGGCTGGCTGCGGGGCGAATACGGCCTCTCGGTCGACGCGGTCCGGCGCCTGGAGGTGGTCACGCCCGACGGCGAGCGACGGACCGCGACGCCCGAGCGCGAGCCCGACCTGTTCTGGGCGCTCCGGGGCGGGAGCGGGGGCGTCGGCGTCGTCACCGAGCTCGAGTTCGAGCTCCACGAGGTCGGCCGCGACGGGCTCGTGGCCGGGCTGAGCGTCTTCTACCCGCGGGCCGACGCCGACGCGGTCGTCGAGCGGTTCCGGACGTTTTACCGCGACGGGCCGGCCGCGGCGACGGTGATCTGCAACTACGGCGAGGTGCCGCCGCTGCCGGGGATGCCCCCCGAACACCACGGCGAGCCGGCGGTCGGGCTGATCGGCTGTCACACCGGGCCCGACCCCGAGGCGGCGATGGCCGAGCTCGCTCCCCTGCGCGCGGCCGCCGAGCCGCTGGTCGACCGGAGCGAGCCGATGCCCTACGCCGCGCTCCACGAGATCGGCACGCTCCTCCACCCGAGCGGCCGGAAGTACAGCCACCGCTCGGCGTTCGTCGACGAACTGACCGACGACCTCCACGAGCTGTCGCTCGCGCGGACCGCGGCCGCGCCCGGCCCGGCCGACGGCGTCGGGATCTGGCCCCTCGGCGACGCCGTCGGCTCGGGCCCGCCGTCGGCGGTCCCGTGGACCGATCGCGAGCACCTGGTCGTCGTCGAGGCGGCCTGGGAGGGCCACGACAGCCCCGCCCACCTCGAGTGGGCGCGCGAGACCGAGCGCCTGCTCCGCGAGGCCGGCGCCACGGGCGCCTACGCGGGCTACGCGGGCGCCGACGAGCCGGCCCCGCCCGAGACGGTCTACGGCGAACACCGCGACCGCCTGGCCGAGCTAGAGCGCCGGTACGATCCCGCGAACCTGCTCGGCCGGCGGGCCGCCGACGGGGCCTGACCGGCGGCGCTACGCCCCGGGGTCGGCCTCGGACTCGGCTTCGGACCCGGAGCCCGCGGGTGCGTCGTCGCCGGCAATCTCCGCGACCGACCGGCCCCGCCGGGCGACCCGCTCGCTGACCAGCAGCTTCGCCCTGCGGTCGAGGGCCGTCCAGTCGAGCGCCGCCGGCGGGTCGGCCTCGAACGCCTCGAACTGGTCGAGCACGACGCCGTTGACCAGGCGCTCGAACGAGTCACAGTCCGGACAGCGCGCCAGCAGGTGCGAGACGTCGAACGCGCGGGTGACCGCGCCCTCCAGACAGCCCAGACAGCGATACGTGTGTCCGTCGCTCACGTCCGTCCGAGGGGTTCGAGCGGTTTGACGCTTCGGGTGCGCGCGCGTTCGCGCGAGCGCGACCCGAGGTCGTCGTCGCGCCGGCGGGTCGTCGCCGCGCTGGCCGCGCCACCCGCGCGGTCCCGCGGACGCCCCGCGCGGACGGAGAGACCAGCACCCGTTTGTGGGTGGAGCGGGTACCGGGCGTTATAACCGATGAATACCGACGAGTACGAGCTCGACCTGTCGGCGGCGCTGTCGGCCGTCGGGGACGCGAGCCCGCTGGTGAACTGTCTCACCAACGCCGTGACGGTCAACGACGTGGCACAGGTGATCCTCCACTGGGGCGGCCTGCCGGTCATGTCCGACGACGAGCGCGAGGTGGCGGAGATGGTCGCGGGGGCCGAGGCCTGTCTGCTCAACATGGGGACGGTCAGCGAGGCGGGCGAGCGGGCGATGCTGGCCGCGGGCGAGGCCGCGAACGAGGCGGGCGTCCCGGTCGTGCTCGACCCCGTGGGGGTCGGGGCGACGACGACCCGCGACCGGGTGGCCGAGCGGCTGGCGACCGACCTCGACCTCGCGGTGGTGAAGGGCAACCACGCCGAGGTGACGGCGCTGACGGGCGCCGACGCCGAGGTCCGGGGCGTCGAGTCGGTCGGCGAGTACGCCGACATCGCGGCCACGGCGGTCGCCTGCGCCCGCGAGTACGACGCCGTGGTGGTCGCCTCGGGCGAGACGGACGTGGTCGCGA
>CAZMLQ010000151.1:0-5374 GCA_964567195.1 uncultured Haloferacaceae archaeon | reverse complement strand
GCCCGCGAGTACGACGCCGTGGTGGTCGCCTCGGGCGAGACGGACGTGGTCGCGACCGCCGGCGCCGCCTACGAGGTGCGAACCGGCGATCCCGCGATGGGCGAGGTGGTTGGCACGGGCTGTATGCTGGGTGCGACGGCCGCAACCTTCGCCGGCGCGCTCGGAGACCCGGCCGAGGCGGCGCTGGTCGGGACCGCGGCGTTCGGGCTCGCGGGCGAGGCCGCGGCCGAGGGCGCGGTCGGTCCGGTCCACGGCCCCGCGAGCTACGCGACGGCCTTCCGCGACGCGGTCGCGGGGCTCGACGGGATCGCGGTCGACCCCGCGGCCGACCGGATCGAGCGCGTCGCGTAGCGGGGCCGACCCCGATCGACGGCTTCGTGTCGCCCGCCCCCCGAGCGCCGGCGTGACCCCGCTTGGCCACCTCGCGGTGTCGGTACTGCTCGTCCGGGCGCGTGGCTACGCCGGCCGCGCGGCCGCGGGCTGTCTCGCCGGGGCGGTCCTGCCGGACCTGATCGACAAGCCCCTGGTCGTGCTCGGGGTCGTCCCAATCGCGCACTCGGTCGGGCACTCGGTCGTCGTGCTCGGCGTGCTCGCCGCGGCCGCCGCGCTCGTCCCCCGTCTCCGACCCGCCGGCCCACTCCTCGTCGGGGTCGCCGGCCACGTCGCCGCCGACCTCGCCGTCGCGTACCCGACCTTCCTCGTCAACTACGCCTGGCCCCTGCTCGCCCCCCGGCCGACGCCCGACGACCCCGTCGTCGCCTACTGGCTCGAGTACGCCGCCGGCCCGCTCGGCGCGCTCGAACTCGCGCTCGTCGCCGCCGGGCTCGTCGCGCTCGCGCGCCACCGCGACGACCCGGACTGAGCCCTCGACGCGCCCGACGGCGTGGCGACGGGCTCGCGGCGACGATCGGTGGCCGTGGCGATGGCGGTGGCGGGCTCGGCCCGGACGCCGACGCGACCGGTAGACGGCCGACGGGCGGATCCGGAAGCTTCTCGCCGCTCGGGCCCCCAGGTCGGGCGTGCGGCGACGACGCTACCTCGCGCTCGCGGCGGGCGGGCTCGCGGGCTGTGCCGGCCGACGGACCGACGACGCGGCGACCGACGGGGCCGTCGATCCGACGGGGACCGCGGCCGGCCCCGACATCCGCGTCGAGACGGTGACGACCGGGCTCAAGCGCCCGTGGGGGCTCGCCTTCCTGCCGGACGAGGACCGCCTGCTGGTCACCGAGCGACCGGGGCGGCTGGTCGCCGTCGACCGGACCGACGGGGGCCGGTCGCGGATCGACGGGGTGCCCGACGTGTTCGCCCGCGGCCAGGGCGGGCTGTTGGACGTGGCGCTCGGGCCCGAGTTCGCCGACGAGCGGTGGGTCTACCTGACCTACGCGGTCGCGGGGCGGGACGGGCGGTCGAGCAGCCGGCTCGGCCGGGGACGACTGGCCGCCGACGCCGGCCGGCTGACCGGCTTCGAGGTGCTCTACACCGCCGAGCCGTTCGTGCGCTCGACCGGCCACTTCGGCTCGCGGGTGGCGCTCGACGACGAGTACCTCTACGCGACCGTCGGCGACCGACAGTTCAAGAACTTCGGCCCGGCACACGTCGCCCAGGACCCGACCAACGACCTCGGCACGACCCTGCGGCTGGGCCACGACGGGACGGTCCCGTCGGACAACCCGTTCGTCGGCCGCGAGGGTCGGGACGCGGTCTACAGCTACGGCCACCGCAACGCCCAGGGGCTCGCGATCCAGCCGGGGACGGGGGCGGTCTGGGAGAGCGAGTTCGGCGAGCGCGACGGCGACGAGATCAATCGGATCGAGGCGGGAGGCAACTACGGCTGGCCGGTCGCCGACGAGGGCTGTACCTACGGGAGCGGCGAGCCGATCGGCGTCTCTCACGCCGACCGGGCGGACGTGGTCGGGCCGGCGCTCTCCTGGCCCTGCGGGAGCGGCGGCTTCCCGCCCAGCGGGACGACCTTCTACGACGGCGACGCGGTCCCCGACTGGCGGGGCGACCTGTTCGTCGGCGGGCTGGCCTCGCGCTCGCTGGCGCGGATCCGGGTCGACGGCGACCGGGCGAGCGAGGTCGAGCGGCTGTTGGCCGACCGGAGCGAGCGCCTCCGGGCCGTCGCGGTCGCGCCCGACACCGGCGTCCTCCACGTCGCGGTCGACGCCGGCGACGCGCCGGTGCTCGCGCTCGTCCCGGCCTGACCGGCCCGCCGGCGGCGGTGGCCGTCCACGATCCGGTGCTCGACGCGGCGTGGCCGGTCGGAGGCGGGGGAAACGCTCGTATCCACGCGGCCCGTAGCGCGCCCGATGGCGACCACCTGCGCGCTGTGTCGGCGGCGCGTCCCCGACGAGCGGATCGACGATCCGGGCGTCGTCCAGACCCACCACCTCAGGCCGGAGGAGCGCGCCACCAGCCCGACCGTCGAGCTCTGTCGGCCCTGCCACGACCAGGTCCACGCGCTCTTTACCAACGCCGAACTCCGGGCCGACTACGACACCGCCGCGGCGCTGCGCGAGGCCGACCGGCTGGCGGGCTATCTCGACTGGATCCGGGGCAGCGACAGGCTCTCGACCGATGTCCGGACCAGCGAGCACGTCCGGCGGCGCGGGCGGTGACCGGGCGCCGGGACGGGCGGTCGCTGGTCGTCGCCTTCGACGCGAGCGTCCGGTACGGCCCCGAGAACGCCACGCCCGTCTCCGGCGCGATCGGCTACCTCGTCGAGGAGGGCGCGACCGTCCACGTCGAGCGCTCGGCCGGCGTCGACGCGGTGGTCTCGTCGACGGCGCTGGAGTTTCGCGCGCTGCTGGCGGCGCTCCGGGCGGTCGACGCCCGGTTCGCCCCGAGCACGCTCCACGTCCGGGGCGACGCCGACGCGGTGATCCGGGCGGTCGATCCGGCGCGCCCGACCGAGCCCTCGGGCCGGATCGTCCGGCGCCGGGTCGGGGCGATCCACGAGCTGGTCGCGGACGTGCCGGTCGTGAGCTACCGGGCGGTCGACCGCCGGGGCAACGAGCGCGCCCACGACCTGGCGCGGGCGGGCCACGAGCGGGGCTGAGTCGACCGCCGCCGGCGCCGCGTCCGGCCCCGACCAGCGGAGCGACACCCCTATTCCCGCGCCGACCGTCACCCGGTCGTGAGCACGGACGACGGCGGCCACCGCGACGCCGCCATCGACGCGCTGGCGGTCCGGGAGTACGAGCGCGCGGGCGACCGCTACACCCGCGCCGGCCACCGCCTGCTGGCCGACCCGCGCGAGCGCGAGGGGATCGACCCGTTCGGCCCCGACGGGCGGGGCTGGGTCGGGGCGGGGGTGGCGGCGTTCGTCGTCGCCGCCGTCGCCTACCGGGTGGCCGGGGCCGAGAGCCGCGCCACCCGACGCGCGGTGGCGGGCGAGGCGACGGCGCGCGACCTCCGGCGCGGCCTCGACCGCCCCGGGCAGGGCGCCTGCCTGCTCGAACTCGCGGGCGATCTGCGGGTCGCGGGCGGCGTCGACGGCGCAGCGGAGGTGTACGAGGACGCGATCGACGCCTACCAGGCGGCCGGCAGGGCGATCGACGAGCCACAGGGGCTCGCGACGACGCCGCTGTTCGAGGCCGCCGCGGGGCCGATCGAGCAGGTCGCGCGGGGGCTCTCGAACGGCGAGATCGCGATCACGTGGGAGGACCTCCACGGCTCGGACCCCTCCCGGCCGGGCGACTTTCTCGCGGCGCGGGCGCGCTACAAGCGCCGCCGGTTCGCCTCGCTGGTCGCGGGCGCGGTCTCGGAGGGCCACCTCGCCGCCCCCCGTGGCACCACCGAGTACGGCAACGCCAACCACCGCTGTCCGGCGTGTGGCTCGACCGACGTGAACTGGTCGGGGAGTGAGGTGCTCTGTCTGCGGTGTTCGACGCCGACCGAGCGGGTCTGAGTCCCGCGGGCGATCAGCGCACGGCGTCGAACGCCAGCGCGACCGCGGCGAGAAAGAGCGGCACCGCGCCGAGCTGGGGCAGCGAGTTCTGTGGCGTCAGGACGAGCACGAGCACGCCCCCGAACCCGCAGACGCCGGCGAGGAGGATCCGGTTCACCGATCGGACCTACCGGGGGCGGGGGCTTCTAGCTTTGGACGCCACGGGGCGGGGGTTGATCACGCCGGCCGACGACGGGCGACCGTGACCGACGACGAGAGCGAGGGCGTGCGCGTCTGGCTCGTCGAGCGGACCTACTCCGACGACGAACAGAACGTGATCGTGCTCACCTACGCGACGCCGGACGGACGGCGCTACCTCCGCAAGGAGCGCGCGCTCACCTCCTTCGACGACGCCCGCGAGACGACCGCCGCGGTGACGGCGCCGCCGCGCAACCTCGGCGCGGTCGACGATCCCGACCTGCGCGAGCGCTACGCGGCCGAGGCCCGCCGGATCAGCGAGCGCCACGAGCCCGACGAGGCGCTCTGAGCGCCTCGTCGCCCGGGAACCGGACCGAGAGCGCGCCGTCGCTCGTCGCCGTCACCTCGGCGCCGGCGTACTCGAAGCTCACCTGGACGGGGGCGTCCGACCAGTCGACGCCGCCGGTCAACAGCGTGTCGAGGGCGTCGGCGTCGACCGTCCCCCCGAACGGCGGGAGCGCGGCCGGCTCCCGGCCGGTCAGCGCGGCGACCAGTTCGACCACGGCCACGCTCGGGCGCTCGTGGTCGTCCCAGCGACGCTCGTGGGGCCCCTCCGGCCGGCGGGTCATGTCGGCGTGGCTCGATCCGCCGTTGGACGGTTCGTCAGTTATCGGTGTCGCCGGCTCCGGCCCCTCAGTCGACGAGCACGCTGTCGGTGAGCCAACAGCCCTCGTAGGGGCCGTCGCTCGCCCGCGAGAGCCCGAACAGGTAGGTCACCGTCCGGCCGTCGGGGCCGGTGAGCGTCACCCGCCGCTCGGCGGTCGCGCCGTCGCGCTCGACGGGGCCGGGGGTGGCCTCGACGTGGTCGACCATCGGCGCGTAACGCGGGCCACGCACCATCCGGGTGAACCGGTCGAGCGGTCCCGTGGCCCGGCGGTTGGCCGGCGAGGCGAAGTTGTACGCCGTCTTGATCCCCGCGTCGGGGACGGGCTCGTCGTTGTCGGCGAGCGCCGCGACCTGGATCTCGACCACCCGGCCCGGGCCGTAGGCGGGGTCGGGGGCGGGCAGACCGTCGACCGGATGATCGGACGCCGGATCGGTCACGCCCGTCCGAGGGGCCGGAGCCGCTTCAACCGTGCGTCCGGCGGCGCCGGGCTCAGTCGGCGTCCTCGACCACCCGGACCCGGTCGGCGGCGGCCGTCGCCCGCTCGCGGGCGCGGTCGAGGTCGGGGGCGGTCGCCACGGCCACGCCCATCCGCCGGCCGGGGTAGGCGTCGGGCTTGCCGA
>CAZMLQ010000150.1:0-5404 GCA_964567195.1 uncultured Haloferacaceae archaeon | reverse complement strand
GGCGAGGCGCGGGGCGACCCCGACGGCGACCCGTTCCTGGTCTCGGAGGCCGTCCGGGGGGAGGGTGCGGTGCTCCGCAACGGCGACGGCGAGCGGTTCATGCCCGACTACCACGAGGACGCCGAACTGGCGCCCCGTGACGTGGTCTCCCGCGCCGTGAAGGCCGAGCGCGAGGCCACCGGCGACGTCCGGCTCGACGTCTCGCCGGTGGACTTCGCGGAGGAGTTCCCGGACCTGGTCGAACTCTGCGAGGACCACGGCGTCGACTACACGGCCGGGATTCCGGTTTCGCCCGCCGAGCACTTCCTCTGTGGCGGGGTCGCCGTCGACGACCGGGGGCGGTCCTCGCTGGACCGGCTGTACGCCGTCGGCGAGTGTGCCCGCACGGGCGTCCACGGCGCCAACCGGCTGGCCAGCACCTCCCTGCTGGAGGGGCTGGTCTGGGGGCTGCGCGCCGGCGAGGACGCCGCCGGGACCGAGCCCGAGCGGATCGAGGCGCCGGAGCTGCTGGAGCGGGACCCCGACCTCCCGGACCGGTTCGCCCGCGACAAGTTCGGCCGGCTGCGCCGGGTGATGGACGACCACGTCGGCGTCCGGCGCGATCCGGCGGAGCTGAGCCGGGCGCTCGCGGTGCTCCGACGGCTCAAGGGCGAGGTCGACGCCTACGTCCGCACCCGCACCTCGCGGTCGCTGTACGAACTGCGCAACGCCAGCGTCACCGCGCTGTTGATCACGCGGGCGGCCGCCGAGAACGACCAGTCCGTCGGCACGCACAACCTGGTCGAGGCCGGAGCCGACGAGGACGAGACCGGGGCCGAACCGGCCCCCGAGGCCGGGACGGTCGACTGATGCTCGAACGCTCGACGGTCGAGCGGTGGCTCCGCGAGGACGTCGGCCACCACGACGTCACCAACGACGTCCCCGGGGAGGCCGAGGGGCGGCTGGTGGCGACGGAGGCCGGCGTGGTCGCGGGCCTGGACGCCGCCGTCGCCGTCTTCGACTACCTCGACTGCGAGGCGACCGCGGCGGTCGCGGCCGGCGACCCGGTCGAGCCCGGCGAGACGGTCCTGGAGGCCGCCGGCCCGGCGCGGGCGGTGCTCCGGGGCGAGCGGCCGGCGGTCAACGTCGTCGCCCACGCCTCGGGCGTCGCGACCCGGACCCGGGCGGCGGTGGCGGCCGCCCGCGAGGTCGACCCCGACGTGCGCGTGGCCTGCACCCGCAAGACCACGCCCGGCCTGCGCGGCGTCGAGAAGCGGGCCGTCGCGGCTGCCGGCGGGGACACCCACCGGCTCGACCTCTCGCACATGGCGATGGTCAAGGAGAACCACGCAGCCCAGGTCGGCCTGGAGGCCGCCGTCGAGCGGACGGCCGAGCGGACCTCCTTCGCCACGAAGGTGGAGGCCGAGGTGGAGACGCCGGGGGACGCCCCCCGCGTCGCCGCGGCCGGGGCCGACGTCGTCCTGCTGGACAACATGGACCCCGCGACGACCGCGGACGCCGTCGAACTGCTCCGCGAGGCCGACGCGGACGCGCTCGCGGAGGCCTCCGGCGGGATCACCGTCGATGCCGTCCCCGACTACGCCGCGACCGGCGTGGACGTGGTGTCGATGGGGTCGCTGACCCACTCCGCGCCGGCGCTCGACCTCTCCTTCCGGCTGGACTGACCGCCGGTCGGTGATCGACCCCTTCTCCCGGCCGTACTGTCGCCACGTGGGCGTTCGTCTCCGCGACGGACGGGGCCCGCCCTCGACTCACCCGCCGAGCAGCCGCGACGCCGCGGTCCAGAGCCCGCCCTCGGGTGGTTCGTCGGCGGCGTCGGACCCGTCCGGGAGCGCCCCGGCGATCCGGCGGCGACGCTCGGGGTCGACCTCGCCGTCGACCGCCCGGAGCGCGCGGTCCACCTGCTCCGGCGCGTGCTCGGCCAGCCCGACGAGCAGGTCCGCCGCGGCCTCCGCCTCCTCGTCGGCGACCAGTCGGCCGGCGACGGGGATGGCGTGGCCGGCGACCGCCGACGGCCGGTCCTCGGCGAGCGCCGCGAGCGCCGCGAGCGCCCGCCGGCGGACGAACGCGGAGTCGTGGTCCAGTCGCTCGGCCAGCCGCGCCGGCAGGTCGCCGGAGAGCGCCGCCGCGGGGTCGTCGGTGACGGTCTCGAGGGTCTCGGCCACGGCGGTCCGCAGCGCCGGCGTCGGCTCGAACGCGGCGGCCTCCAGGGCGTCCGGCACCGCCAGCGCGACGGCGCCGGGACGGGCCGCCGCCAGCGTCGACAGCGCCAGGGCGGCCGCCTCGCGGGTCGCCCGATCGTAGCGTGCGGAGGTCAGCGAGCCCAGCCGGCCGGCGTGGGGTGCCACGGCGTCGGCGGCGCCGCGGGCGGTCTCGTCGAGCCCCCGGGCGGCGGCGGCCCGGACCCCCTCCTCGTCGAGCGCGTCGGCCAGGGCGTCCGCGACCGTCCCGGCGACGTCGGGCTCGACCCGCGCGACCCGCCCCAGCCCCGCGGCGGCCGTCGTCGCGACCGCCGGGGCGTCGACTGACAGGAGCCCGACCAGCGCGTCCACCCCGCCGGCCACCACGACCCCGGGTCGATCGGTCGTCAGCGCCGCCAGGACGCCCCCGGCGGCCGCGCGCACCCCCGGACTCGGGTCCGCGGCGGCGGTCGCCGCGAGGGCGTCGGCGTCGTCCGCGACGGCGTCGGGCCGGGCCGCCGTCGCCCGCCGCAGTACCGTCGCCGCCCGGCGCCGGATCCGGGCGTCCGGGTCGTCGACCAGTCCCACCAGCGTGTCCGACAGCGGCGCGACGTACTCCCCGTCGCGCTCGGCGAGCGCGGTCGCGGTGTCGAGCGCCGCGTCGCGAGCGACCGGGTGGTCGTCGGTCAGCCCCGCCCGGAGCTCCGACCGGTGGGCCGCGACCGAGACCGGGTCCCGGTCGACGACCGCCCGGAGGGCGTCGTTCGCGAGCACCTGCAACAGCGGCCGTGCGCTCCCCAGCGTCGCGGTCAGCTCCGCCGTCCGGCCGTCCATCGCCGCGACCACGTACCGGTCGGCGGGGGCGTCGACGTCGACGGGCCGGACGTCGGCCACGTAGCGCAGCCACTCGGTCCCGTAGGTCAGCTCCCGACGGACCTCGGGGTCGTCCAGCCACGCCGCCGCCGGCTCGGCGACGACCGCCTGTCCGCGGGCACACAGCGCCCGCCGGGTGGCGTACCCCTCACGAACCCGGGCGAACGCGGCCCCCTCCCGCTCGGTCCGGTCGAACAGCCGGCGGGCCTCGCGGTGGTGACGCCGCCACTCGGAGGCGTCCAGCGACCCCGCCACGTCGGCCGCCAGCCCCGCCAGGTCGTCGAACCGCGCCCGGACCGCGTCGGGCAGCGCGGCCGACAGCTCCCGCTCGACCGCGGCGCGCATGCTCGCCCGTGCCTTCCGGATCGGCGCCCCCGGCTCGTCGGGCACGGACGCCTCGGCCCCGTCCCGCCCGGTCAGCAGGTCCCGGGCGCTGCCGTCGTACTCCGCGAACCGGGCGTCGACGTCGACGGTCGCCGGGTCCCGACCTCCGTCGGTCAGCTCGCGGCGCCGTCCCGGGTCGAGCGTCGCGGCCGCGAGCGTCGCGACCGCCGCCCGGCGTTCGGCCGCCGGCGCGTCCCGCAGCGCCGGCGGCGGCTCCTCCCACCCGTCGTACAGCGAGTCGAGCGTGTCGTCGTCCATGTCCTCCCCCCACGCCCGAGCGCCCGGGCGTCGCTGGTAGTCGTTTCATCGCTTTTCCACTTACAACTTTCTCCCGAATGGACGGAATCGACGGGCGAACCGGAGGCGGGCGACGGGACGGGGCCGTGGGCGGCTGACGGGGCGGCGGGCTGACGGACGGCGGACGGACCGGTGGAACGACGAACCGGCGGAGCGACGGGACGGGACACGAGGGGCGGGACGGCGGACCGGCGCGCCGGACCTGACCCGGCGCTCAGGACGGCCGGAGCAGGCGGAGACCGGCGACCACGGCGACCGCGGAGACGAGCAGCCCGAACTCGCCGTCGCCCGCGACCGGCGGGTCCCGCTCGTCGCCGTACAGCAGGACGACGCCGTCGTCGGTCCGCAGGAACTCGTCGCCGTTGGGCATCGGCCCCGGCGTCCGGGCGCTCCCGGTCCACAGCGCGACCCGGGTCGGCAGCGCGATCCCCCCGATCGGTCGGGCGTACCGGTCGAGGAAGGCCTCGGGATCGGCGGGGGTCAGCGCCAGTTCGGTCCCCTCGAGCGTGTCGACGGCCCGTCTCCGGTAGAGCCGCCCGTCGTGGACCGCGTGGGCCGGTTCCCCGTGGGCGATCAGGACGCCGTCGGTCGTGACGTTGCCCGCCAGGAGTTCCCGCTCCAGGAGGCACAGGCGGTCCCGCTGGAGCGCCGTCACGCAGTCGAGGTCGGCGGGGGCGGCGTCGGGGGGGAGGCCGGGCTCGAAGGTCAGCGTCCCGTTCTCGGCGGTCACCTCGGCGGTGCGGTAGCGGTTGGTCGTCTCGCCGATCCCCAGCCAGCCCAGGTAGGCCGGCGCGAGCACCAGGAGGAGGCCGGCGGCGATCCGCAGACGCCGGCGTGTCCGCTCGTCGGGGGACCAGCCGCGACGGAGGGCGTCCATGCGACCGACTGTCGACGCCGGACCGGTGTGCGTTTCGCTACTCGACCAACGGCTCGCCGGTCATCGCCGCCGGCCGGTCGACCCCGATCAGGTCGAGCGCCGTCGGCGCCAGGTCCGCCAGCGTCCCGCCCTCTCTGGCGGTCCGGCCGGCCGCGGCCGACCCGTCGCCGTCCGCCACGGCGTCCTCGCCCGGCGCGAGGTAGACGAACGGGACCGGGTTGATGGTGTGGGCGGTGTGTGGGTCCTCCGGGGTGCCCATGTCGTCGGCGTTGCCGTGGTCCGCACACAGCAGGACGTGGCCGCCGGCGTCACGGATCGCGGGCACCAGCCGGCCCAGACAGTCGTCGACGGCCTCGACGGCCGCGACGGCGGCCTCGAAGTCGCCCGTGTGGCCCACCATGTCCGGGTTCGCGTAGTTGAGCACCAGCGCGTCCGGGTCGTCGGTCTCGATCACGTCGGCGGCCGTGTCGGTCACCTCGGGGGCGCTCATCTCCGGTCGCAGGTCGTAGGTCGGGACGTCGGGGCTCTCGACGATCTCGCGGCGCTCGCCCTCGAAGGCCACCTCCCGGCCGCCGTTGAGGAAGTAGGTGACGTGGGCGTACTTCTCGGTCTCGGCGATCCGTAGCTGTGTGAGCCCGGCCTCGGCCAGCACCTCGCCGTAGACGTCGTCGGGCCAGTTCGGCGGGTAGGCGACCGGCAGGTCGAACGTCTCGTCGTAGCCGGTCATGGTCGTCGTGCGGACGTCCGGCGGGCCGGTGTCCCCCCCCCAGCCCTCGGGCCGGACGTCCGCGAC
>CAZMLQ010000149.1:0-5542 GCA_964567195.1 uncultured Haloferacaceae archaeon | reverse complement strand
GTCCGGGAGGTCAACCCCTCGAAGGACGTCCAGCAGGCGATGGAACAACAGACCAGCGCCGAGCGCCGCCGCCGGGCGATGATCCTCGAGGCCCAGGGCGAGCGCCGCAGCGCGGTCGAGAGCGCCGAGGGTGACAAGCAGTCCAACATCATCCGCGCCCAGGGCGAGAAGCAGTCCCAGATCCTCGAGGCCCAGGGTGACGCCATCTCGACGGTCCTGCGGGCCCGCTCGGCCGAGTCGATGGGCGAGCGCGCGATCATCGACAAGGGCATGGAGACCCTGGAGAGCATCGGCCAGGGCGAGTCGACGACGTTCGTCCTGCCCCAGGAGCTCACCTCGCTGGTGGGCCGGTACGGCAGACAGCTCACCGACAGCGACGTCCAGGACACCGCCGGGCTCGACAGCCTCGAGTTCGACGCGGAGACCCGCGAGATGCTCGGTCTCGACGATATCGAGGAGATCCTCGGCCAGATCGACGAGGCCGCCGAGATGGACGTCGAGCAGATGGAACAGGAGGCCGAGGCGATCAAGAGCGGGAGCGCCTCGGGCGAGATCAAGAGTGCGGACGAGGTGATCGGCGAGGCCGACGACGGCGTCGGCGCGGTCGCCGACACCGGGGCCGACGCCGACCCCGACCCCGCGACCGAGGCCGAGGCCGAGACCGAGACCGAGCGGAACTGAGCCGGAACGGCTCCGGACGGAGCGAACGCTTTTCACCGATCGCCCGCCTACCGGGAGGCATGGCCGGGGGTATCGACGAGGAGAAGCGGACCACCCTCAGACGGTTCGCCGCCCTCGGGACCGTCACGCCGCTCGCGGGGCTGGCGGCCGACGGCGACCCCGCCGACGCCAGCGAGGTCAGGCGTGCGATCCGTGGCTACCTCGCGGCCACGCCGGGCGCGCACTTCTCGAAGCTCCGCGACGACCTGCGCCTGGGCACGGGCGAGGCCCAACACCACCTCCGGCGGCTGGTCGAGGCCGGTGCGGTCGACTCCCGCCGGGACGGCGAGTACCGCCGGCTCTACCCCGCCGACCGGTTCGACGGCTTCGAGCGCCGGGCCCTTGGCCACCTGCGCCGGGCGACCCGGCGGGGGATGGTGCTGGTTGCACTGCGCGAGCCGGGCGTCTCGGGGGCTGACCTGGCGGCCGCGCTCGACGTCTCGTCGCCGACGATCAGCGCACACGCGACCGCGCTGGTCGACGCCGGCCTGTTCGAGCGCGCCGACGGCTACCGGGTCCGTCGGCCCGAGACGGTCGTCCGGCTGGTGGTGCGCTACGCCGACTCGTTCGGCGCCGACGCCGTCGAGTTCGCCGCGAGCGCCGACGAACTGTTGCGCTACGACCCGTAGCCGTCCGCGTCGGTCGGCCCGGCCGCGGCCGCCGTCACCATCCAGGTCGTCCCGGAGGAGTAGCCCCACTTCTCGACGGTCGGCTCCACCCCGCTCTCGAGCAGCGGGCGCATGTTCGCGCCCACCTCCTTGGCGGTCATCCCGAGGTCGGCGGCGATCCCCCGCGATTTGAAGTACGACCGGCCCTCGGTCCGGCGTCGCAGGTACGCGAGGATGGTGCGCTGTTTCGCCGTGAGGTCCGGCTCGTCCTCGGCGCGGCCGTCGGTCGGTACGGGCGCGCCCCCGGCGGCGTCCGTGCTCATACGTCCCACGAGGGGCGGCCGCGTCATAGCCGGTTTGGTACGGCGGGCTAACCCGACGATGTCGGGCGATCTCGCCCGTGTGGCCGCTCGCTCGCCCGGCGCTCTCGCCCGCCCGCGCCGGCGGTGGGTACGGCCGGCTAACTTCTCGTGGCTTCAGAAAGTTCATGCCGCGGGGCTCACGACCGACACGTGATGAGCCCCGCGTCGGGCGCGGTCGAGGTGAGCGTCGTCCTGCCGGCCTACAACGAGGCGGGGACGATCGAGCGGACGGTCCGGACGACCGTCCGGGCGCTGGCGGAGTTTCTCCCGGCCGGCGCGTTCGAGGTGATCGTCGCGGAGGACGGCTGCGAGGACCGGACCCCCGAGATCGTCGACCGGCTGGCCGCCGAGGATCCCCGGGTGCGCCACGTCCACAGCGACGAGCGCCTGGGGCGGGGCGGGGCGCTCGATCACGCGTTCGCCGCCGCCGCCGGCTCGACGCTCGTCTACTTCGACACCGACCTCGCGACCGACATGGACCACCTGGAGGAGCTGGTCGAGCGGGTCCGCTCGGGCGGCTACGACGTGGCCACCGGCTCGCGGTGGCTGCCCGGCGCGGACGCGGATCGGCCGGCCAGACGCGGGGTGCCGAGCCGGGCGTACAACGGCCTCGTCCGGCTGTTCCTGCGCTCGGAGCTTCGCGACCACCAGTGCGGGTTCAAGGCCGTCTCCCGGTCGGCCTTCGAGGAGCTTCGCGACGAGATCGGCGACGAACACTGGTTCTGGGACACCGAACTGCTGGTCCGCGCCCAGCGCCGTGGCTACCGGGTCGCGGAGTTCCCCGTCGCGTGGGAGCCACAGGAGGACTCGAAGGTCGATCTCGTGCGGGACGTGCTGGGGATGGGCAGCCAGATCCTACGCACCTGGTGGGAGCTGTCGGTCCGGCCCCGGATCACCCCCCGGCGGACGGTGGCCGCGGGGCTCGCGGTCACCGTCGTCGCGCTCGCGCTGATGACACTCTACATCGATCCGGGCGAGGCGCTGGCGGCGTTCGCCTCGGCCGACCGGAGGCTGGTCGCGCTCGCGGCGGCGGTCTATCTCTGCTCGTGGCCGATCCGCGGGCTGCGCTACCGCGACGTCCTCGCCGAGCTCGGCCACGACGAGAGCGTGGGCTTTCTCACGGGCGCGGTGTTCATCAGCCAGACCGGCAACCTGGTCGTGCCCGCCCGGCTGGGCGACGCGGTCCGGGCCTACGTGGTGAAGCTCCGCCGCGGCGTCCCCTACCCGACCGGCTTCGCCTCGCTGGCCGCCGAGCGGGTGTTCGACCTCCTGACCATCGCCGCGCTCGGCGGGGCCACCCTCGCGGGGCTGGTACTCACCGGAAACGCCGGTGGGCTGACCGCGGCGCTGTCCGGCTCGGTCCCGGGGGTCGCACCGGGAGCCGTCCGGACCGCCGTCCGGGTGGCCGCCGGGGTCGGCGTGGTCGCCGTCCTCGCCGTCGCCGCGGTGCTCGCGGGCGCGCGCTCGGAGCGCAACCTCGTGCGGGCGGCGATCGGCCGGCTCTCGTCGGACTCGTACGCCGAGTACGTCGCCCGGGCGCTGGAGCGGTTCGTGCGCGACGTCGAGCGGGTGGCGGCCGACCGGAACGCCTTCGTCCGGGTGGGCGCCGCCAGCCTCGTCGTCTGGGGGCTCGATGTCGTCACCGCCGTCGTCGTGCTCGCGGCCTTCCCCGGTGTCTCGCTCGGGCCCGCCTCGCTGGTCGTCGTCGGCCTGTTCGCCGTGAGCGTCGGCAACCTCGCGAAGGTGTTGCCGCTCTCGCCCGGCGGCGTCGGCCTCTACGAGGCGGCGTTCACGGCGTTCGTGGTCGCGCTCACCCCCGCCGGGGCCGTCCCCGCGGCCGTCGCGTTCGCGGCGGCGGTGCTCGATCACGCCGTCAAAAACGCCGTCACCGTCGTCGGCGGCGTCGGCTCGATGCTCGCGCTCAACGTCTCGCTGGTCGAGGCCGTCGAGGGGGGTCGCAGTGCCGCCGCGGCCGACCCGTCGACCGAGGACTGAGCGGTGACGCGCGGGCCGGACCGTGGGTTTAGGCCACCGCCGACCGACGGGACGGTCGTGCTCGACCCGCTTCTCGCCCCGCCCGGCGCGGACGCGTTCGTCCTCGCGGCCGCGACGGCCGATCTCGGCGCGGAGCCGGCGGCCCGGCCCCACGCCGACGCCGTCGAGTTCCGGATGGATCTGGCCGCCGACGCCGGCGCCGACCCACTCGCCGACCTCGACGGCTACGACGGCTCGCTCCCGGTGCTCGCCACCGACCGGACCGCCGCCGAGGGCGGCGCCGCGACCGACGAGTCCGCCCGCCTCGATCGGCTCCGGCGGGCCGCCCGCCACGAGGCCGTCGGGGCGATCGACCTCGAACTCGCGACCCTGCGGACCGACCGGGGGGCGGCGGTCGCCGCGAGCGCCCGCGCGGCCGGCGCCGGCGTGGTCGCGTCGGTCCACGAGTTCGAGCGGACGCCGCCCGTCGGGGCGATGCGCGAGACGCTCGCGGCGGCGGCGGGGCGCGACGACGCCGACGTGGCCAAACTCGCCGTGACGGCGACCGACGCGGGCGACGCCCTGGCGCTGTTGTGCGCCACCCACGCGGCGACGGCCGCCGGCCACCGGGTCGCGACGATGGCGATGGGCGAGGCGGGCCGTCACACCCGCGCCGTGGCGCCGGTCTACGGCTCGCGGATCGGCTACGCCCCCGTCGATCCCGACCGGGCCACCGCGCCCGGCCAGTACGACCTCGCGACGCTCCGGGGGCTGGTCGACGATCTGCGACCGGAACCGGGGAGTTAAGAAGGCCGGCAGCCGACGGTGGCGGTAGCCATGTCGGACCGTCGCCGGGCGCTCGTGGCCGTGCTGATCGGGGTCGCCGGCGCCGTCGTCGGGGTCGCCGGCGCCGGCCACGCCTACCTCCGGGAGTGGCGTCGCGCGGCGGCCTGGTTCTCGCTGGTGCTGGGGGCGGCGCTCGTGCTGATCTCGACGTTCGCCGACCCCGCCACGGTGACGCCGTCGACGCTGCCGACCGCGGCGGTGGCGCCGATCCTGCTCCTGTTGACGCTCAGCACGCTCGACGCCTACCGGGTCGCGAACAGGGGCGCGAGTTCGGTCGCCCCGGGCGGGGCCGACGCCGACGACGCGCCGGCCTGTCCGGGCTGTGGTCGCCCGGTCGATCCCGGGATCGACTTCTGCTGGTACTGCGCCGAGCCGGTCGGTCGCGAGGCCGAGCCCGAGGCCGAGCGGGAGGGCGACGGCGACGGCGCTACCGCTCGATGACGCTCTCCTCGACCGCCTCGCCGAAGTGGCGGGCGGTCTCCTCGTAGTAACAGCGGACCTCGTCGCCCGCCGCCAGGTCGGTGACGGCGGTTCGGCCCTCGCGGGTGGCGATCTTGATGGTCTCGGCGTTTTGTAACAGCGTCTCGATCCGGTCGCCGTCAATCTCCGCCTCGACCCGGAACATCGGGCGACGCTCGATCTTCGCCCGCCCGACGATCGCCTCGCGGGTGTGGCCCTCGCGGTCGACGATCTGGACCTCGTCGCCGCCTCCGAGTTCGGCCAGGTAGCTGGTCGTGCCGCCCGGCCCCCGGACGTAGGCGTGGACGGCGCCGGCGTTCACCCGGAACGGCCGGGCGGCGACGTAGGGCGACTCGGCGGTCTCGGCGTGGACGAAAAAGAGCCCGCGCGACATCGAGCCGACGAGCATCCCCTCGTCGTCGTCCATGAGCGAGCCGGTGTCGACACAGACCCGGTCGGCGCTGCCGACCCGCTCGACCGCGGTCACCTCCGCCCAGGAGAGCTCGAGCTGCTCGCGTTCGACCGCGTCGCGGACGCCGACCGTCGCGCGGATCTCGTCGGGATCGTCGGTGT
>CAZMLQ010000148.1:0-5618 GCA_964567195.1 uncultured Haloferacaceae archaeon | reverse complement strand
GCTTCTCCTTGTGCTCTTGGACCTGCTCGTTGAGCTCGTCGCGCTGCTCGCGGTGCTCCTGGGCCTCGTCGACCTTCTCGCGGGTCTTCGCGTTCAGATCGTCGCGCTCGGAGGCCCGCTCGGAGGCCATCTGGTTCAGATCGTTGCGCCGGTCTCTGAGCTGGCCGGCGAGCTTGATCAGCTGGCCCTTCGAGCCGTTCTCGAGCTTGTCGTCGTCGAGCGAGACGTTGCGCGTCTCGTCGAGTGGCTGTACGTCGTACTGCTGGAGGACGTCCTGTTTCGTCACCATAGTCGGTTCTGTCCCATTCTCGCCCCGGACCCGGACGGAGCGGCCGCTCGTGGCGCTGCGTTCGACCGTGAAGGAGGATTCCCGATCATTACGCGTGCGGTGCCGCCGGAACGCCGGAAGCGTTCTGGTACCTGCCGGTAGATCGCGTCGTCTGATAAACGCTTCGGTCGCCGGAGCCGGCCACCCGGCCGCCCTCGGGCGACCGGGGACAGACTCATGCGCGCGCCAGCCCTGCGCCCGACGTGTCCACCGACGAGCCGGTCGCGACCGCGACCGTTCGCGCCCGCGGCCACGAGCACGTCGCCGCGACCCACGCCAGCACGTTCGAACTGACCACCGACGACTGGCTCACGCCGGCCGGCGACTGCATCCTCGGGATCGAGGCCGACCGCGCCGCCGCCGACCTCGACCCCGCGTTCGCCACGGCCTGTCGCGACCCCGACGCCCGGATCGGCCTGCGACTCGCCGCCGGCGGCCACGTCGAGACCGTCCACGCCCGCGGCGACCCCGCGCTCACGCTGGCGAGCGACCGGAGCCTCGTCGTCCGGACGAGCGACCACGTCGACGACCGCACCGTGGCCGTCGGGGCCGACCGCGCCGCCGCCGACCTCGACCGCGAGCTGGTCGCGGCGCTCGCGGACGGCGCCGCCCTCGAACTCGGGCTCGCGGTCCGGTGATCGTCGGGCTTTCGACGCCGGCGTGACCGAGGAGCCGTCCGGGAGCGTCGACGGCGGGATCGAGCGGTCGTTCGCCCCCGGGACCGCCGGCACCCGCGCCGGGCGCGCGGTCGACCGGCCGGGCGAGCGCCACCGACAGACGGCCGACAGCTGCAGCGGTCTCGTCCGCACGATCCCGGCTTGACCTCCACCGCCGTCCGGCCGCGTGTCACAAGCTACAAGCCCCGACCCGGACACGGTCGACCGATGACCGGGGACGGGGACGGACGCTTCCGGGTCGACCCACACGTGAAGGTGCTCGACGATCGGGTGGTCGCTCGCGCGAAGGCCGCGGGGCTGGACGCGCTGGTGTACGCGCCACACTTCACCGCGCTGCCGACCGTCGAGCGGCGGGCGGCGGCCCACACCGACGACGACCTGCTGGTCGTGCCCGGCCGGGAGCTGTTCACCGGAAGCTGGCGGACCCGCAAGCACGTCCTCGCGCTCGGGCTCGACGAGCCGGTGCCGGACTTTCTCGACCTCGACGCCTCGATGGCCGAACTCGACCGCCAGGACGCCGCCGTGCTCGTCCCCCACCCCGAGTTCCTGACGCTCAGCCTCGACGCGGCCGACGTCGAGCGCCACGCCGACGTGATCGACGCGGTCGAGGCCTACAACGTGAAGGGCTGGCCGTGGGACGACCGGCGGGCGCTCGCGGTCGCGCGCGAGAGCGGCCTGCCCGCGTTCACCTCGTCGTACGCCCACCTGCGCCGGACGGTCGGGGCGGCGTGGATCGAGTTCGAGGAACGATACGAGAGCGGACCGGCGCTGGTCGAGGCGCTCCGGCGGGGCGTCCCACGCCGGCTCTACCACGAGTCCGGGCTCGGGCACGCGCTCGAGTGCCGGGCCGAGTTCGTCCACCTGGCGTGGGAGAACAGCTGGGACAAGTTCGCGCGGGTCGCGCTGCCGGGCCGGACGCCGACCCACCCCGACGCCCCCGTCTACGGGGGCCGGTTCGACGACGCGAGCGTCTACTAGCCGGCCGCCGAGACGAAGGCGGTCAGCTCGTCGGCGAGCAGCAGGGAGACGAGCGCGGCAAAGCCCGTGGCGCTCGCGGCGTAGGCGGCGACCAGGCCCGACCGGCCGTGGACCCACGCGCGGTCGGTGAGCGCGCGGGCGACGAACGCGGCGTAGTCCCCGACCGCGACCGTGGTGGCCAGCCCCGTCGCCCAGAGCAGCGCCCGACTCGCCGGCTCGTGGGGGATCAAGAGCGCGACCATCACGAGAAACTGGAGGTTGGTGACGAGCTTGCCGGGCAGGCGGGCCTTGATCTCGCCCGTGTCCGCCAGGTCGACAAGCGGGAGGAGCAGGCCGAGCGAGACGACGAAGGCGTCCCGTGCAAAAAAGAGCGCGGCGTACTCCGTGGCGAGGCCCGTCCGCGGAAAGAGGACGAGAAAGAGCGCAAGCGCGGTCAGCTTGTCGAGCGCGGGGTCGAGGAGCGCGCCGAGTTCGGTCGTCTGGTCGAGCCGACGGGCGAGCCAGCCGTCGATCCCGTCGGTGGCGATCACGAGCGCGAACAGCGGATAGCGCCAGGCCGAGTCGAGCAGGAGGACGATCAGCACGACGAGTGGCAGACGCGACAGCGACACCAGGTTCGGGACGGTCGTCAGGTCGCCGAGGCGGACGCGCGACTCGGACGGCATGTGTCCGGCCGCGCGGCGTGGCCCTATGTGTACTCCGGTTCGGGATCCCGGTCGGCGCTCGCGTCCGGCCCGGTCGACCCGTCCCCGTTCGCGTCGGTCCCCGCGCTCGCCCCGTCCCCGACGGCCCCGTCGGCGAGTTCGAGCACGATCGGGCGGTGGTCCGAGACCTGCACCGGGAGCGCCTCGCAACGCCCCGCCGAGACGCCGGGCGTGGTGAGAAAGAGATCGAGCGTCCGGGTCTCCGTGACCAGCGAGTCGAGCGGGCGCGGGGGGACGGTCTCGCCGGGATCGTGGAGGACGAGCCCGGCCCGGTCGGTCAGCGCGTCGAGCTCCGAGAGCCCGTCGTAGGCGTTGAAGTCGCCACAGACGACCGCCCGCTCGCGGTCGGCGACGAGGGTCGCGATCTCCTCGAGCTGGCGCCGGCGGGTCGAGCGCGACATGGCCAGGTGGACGCCGAACACCGAGAGGCCATCCGGCAGGCGCGTCTCGACGACCAGGCGCTTCGGGCCGGTCTCGAGGTAGTGGGCGGTCGTCGTCCAGGGCCGGCGCGTCAACACGCCGTTCGCGAGGTCGCCGAGCAGGGGCGCGTTCGGGAGCAGGCCCTCAGCGCCGTACTTCGGGGCCGCGCGGGCGTGGTAGCCGAGACCGCGCTCGGCACAGCGGGCCGCGATCCGGTCGGTCTGGCCGTCGGTGGCGGTGCGGATCGAGCCGCGGTCGGTCTCGAGCAGACAGACCAGATCGGGGGCCTCGTCGACGAGCACGTCCACGAGGCGGTCGATCGCGCGCCCCTCGGCGCGCTCGTCGCCCACGAGCGCGCGGTGGGGGGCGCTCGCGTAGCCGGCGAGCGAGCCGTCGTAGTCGAGCAGGTAGCCGACGTTACAGGAGAGTATCTTCACGGCGTCCTCCCGGCCCGCGTGGCCTGGGGTGGTCTGATCAGAGCCAGTACGTCCGTATAAACTCGTTGATCACGTTGGTGAGGACGGTCACCGCGGGCGAGGCGACGAGCAGGACCACCTGCACCACGCGCTGGTTGTCGATCGGCCAGCCGTCGATGTTGTCGAGGCGCTGGTAGAGCAGGATCACCGCCGCACTGTCGGTGAGGTCGTGGTCGGGGGGGTCCGTCTCGCTGAGCGTCGTCGCCTCCTGGTCGGCGATCTCGCGGCTCACCTCGTCCTGGTCGACGAGCTCGTAGACGTTCTCGCGGACGTGATCGATCTCGTCGGCCAGCGCCGAGCGGACGGTGACGAGCGGGTAGGCGAACAGCGCGACCGCGACCCCGGTACAGACGAGGATGAGCGAGACGTCCGCGACCCGAAAGAGCAGCTCGCTCCCGGTGGTGTGATCGAACCAGCCGATCACGCCGAGGAAGGCACCGGCGACCCACGGCAGGATGAGCACCGACAGCGCGTTGCCGAGCGGGAGCAGCCCGCCGGCCTCGTCCGGATGGAAGTAGTCGGGCCGGATCTCGCCCTTGCGGATGGCCTGCAGGACGATCAACAGTCCGAAGAAGCTCCCCCAGAACACCAGCACGATCAACACGGTGTTGAAAAAGAGTGCGACGTCGCGGATGGTGAAGATGGCCGGCGAAACCCGCCAGTCCCACCAGTAGAGCTGAGCGCCCGTCTCGAAGAAGCCGAGCTGTTTTGGCACCTGTGCCGCCATCCCGGCCAGCCCCGAGAGCACGATCAGAACGGCTGGGATCGGATGATCGCGGATCCGTCGCAGACGCTCGATGGTCGGAGCCGCGGCGGTGGTGTCGACCCGTGGCGCGATGTCGCTCAGCCAGCGGACGGCCAGCCGGTCCGCGATCATATAGAGCGCCCAGAGGGCGATCGGAAAGAGGTTCCAGACGACGAAAAAGTAGTCGTTGAAAAAGCCGGTCGGCTCGACGCCGGCCACCAGCTCCGCCCGCAGCGGATCGAAGCCGGGGGAGTCGGCGGTCAGCACCCGGTTGCGCAGACTCAACGGGATCACGAGCAGCCACTGGAGGACCGCCACCGCCGGGAGCACGACGTAGAGCGCGCGGTCCCAGCGGGGGTGGTGGAAGGCGATGTCCGCCAGCAGGTTCCCGGGGTCGTCGGTCCCCGTCGATCCCGTCTCTGCTCCCCCGGTCGATTCGCTCACGCGGATCCACCGTCCCGTCTCACGAGTGCGGCATGACACAGGACGGTTATGACCGTACCGGTCGCGGCGAGACCGCCGGCGTACGAGAGCCCGCCGAAGTACGCGGCGTCGGTCGCCGCCCGCAGGAAGACGTAGGGATACTGGTCGGCGACGAAGCCACAGCCCACCGCGGCGACGAGCGCCCCCAGCCGGTGGACGCGACGGCCGGCCGCGACCGCGACGAGCAGGACACCGGCGACGAGGACGACGCTGCCGGTGGTGGCGTGGTGAATCTCGTGGCCGGCGAGCACCAGCGAGCGCTCGGCGTTCGGGACGCCCGCGGCCCGGAAGTACTCCTGGCTCGCGCGAAAGCCGACGAAACAGGCGGCGACGACGGCCGCGAGGCCGGCGGCGAAGCGGGCCGAGGGGGCGGCCGGTCGGCGGGCGGGCGCGAGCCGTGACAGACCGACCAGCACGAGTCCGACGCCGGCCGCGAGCGCGAGCGAGCCGGCGACCGAGGCCGAGCTCCAGTAGCCGACGCCGTCGGCCCGGAGCGCGACGAACACCAGCTCGTCGCCCACGACGCCGGCGGCGACGGCGGCGGCGTCGGCCGCGAGCGCCCGGCGGTCACCCCTGGGTCGGACGGCGAGGTCGGGGACGACGACGAACAGGACGGGGAGTGCGAGCGCCGACAACGGCAGGACGAGCGGGCCGACCGAGACCGGCAGGACGACGGCGGCCAGACGGGCGAGGGCGACGCCGACGAGGTAGCCGACGGCGAGGCGGGTGGGCCGGCCGGGACGGGGGGTGTTCACTCGAACCGGAACGTCTCGAGATTCCGGGGTGCAAAGGTGCGCATGTCGTAGT
>CAZMLQ010000147.1:2027-5635 GCA_964567195.1 uncultured Haloferacaceae archaeon | reverse complement strand
GGGGCGGCGACGTCGGCTCGAACGTCTCCGAGCGGGTCGTCAACCAGCTGCTGACCGAGCTCGACGGGCTGGAGGAGATGGGCAACGTGATGGTGATCGGTGCGACCAACCGGCCGGACATGATCGACCCCGCGCTCTTGCGCTCGGGGCGGTTCGACCGGCTGGTGATGATCGGCGAGCCCGGCGAGGAGGGTCGCGAGCAGATCCTCCGGATCCACACCCGCGACTCGCCGCTGGCGGCCGACGTCTCGCTGCGCGAGATCGCCGAGATCACCGACGGCTACGTCGGCAGCGACCTCGAGTCGATCGCCCGCGAGGCGGCCATCGAGGCGCTGCGCGAGGACGACGACGCCGAGGCCGTCGAGATGCGCCACTTCCGCCGGGCGATGGAGGCGGTGCGCCCGACGATCAGCGACGACATCATGGACTACTACGAGCGCATGGAGGAGGAGTTCAAGGGTGGCGGCCGCGACCGCCTCGACACCCGCGGCGGCCGGATCGGCTTCCAGTAGGCCGGCCACGGCGGCGTTCGCCGGATCGCCCACCGGGCTTATACTCGCCCCCGGCGTCGTCACGACCGTGGGCTGGCATCCGACCCCCTACGCGCTCGTCGGCTTCGCGGCCGCGACGCTCTTTTTCCTGATCGTCGCCGCGGGGTGGCGGCGCCGGTCCGAGCCCGCCGCCGGCTCGTTCGTCGCGCTCGTGTTCGCGCTCGGCGCGTGGGCGCTGGTCTACGGGATCCAGCTCGGCTTCGACACGCCGGCGGTCCAGGCCGTCTGGCAGCGGCTGGCCTTCCTCGTCGGCGGCCCCGTCCCGATGCTCTGGCTCCTGTTCACGCTCCAGTACACCGGCCGCGAGGCGTGGCTGACCCGCCCGGTCCGGCTCGCGATGATCCTCGACCCGTTCCTGTTCGGCCTGCTCGCCGTGACCAACCCCGTCCACGGGCTGGTCTGGGCCGACGCCGGCTTCGTCACCGGCCCCGCGCTCTACGCGCTCGATCTGACCCTCGGGCCGGGCTATCTGGTCCACGTCGCGCTGGCGTACGTGGTGACGCCGCTCGGGTTCGGCCTGCTCGTGCTCTCGGCGCTTCGCTCCGCGCTCTACCGGACGCAGGCGGCGCTGGTCACCCTCGGCTCCACCCCGCCGTTCGTGATGAACGTCGCGTACACCTTCGACATCGGGCTCGGCCCCGCCGCCGCGGTCGATTTCACCCCGTTCGCGTTCGTCGTCACCGCGCCGCTGCTCGCGCTCGCGCTCTTCCGGTTCGACCTGCTCGAGCGCGTGCCGGTCGCCCGCGAGCGGATCGTCGCCGACGCCGAGGACGGCTTCGTCGTCCTCGACGAGGACGAGCGGATCGTCTGGCCCAACGCGGTCGCCGAGGCCATCCTCGACGGGGCACCGGAGGGCGCGCCGATCAGGAGCCGGCTGCCGGCGACCGACGGCGGCGATCCGTCGACCGACCTCGGGGCGGCGCTCGACGGGCTCACCCTGACGGTCGCGGTCGACGGCGTCCGACGGGCCTACGACGTGAGCCGCTCGCCCCTCGCCGACCACCACGACCGCGTGGTCGGCCACGTCGTCCAGTTCCGCAACGTGACCGACCGCCAGCGCTACGAGCAGCGCCTCGAGGTGGCCAACCGGGTGTTGCGCCACAACCTCCGCAACCGGATGAACGTCATCTCGGGGTGGGCCGAGGAGCTCGCCCGGAGCGACGCGCCGGAGGCGGCGACCGCGGGCCGGCGGATCGGCGAGACGGCGGCCGACCTGCTCGACGCCGGCGAGAAGGTCCGGACGATGATCGAGACGGCCGAGTACGCCGCCGAGCCGGCCACGCCGGTCGAGATCGCCCCCCGACTGGCCCCGATCGTCGACCGGATCCGGGGGACCTGGCCCGAGGCGACCGTGGAGGCAGACCTCGCGCCCGGCGCGGCGGTCGCCGTTCCCCACCCCCGACTGCTGACGGTCGCCCTCGAGAACCTGGTCGAGAACGCGGTCGAGCACAACGACGGCGAGAGCGCCCGGGTGTGGGTCGAGGTCGAGCCCGCGGGGCCGGACGAGCCCTACACCGAGATCCGCGTCGCCGACGACGGGCCCGGGGTGCCCGAGGCAGAGCGGGCGGTGCTGGCCGAGGGGGCCGAGACCCCGTTGCGCCACGGCAGCGGGCTGGGGCTCTGGCTCGTCCACTGGAGCGTCGCCGCCTGTGGCGGCGAGATCCGGTTCGCCGACAACGAGCCCCGCGGCAGCGTCGTCACCGTCGCCCTCAGGCCCGCCTAGCCGACGAGGACGTCGTCGCCCGCGATCAGATAGCGGGTCCGGGCCGCGACGGCGGCCGCGTGGTCGCCCACCCGCTCGAGGTCGCGAAGCGCCGACAGGAGCCGCCGGCCCTCGGGCAGCAGCGCCGACAGCGACGGGGCGTCGTCGGCCGCCTCCGGCCCCGCCCGGACGAGTTCGCGCACCACCGCCTCGCCGGCCGCCTCGCAGGCCGCGTCGACCTCGTCGTCCCGGTGGGCGACGTCCCGGCAGGTCGCCGCGTCGCCCTCGGCGTAGGCGTCGAGCGCGTCGGCCAGCATCCCGACGACGACCGCCCCGATCCGGCGGACGTCGACCGCCGGCGGGAGCTCGTGCTCGGCCGCGGCCGCGTAGGACTCGAGGTTCGCCGCGAGCCCGCCCGCCCGCTCGAGGTCGGTCAGGAGCTTGTACGTCGCGGCGACGACCCGGAGGTCGGTCGCCACCGGCTGCTGGAGCGCGAACAGGTCGATGCACTCGCGCTCGAGCTCGAGACACCGCCGGCTGATCTCCGCCGCCCGGTCCGCGACCGGCCGGTCGGGCGCCGGGTCGCGCCGGTCGAGGGCGTCCAACCCCTCCCACAGCGCCTCGACGACCAGCTCGCCGACGAAGGCGGTCTCGGACCGCAGCTCCGCGAGCCGGCCCCGGTAGCGCTCTCGTGGCATGATCGACCGTCCGCCGACCCGACGGAAGAGAGTTACTATGCGTATTGTGGTCGATATAGTGGTATATATGTACGCGCCCGCCCGGCTCCGGAGCCGGGGAGCTTTGCCCTCCCGGCCCCGAGAGACGGGCGTGTACCGTCGTGCCCTCCTGGCGGCGATGGCCGGCCTGACCGGCTGTGGCGAGCTGACGGCGTCCGATCCCACCCCCGAGGGGCGAGCGTCGGGGCCGCGCCCGACGCGGACGACGACGGGGACCGCGCCCGACGCCACGCCGCCGGCCCGTCGGGGGATCCGCGTCCGGAACGCGAGCGGGCGGCGCCGGTTCGTCACGCTGGCGGTCGACGCCGACGGTCGGAGCCTGTTCGCCGACAGCCGGTCGATCCCGGCCGGGGTCACCCTCGCGTACGGCGCGCTGGTCGGGTCGGGGCGCTACCGGGTGGTGGTCGAGACGGGCGACGGCGCGCGCCACCGACGGAGCTGGCGGCCGGGCCCCGACGCCGGTGACCTCGCGGTCACCCTCGACCGGACGGTCGAGAGCGTGGTCACGGCGACCTGTGCCCCGGACTGTGGAGCGCGCTCGCTGGGGGGACGGGCGCCGGCGTACGAGGACAGCGTGCCCGCCGGCACGAGCGTGCCCGCCGGCACGAGCGTGCCTGC
>CAZMLQ010000147.1:0-1927 GCA_964567195.1 uncultured Haloferacaceae archaeon | reverse complement strand
GCCGGCACGAGCGCCCCGTCCACGGCGTCGGCCACCGACGAGACGGACGCGCCGGGGGCCCGGCGGCTCGTGCTCGTCCGGCCGGCGGGGACGGCGCCGGCGACGGCGCGGGTCGTGTTCGGCCCGGTCTCCGCGCCGGACCTCGACTACCGCTACCGGCTCGGGCCGGCCACCCGGCTCGTCCTCCCGGCGGTGGCGTGGGAGCCCCGCTACCGGGTGACCGTCGAGGCCGGCGACGGCCCCGCCGTGCGCCGCTGGACCGTCGCGGACGGCGACCGGCTCTACGCGGTGCTCGACGGCGGCGTCGCCTTCCGGTGTGCGAACGAGTACCGCGATCTGACGGTGCTGAACCGGACCGACGACGGCCGGCGCGCGCGGGTCGCGGTGCGGGCCGACGGCCGGTCGACGGTCGCGGAGTCGCTCTCGCTCGGCCCGCGCGGGGAGCGGACGCTGCAAAACGCCGTCGCGCCGGCCCGGACCTACGGCTTCACCGTGACGACGGACGACGGGATCGACGAGCGCTTCGAGACGGCGGTCTGTCCGCCACCGGGGCGGATGGTCCTCCTGCTCGGGGCGGACGGGGCGGGCGTGACGGTGCGGAGCGAGCGCCGCCCGCGGGTGGTGCGGGTCGGGCGCGACGGTGAGACCGAGACCGGGACCGCGTGACTACCCGAACTTCCCGGTGATGTAGTCCTCGACGCGCTGGCTCTCGGGGTTCTCGAAGATCTTGTCGGTCTCGTCGTACTCGACGAGCTCGCCGCCGGTGAGAAAGACCGCGGTCTGGTCGGAGATCCGGGCGGCCTGTTGCATGTTGTGGGTGACGATGACGACGGTGTACTCCTCGGCCAGCTCGTGGATCAGGTCCTCGATCTTGGCGGTCGCGATGGGATCGAGCGCGGAGGCGGGCTCGTCCATCAGGATGACCTCGGGATCGACCGAGAGACAGCGGGCGATACAGAGACGCTGCTGTTGCCCGCCCGAGAGCCCGAGCGCGTTGTCCTCGAGGCGGTCCTCGACCTCGCTCCAGAGCGCGGCCTGGCGGAGCGACCGCTCGACGAGTTCGCGCTCGGCCTCGGTGTCGTCGCGGCCCAGCAGCCGGGCGAGCAGCCCGGTCTCGACGTCGCCGTGCTTGCGTGGCCCGTAGGCGATGTTGTCCCGAATCGACTTGGGGAACGGGTTGGGCGACTGGAAGACCATGCCCACCCGCTTGCGGAGTTCGACCAGGTTGACGCCGTCCTGGTAGATCTCCTGGCCGTCGAGCTTCACCGAGCCGTCGATCCGGGCGGCGCCGATCCGGTCGTTCATCCGGTTGAGACACCGGAGATACGTCGACTTCCCGCAGCCCGAGGGGCCGATGAGCGCGGTGACGCTTCGCTCGGGAATCTCCATCGAGACGCCCTTGAGCGCGTGTTCGTCGCCGTAGTAGACGTCCAAGTCCTCGGCGACGAGCTTCGGCTCGCCCTCGAACCGGTAGTTCGTCCACTCCGCTCTGGTCTCCTCGACGGTCTCGCCGCTGGTCGTCTCGAGGGGCTGGTCGGTGCCGGAGCCGGTCGTGGTCTGTGTGGTTTCGCTCATGATCACTCGTGTCGCAGCTGTCGCCGGAAGTAGTAGCGGGTGGCGATGCCGATCGCGTAGAACGAGAGGACGACGACGAGCAGGATCAGCGCCGTCGCCCAGCGGAACTCGTCGGGACTGGAGACGTTGCTTCCCAGCCCGACGCCCGCGGTGATCAGCGCGTAGAGCTGGTAGGGCAGCGCGGAGGTCGCCTGGAGCAGCTCGGGGTTGGCGACGAACGGGGGCGTGGCGGTGAACCGGAAGCCACCGATCACGTCGACGGTCTGGTTGCCGGGGACGAAGGTGCCCCCGGCCATCGTCAGCAGGATCGGCGCCGTCTCGCCGGCGATCCGGCCGACGCCGAGGATGACGC
>CAZMLQ010000146.1:0-5698 GCA_964567195.1 uncultured Haloferacaceae archaeon | reverse complement strand
GCGCGACTGGAGCATGTAGACCTCGCCGTCGTGGATCGCCCACTCCACGTCCTGGGGGTCGCCGTAGTGGTCCTCGACGCGCGCGCCGATCGCGACGAGGCGCTCGATCTCCTCGTCCGAGAGCACCCGCTCGGTCGCCCGGTCGTCGGCCACGTCGCGCTCGACGGTCTCGCCCGTCTCGGGGTCGCGGACGTACATCGTCCGCTTCTCGGCGACCGTCACGTCCTCGATCCGGCCGGTCTCGCGGTCGGCGACGTAGTTGTCCGGCGAGACCGCGCCGGAGACGACCGCCTCGCCCAGCCCCCAGGCCGCCTCGACGATGGTGCGGGGCGCGCCGGTCGAGGGGTGACTGGTGAACAGCACGCCCGACTTCCCGGCGTCGACCATCCGCTGGACGACGACGGCGATGTCGACCGTCTCGTGGTCGAAGCCCTGGCGTTCGCGGTAGTAGATCGCCCGCTCGGAGAACAGCGAGGCCCAGCACTCGCGCACGCGGTCGAGCAGCGCCGCCTCGCGGACGTTGAGAAACGTCTCCTGTTGGCCGGCGAACGAGGCGTCGGGCAGGTCCTCGGCGGTGGCCGACGAGCGCACGGCGACGAACTCCTCGCCGTCGCCCAGCGACCGGTAGGCGGCGAGGATCTCCTCACGGACCGACTCCGGTAGCGGCGTCTCCGTGATCAGTTCGTGGGCGCGCTCGCTGGCGGCCGCGAGCGAGGCGGAGTCCTCCGGGTCGATGTCGACCGCGGCGAACAGCTCCGCGTCGATCCCCGCCTCCTCGATGAACGTCCGGTAGGTGTCCGCGGTGACGACGAAGCCCGGCGGCACCGGCAGGCCCGCACCGGTGAGCTCACCGAGCGACGCCGCCTTGCCGCCCACTCGCGACAGGTCGGCGGCCCGAACGTCGTCCAGCCAAGCTACTGCCATCTCGTGGCCGTCGTTGCGCGAGGATCGGTCAAGAAGGTTCCGAAGCGGCCGGGACGGCGCTACGCCACCACGATCCCGTCGCCGTCGTCGTCCGTCGCCGGCAGGCAGACGCGACCGTCGAGCGCCACCGTCGCCCGGCCGCCGACCCGCACGGTCTCGACGGCCCCCGCGTCGTCGGCCGCCCGCTCGACCCGCACCCGCACCGTCCCCGGCCGGTCGAGAAAGTGGCCCTGCTCGAACCGGAACTCCGTCGCGGGCTCGTCGAACGCGTCGACGGCGTGCAGGTACGCCCCCGCCGCGCCGCTCGCGGTGCCCGTCACGGGGTCCTCCGAGATCCCGAGCCCCGGCGCGAAACAGCGGGCGTGCAGTGTCGAGTCGGCGTCGAGCGCGTCGAAGCTGAACGCGTACACCCCCGCGGCGTCGTGCTCGTCGGCCAGCGCCGTCACGGCGTCGTCGTCGGGGGCGGCCTCGCCCAGCCGCTCGAGGAAGTTCACCGGCACCACGAGGAAGGGGAGCCCGGTCGAGGCGACCGCGACCGGCAGATCCGCGCCAACGTCTCGCAGGGCGGCGGGATCGATCCCCAGCGCCGCCCCCAGTCGGTCGTAGTCGACGGTGATCGGCTCGACCGTCGCGGGCTCGCCGCGCAGCCAGACCGTCCCGTCCTCGGCGACGGTCACCCCGACGGTGCCGACGTTGGTCTCGACGGCGTGCTCGCCGGACCCGATCGCGCCCTCGGCGCGCAGGGCGGCGTGGGTGGCGACCGTCGCGTGGCCACAGAGGTCGACCTCGGTGGTCGGCGAGAAAAATCGGAGGCGCCGGTCGGCGTCGGGGTCGTCGGCCGCCCGGACGAACGCCGTCTCGCTGGCCCCGAGTTCGCGCGCCAGCGCCCGCATCGTCGCCTCGTCGAGCCCCGCGGCGTCGGGCACCACACCCGCGGGGTTGCCCGCCAGGGGCTCGTCTGCGAAGGCGTCCACGAGCAGCGCCCGGGTCTCGTCGGCCATGGCGCCCGCCGGGGCCGCCGCCGACAAAAGGCCGTCGGCGACGGGCCGGCGGCAGCGTCTTGTCGCTCGCGCCCCGAGCGCGTCCGCGATGGACGTCCCCGACCGCGGTCGGCTCGCGCCCGCCCCTCGGCTGGTCGACTGGTCGCTGTTCGCGGCCACGCTCGCGGCACTCGCCACGGGCGTGCTCGGTCTCGGGGCCGGCCACCCCAGCGCCGCCGTCCTCTTTCTCCTCCACGGCGTGCTCGGACTCTCGACCGCGGTCCTGCTGGTCGCGAAGCTCCGTCGCGTCGCCGGCCGGCTGACGACCCCCGGGGCGTGGGACCGGACCACGCCCGTCTCCGTGCTCGCCGCGGCAGCCGCCGCGCTCGCGCTCGCCACGGGGGTCGCGTGGTCGCTCGGCGCGACCGTCGAGCTCTGGTACTGGACGCTGCTCAACGCCCACATCCTCTTCGGGCTGGTGGTCGTGCCGCTCGTGCTCGTCCACCTGCGCGACCGCTTTCGCCCCCCGCGGGTCCGCGATCTCGACGGCCGGCGCGACGCGATCCGGTACGCCGGTCTGCTGGTCGGCGGCGCGCTCGCGGTCCGGGCCGGCGACGCCCTCGCGGCGCTGCTGGACACCGACGCCGCCGCCGCGCGGTTCACCGGCTCGCGCCCGGCCGGCGACGGCGACGGGGACGAGGACGAGGCGGGCAACGACGCCTTCCCCGTCACCTCGTGGGTGGCCGACGATCCCGACCCGGTCGGGCCGGACTGGCGCCTGCGGGTCGACGGCCTCGTCGATCGTCCGCTCGCGCTCGACCGCGACGCGCTCGGGCCGGCCGCGACCGCGACCGATCGGGCGCTGCTCGACTGCACGAGCGGGTGGTACACGGTCCAGGACTGGCGGGGGATCCGGCTGGGCGACCTGCTCGACCGCGCGGGCGTCCGGCCGGCCGGGCGCTGGGTCGTCGTCTGGTCGGTGACCGGCTACCGCTGGTCGTTCCCGCTCGCGGAGGCCCGGGAGATGGTGCTCGCGACCGCGGTGGGGGGCGAGCCCCTGAGCCACGGTCACGGGGCGCCGGTGCGACTGGTCGCGCCCGACCGCCGGGGCTTCCAGTGGGTCAAGTGGGTCGAGCGCGTCGAGGTGCGGCGCCACCGGGACGCGACGCAGTATCTCGCGACGCTGGTCTCGGGGCTTTAGGCCCCCTCACGGATCCGTCGCTCGGCCGCCGCGAGCGCCCGGTCGGCGTCGAAGTCCTCGACCAGCGCGCGGAGGCGCTCGGGGTCGCCGTCGCCGTCGCCGGAGAGCGCCCGGGCGTGGGCGGTCAGGTTCGGCACGGCGCGGACGACGTCGTCGACGACGGGGATCGTCGCCGCCCGCGCGGAGCGCGAGAGCGGGTTGAGATCGATCACCACCTCGTCGATCCCGGCGGCCGCGAGCGCCGCCGCCCGGTCGCCGTCCTCGAGCGGGACGAGCACGGCGTCGGCGGCCCCGATGCCGTCGGCGTCCACCCGGCCGCGGTCGTGATCGAGCCCGGGGAGTCGGCCGTCGCCGGTCAGCCCCTTCACCTCGCTCGCGCCGTGCTCGCGCAGGTGGGCGGCGATGGCGCGCAGGCGCTCGTCGGTCCGGTGATAGAGGTTCACCTCGAGGGCGGCGTCGACGGCGTCGGCGAGCGCGACCAGCCCGTCGGGCACGAGCGCGGCGGCGTTGCCGTTGACCGAGAGCACCGGCCGGTCGGCGAGGAGGAGCCGGGCGGCCGCCGCGCGGGTCGCCCGGGCCGCGCCCGCCGTCGTGCGCTCGCCGAGCAGGTAGTCGAACGCCTCGCCGCGGCCGTGAGCGATCAGGCCCGCGCGGCTGGTCAGGCCCGCCTCCACGCCCGCGACCAGGCGCTCGCGGACCGCGAGCGACTCGTGGCGCGGGTGTGTCGCCGGCACGTCGTCCATGCCCGCCGGTGGTCGACTCCGGGGGTTAAGCGTGTCCGTCGGCGGCGCCGGCGTCGACCGGGGCCGCGTCGCCGGCCACCAGCCGCGCGCCCGAGCGATCGATCCGACAGACCCCCGGCTCGTAGCCCGCGTCGCTCAGCGCCGTCCCGAACGCGAAGACCGCGTCGCCGAGCATCGCCATCGAGGCCCGGCCCCCGTCGGTCTCGACGGCCTCGACCACCCGGGCGACCCGGTCGGTCATGAGGCCGGTCTCGGCCGCGAACCGCCGCGAAAGCGCGAGCAGACGGGCTGGCGTCGGATCGGCCCGCAGCGTCGAGAGCGCGGTCGCGCCCGCCCGGCACAGCCGCTCGGTCCCGTCGGCGAGCACCCGCTCGGTCGAGAGCCCGCCGAAGACCAGATACTCCACCCGGGCCTCGGGGCCGACCGGGACGCCGTCGAGCCGGCCGTGTCCGGGCGCGCCGGGCGCCAACCGCACCGGCAGCCGGCCGCGAGCCTGTGCGACCACGTCGCCGAGCCCGGTGCCGGCGCGCACCTCGGCGGCGTGGGCGGTCGCGACGAGCTCGTTCTCGGAGCGGCCGGCCCCGAGCGCCGCGTTGGCCGCCAGCGCGGTGCCCAGCGCGGCCGCCCCGGAGACGCCAAAGCCCGCCCCGACCGGCAGGTCGCTCTCGATCCGGACCCCCGCCGTGGCGTCGAGCGCGTCGAGCACCCTGTCGACGGCCGTGATCTCCGTCGGCCGGCCGTCGAGGGTACAGCCCCGCTCGCCCGGGGTCACGCGCACCCTGACCCCGTCGGTCAGCGTCACGCCGGCGCCGGTCGAGCCCGCGACCCGCGGGTCGGGGTCCGGGTGGGCGGCGAAAAAGCCCGTCACGTGGCCCGGCACGGCCGCGACGGCGCCTGCGTCTCCCATCGACCGGCCTACGGACGGGCGGGGACTAACGGTTTGCGCTCTCGGACGGCCGGCGACCCACACCGGACCGGTCGGCGCGCGCCGCCTCACTCCCCGCCCCCACGCGACGGGTCGCGGCCGCGCCTACGGCGACAGACGCCCCCGGTCTCGCGGGAACAGAACCGCCTCGCGGATGTTCGACAGCTCGAGCATCGTCATCACCAGCCGCTCGACGCCGTAGGCCCACCCGGCGTGGGGAGGCATCCCGTACCGGAACAGCTCGGTGTAGTAGGCGAACTGGTCGGGGTCGAGCCCCTGCTGTTCGAAGCCCGCGACGAGCTCGTCGTAGCGGTGCTCGCGCTGGCCGCCTGAGACCAGCTCCATGCGCGGGTGCATCAGGTCGAACCCCTTCGAGAGCTCGGGCTGGTCGTCGTAATCCTGGATGTAGAACGGCTTGATCTCGGCCGGCCAGTCGGTGACGAAGTAGTGCCCGCCAATCTCCTCGCCCAGCGCCCGCTCGGCCTCGGTCGAGAGGTCGTCGCCCCAGACCAGCGGCTCGTCCAGCGCGCCCGTCGCGTTGACCCGCTCGACCGCCTCGCCGTAGGTCAGCCGGGGGAACGACGCCTCGGGAACGCCGAAGGCGTCCGTCTCCGTCGCGTCCTCGACCAGCCCGAGCGTCTCGAGCTGGGCGCCACACGACTCCTCGACCGCGGCGTAGGCCGCCCTGAGGGTCCCCTCACAGACGTCCATCGCCTCCTCGTGGTCGACGAACGCCGACTCGAAGTCGATCATCGTCGCCTCGTTGAGGTGCCGCGGGGTGTTGTGCTCCTCCGCCCGGAAGATGGGGCCGATCTCGAAGACACGCTCCAGCCCCGAGCCCACCATCAGCTGTTTGAACAGCTGTGGCGACTGGTTCATGAACGCCTCCTCGCCGAAGTAGGTGATCGGGAAGAGTTCGGTGCCG
>CAZMLQ010000145.1:0-5700 GCA_964567195.1 uncultured Haloferacaceae archaeon | reverse complement strand
CGGCGATCATCCTCCCCGACTGGTATCTCTACTGGTCGTTCGGGCTGTTGAAGCTCAACCCGCTCAACCCCGCCCTGTCGGTGCTGGGCGGCCAGAAGCTGATGGCCGACCGGACCTACGGCGTGCTGGCAAACGTCGTCGTCGTGAGCTTCGTCGCCATCGTCCCGTTCCTCAACAAGGGTAGCGCCCGCCGGCCGGTCGAGCAGCCGTTCTGGGCGGCCGTCGGCGTCTTCGGCGTCGTCTTCGCGTTCACCATCAGCCTGCTCTCGGTGAAGAACCTCATGCCGATGAACGTCGACCTGCTGTTCGATCTGACCTTCCTGCTCCCGTTCGTCGCCGGCATCGTGGCCTACGCCGTGCTGAAGACGATGCGCGAGGGCTACATGTACGATCTCAACCGGCGGTACTACCGGCTGCGCCCGCCGAAGTGAGCTAGTCCACCCCCGTCCGGTCCGTCGCCCCATCCCCCGCGATCGACGGCCACCCCGAACCGGGAGCGGCAAGTACCGCCCACGTCTACGGGTGAGCATGAGCGACGACGCGGGCGAGGGTCCGGCAGCCGGCCGCCGCGGGCGTCGGGACGTGGTCGTACCGCTCCGGCTCTACAAGACGGTGACGGTCTTCTCGACGCTGCTCGCCGTCCTCGCGGTCGTAATCGGGTTCACGCTCCTGGACGCGGCGACGCTGCGGGTCAGCCTGGTCCGAGGGCTGGTCGTGGGCGCGCTCTCGGCGGTCGGGCTCCGGCCGCCGGCCGACGTGCTCGGGGCCGCGCTCGCGGTGGCGGGGCTCGCGACCATCGGGCTCGGAGCGGGCGTCTACACGCTTGGCACCCGCTTTCGGACGGCCGGGATGGGCGGGGAGGGCGGCGACGACGGCGACGACGGCGCGGGCGCGGGGAACGAAAACGCTGAAGCCGACGGGGGCGAAAGAGGAGACGATGGCTGACGAGTTCATCAAGGGGCTCGGCATCTTCACGGGCGCGAGCCTCGCCTGGATGGTCCTCGCCGGGTGGTACCGGACGACGAGCTTCGAGAGCACCGCACAGCTCGTCGCGCCGGTGACGGTGGCCCCCGGGAGCGCCGACCTCCTCAACAGCGTGGCGATCACGCTGATGGACGTCTTCTTCTGGCTCGCCCTGCTCGGCCCGCTGGCGTTCTGGGTGCTCGTGCCGGCGGCCCGCGAGGCGCGCAAGGCCGTCCGCGACCGCGGCTCGAACTAGCCCGGCCGGGCTCAGACGATCGCGTCCCAGTACGGCTGGACGACGAAGAACAGCCCCTGGTAGCCCGCGTACAACAGGACGAGCAGCGAGCCGGTCAGCGCGCTCTTGGGGCGCTCGATCCGCATCCCGTTGCGCGCCTCGACCAGCCGGGCCTCGAACTCGAAGAAGTCGGCGAGGACCGTCCCCAGTACCAGCACGCTGGTGACCGCGCCGGCGTGGGGGGCGACGATCAGGTAGGCGAACGAGGCAAGCACCAACAGCACGGAGCTCGCGCCGTGGAGCGGCGAGCGCCCGAGCGCCCCTGCCCCCCCGGCGGCCGCCTGGGCGACGTGGCGGCGGTGGGCGAGAAAGCGCGTCCCCGCGTTCGCGAGCGCGAGCACCAGCACGACCGCCGGAACGAACGGTGCGGCCGCGTCGAGGGGCTCGAGCGGGACGAGATACTGCAGCGGGTACATACCGGTCACTGTGACGAGGACTCATTAGAGCCTTTCCCATCGGGACCGCCCGCGGGCGCGACGCCGGCGACGGTCGGCAGCCACAGGACCGACAGGTCGGCCGCCCGCCGGACGGTCACCCGGTCGTCCGGCCCCACCCGACGCCGCGGCTCGCCGTCGAGGACGAGTTCGACCGGCCCCTCGTCGCGCTCGACCGAGAGCGAGAGCGCCGGCGGCACCGACAGCACCCACACGTCCGGCGCGGTGGCGAACGGGGCGACGGGCGCGACGACGGCCCCGGCGCCCGGTCCGAGCACCGGCCCGCCGGCGGCGCGGGCGTAGTCCGGGCTCCCGAGCGGCGTCGCGACCACCAGCCCGTCGGCCCGGACGCGACCGAGTCGCCCGCCGGCGGTCCCGACGGCGAACGCGGAGATCCGGGCCGGCTCGACGGCGAGCAGCGAGACGTCGGTGACGGCCCGGCCGGCCCGTCGGCCGCCGACCCCGACCCCGAACACCGGGTGGCTCGTCGGCCGGCCGTCGCCCGCGACGGCCGCGGCGACCGCCCGCTCCGTGCGCTCGCGGGGGATCCAGAGCGGCCCGGCGGTGGCGGCGTCCGCGTCGACCGGCCCGCCAACGGGGAGGACGGGCGCCGCGGGCGGCGCGGTCGCGAGCTCGAGGACGGCCCGTTCGCCGACGGCCACGACGAGGTTCGGGGCGTCGTCCCCGCCGTCGGCCCCGTGATCGCCCGGTCCGCCCGCCACGACGGTCGCGCCCGCGGCCCCGACGGCCGTCTCGACGTCGGCGGTCTCCGCCTCGGCGTCGGCGGCCCCCCTGACGGCGACGGCGAACTCCGGCATGGCCGCCGGTGGGCCGGCGACAGACAAAAGCTGGCCGGTCGGGGGCCGCGGGGCTGGCCTGCCAGCCGGCAGGCCTTTAGGAGGCGTCGCTCCTACGTGGCCACATGTCCGAGGTGCTCGTGGCGGGGGTGGGGCTCACGCCGTTCGGCCGCCACCCCGAGCGGACGGGCCGAGACCTGTTCGCCGAGGCGGCGCTGGCGGCCCGGGAGGACGCGGGGGTCGCCCGCGACGACGTGGCGGAGCTACACTACGGCAACTTCATGGGGGCGCTCGCGGAGCGCCAGGGTCACCAGGCGCCGCTGATGGCCTCGGCCGCGGGACTGGACTGTCCGGCGACGCGCTACGAGGACGCCTGCGCGTCGGCGGGGATGGCCGTCCGGGGGGCGGTCCGGGCGATCCGGGCCGGCGAGGCCGACGTCGCCGTCGCCGGCGGGATGGAGCGCATGACCAACCACCCGACCGCCGACGCGACCGAGGGGCTGGCGATCGCCGCCGACGAGCTGTTCGAGGTCCGGGCCGGGCTCACCTTCCCCGGCGCCTACGCCCTGATGGCACGGGCGTACTTCGAGCGCTTCGGCGGCGACCGGACCGACCTCGCCCACGTCGCGGCGAAAAACCACGCCAACGCCGTCCCAAACGAGTTCGCACAGTACCGCCGCGAGGTGACCGTCGAGGAGGCGCTGTCGGCCCAGACGATCGCCGACCCGCTCGGGCTGTACGACTCCTGTCCGATCACCGACGGCGCGGCGGCGCTCGTACTCGCGAGCCGGTCGTACGCGACCGAGCACGACCTCGCGACCCCCGTGGCGATCACGGGCACCGGACAGGGTGGCGACCGACTCGCCCTCCAGGACCGCGCCGGCCTCGCCCGGACGCCGGCGACCGAGGCGGCCGCGGCCGAGGCCTACGCCGACGCCGGGATCGGGGCCGACGACGTCGCGCTCGCGGAGGTCCACGACTGTTTTACGATCGCGGAGGTGCTGGCGATCGAGGGGCTCGGGCTCTACGAGCCCGGCGCGGGCGTCGGCGCCGCCCGGGCCGGCGAGACGACCGCGGCCGGCGACCTGCCGGTCAACCTCTCGGGCGGGCTGAAGGCCAAGGGCCACCCGGTCGGCGCGACGGGCGCCTCGCAGGTGGTCGAGATGACACGGCTGCTCCGGGGCGACCACCCCAACGCCGACGCGGTCCCCGACGACGCGGTCGGGGTCACCCACAACGCCGGCGGGACCGTCGCCAGCGCCGCCGTCCACGTGCTGGAGGTGGCGCGGTGACGTTCGACCCCGACGGCCGGGCCCGCGACGCCGGCTACGACGACTGGCTCGACGGGCTGGCCGCGGGCGAGGGCCACTACCTCGCCTGTCCGGTCGGCCACGGCTCGCTCCCGCCGCGCCGGACCTGTCCGGCCTGTGGCGACCCCGACCTGACCGAGCGGGCCCTGCCGGCGTCCGGGACGGTCGAGAGCTACACCGTCGTCCACGTGCCGACGCCGGCGTTCGAGGGGCAGGCGCCGTACACGAGCGCCGTCGCCGACTTCGGCCCCGTCCGGCTGACGGGGCTGGTCCGGGGCGAGCGCGAGGACGACGGGATCGACGCCACCCCGGCGGTCGAGGTGGGGACGACCGTCGCCGCGACGGTCGGGGAGAACCCGACGACCGGCGGCCGGGTGGTCGTGCTCAGGCCGCGGTAGTCGCGTTCGATCGGTCGTCGCTCTCGTCTCCGGTCCCGGCCGCCGCGTCGGCCGCGAACGCGTCGCGCGCGATCTCGATGAACTCGACGGGGAACTCGACGTGGGGGAGGAGCTTCGCGTCGTCGACGACGACCAGCCGGGCGTCCGCGCGCTCGGCGAGCGCCCGGCCGTCGGAAAGCGGCGTGACCGTCGCCTCGCGGCCCCAGACGAGCGTGGTCTCGATCCCGGCCGCGCCGAGGTCGGCGATCGTCGCCCCGAGGTCGAGGCCGGCGTTCAGGTGGCCGCTGACGAACGACGCGGGCGCGAAGCGGGCATTCTCCTGGTGGGCGGTCCGCCACTCGTAGTCGAGCCACTCGGCCGAGACCTTCGACGGGTCGTGGTAGCCGTGATCGGCGTTGAAATACCGGATCGAGGGCGTCGAGACCAGCAGGTCGAACAGCGCCGCTCCGAGCACGGGCGCGCGCAGGAGCTGTCGGAGCGCCGGCTTGGGCGGGTCCGGGCCGGCGACGGCGGTGGGACAGACGAGCACCAGCCGCTCGACCGCGGTCCCGTCGCGCGCGGCGGCCCCGACGGCGTAGGCGGCGGTGAGCCCGCTCGCGAGCACCGCCGGCTCGTCGAAGCGGTCGAGGAAGCCGGCGACGAAGTCCTCGTAGAACGCCGCCGAGTAGGTGAGCGGCGGGCGGTCGGAGCGGCCGAAGCCGGGCAGGTCCGGCGCGACGACGTGGTGGGCCTCGGCGAGGTCGGCGAACACCTCGCGGAACTCGCCGCTCGAGCCCGCGGCGTTGACGCCGTGGAGCAGGACGACCGTCGGATCGTCGGGATCGCCCGCCTCGGTGTAGGCCACGTCGATCCCGCGCCAGCGGGCGGTGTGGTGGGCGCCGGCGAGTGGCGGCTCGAGGACGCCGGCGCTCGCGCGCAGGCCCCGGTCGGCCGCCGTCACGAGCCCCGCCCCGAGGGCCGCGTAGGCGAGGGCGCGTCGGAGTCTCATGCGATCGCGTTCGGACGCCAGCGACGTAAGCGCGTCGTCACGTTCGGCCGTCGTCGCCGTCACCGCCGAGACACGCGGCCAGCGGGTCGAGCAGCCCCTCGACGGCCGAGTAGGGGTCGGTCTCGCCCCGTCTGACGGCGTCGGCCAGCCCCTCGACGCCCCCACGGCGGTCGAGGTCGCGCTCCAGCAGCGCGGTCAGGTCGGCGCGCAACAACCGGCGGATCTCGGCCGCGTGGCGCCGGCGGGCCCGCTCGGCCAGCCGACCGGTCGAGCGCAGCCACGCGCGGTGGTCGGCCAGCGCCTCGCACAGCGTCGCGACCCCCTCGCCGCGGGTGGCGACGGTCTCGATCACCGGCGGCTCCCAGCCCTCGGTCGCGTCCTCGCCACCGTCGGCCGGCGCGTCCTCGGTCGCCGACGGTCGGTCCCCGCCCGCGCCCGCGCCCCCGGCGGTGGCGCCGTGGTGACCGACCTCGGCGGGGGCCGAGCCGTCGCGCAGCGCGAGCGTCTCCCGCAGG
>CAZMLQ010000144.1:0-5848 GCA_964567195.1 uncultured Haloferacaceae archaeon | reverse complement strand
TATGACGGCTCCTTCACACGGAGCAGGCCGGCGGTTCGAATCCGCCCCAACCCACCTTTGCGACGAACGTGAGGGGTGATGGAGCAGGCGGTTCGGACCCGGAGGACGAGCGAAGCGACGTCCTCGCGGTTCGAATCCATTCAATTTCAAGACTGCCGTTGTCACACCGATTGTGTGAGTCGCCGGTAAAAATAAACCCGATGACTGATAACGACTGTGTATTCCACTCACACAACTGCTGTCTGCGCTCGGCGTAGGCACGCTGTTAGGCACTCTGCTTGGTGGTATCGGGACGTATGAGTACAGACGGCGTCAAGAGAAGGCGGAAGCACGTCGTAACGAACTAGAAACTTGGTATGACGACACTCTCGACATTATCGGTCGGGGAGCGTACAATATTAAGCGAACGACCTTACGAGGAGATCCCGACTATGAGCGCATTCTTGACGATTTAGATGGATTCGGGGAGCGACTGTACGCACAAGCGAACGACCCGCCAGAGAAGATACCAGATAACGTGATCAATGAGGTGGACTCACTAGGAAGAATGTACGCTAAATCGGCCGCCGTTGCCGAGACACATACTCAAAACGAGGGGGTTGAACTGCTGTCTGAATTGTTTGAAATGGCCCAACAGGAGTATTCCGATAGCAAAAATATTGAGGGTGCGATTAATTCAGCAGCTGAGATTTCACCGATGTTCTCTGAGCTTATTGATAGCACGGCTCAGGATGGAGTGACCAATCAGGAACTTGCTGAAGTCATAGAGAACATTCTCACTAAGTGGGATGTTGGAGATTTCGCACAGTTCGTCCCGAGCGGCAATGACGGACAGAAACAAGAACGGTCGATTCAGGTAGCAATGAATCTGTTCTTTTCACTTGCTATACACCTCTCAGAACACGTATACGATACACTACAACAACAGAGAGAGGAGATCTGACCCGGTGAAGAATTTCACCCTCGTTCTTGTGGCGAGCATCACCGACAATAGCTCAATTTCTGGCTGGATAGTTACTCTACGAGACTGGAACCGCCGGATGTGGCTCAACTCGGGATGAACGAGTAACAACTGTTTGAGTCCGCGGCTCGTCACCGAGACCTACCCGCTCCCCCCGCGACGCCGCTCCCGATCGCCGCCCCACACGACCCACACGCGACGACGTAGAAGCGCTTGGACGAGCGAAAGAGCCCGGCCATCTTCGAGTCGAGGTCGACGAACTCGACGTCGTCCTCGGTCGCGATGTCGCCGTCACACCCCGGACAGTGGACCATACGCCGCGGTCGGGGGCCACGAGGGAGTCGGTTGGGGTGGCTCAAACGCGCGCTGTACACACCGTCGGCCCCGTAATCGGGGTCTAACCAAGCCCGACCCGGCCGACATCGCCCGCATGGCCGGACTGTGCGGGCTGCTCGGCGAGACGAGCGGCCTCGACCGGATCGCCGCCGGTCTGTTGTGGACCGGCGAGGAGACGACGAGCCGGGTCGACGACGGCCGGGTCGCGGTCGTCGGCTCGTACACCGACCCCCGCGGGGCCGACCAGCCGGTCCGGACAGGCGAGGACACCCTCCTCTGGGTTCGAGGCTCGGTCTTCGGGAGCGAGACGGCCGGGGGCTTACCGGTCGCGCGACCGGACGGTCCCGCTCGCGAGCTACTGCGCCGAGCGCTACGAGCGCCGCGGCCGGTCGTTCGTCGCGGGGCTGAACGGCGAGTTCGTGGGCGTGCTCTACGACCGCACCGCGGGGACGGCGGGTGTCGTCACCGACCGGCTGGGGCTACGAGACGCCTACCACACCCGGACCGAGGACGGGGCGCTCGCGTTCTCGATGCGGGTCCAGTCGCTCTCGCGTCACCCGGGCGTGAGGCCGGCGTTCGACCCCGAGCTGGTCGTCGAGTATCTCGGCTGTGGCTTCCGGACGTTCGGGCTGACGACGCCGCTCGCGGAGACGCGGCTGTTCCTGCCCGGCGCGGTGACGACGGTCGATCTCGACACGCTCGAACGCTCGGTCCGGTCGTACTGGGAGCCGGTCTACGACCCCGACGACGTCCCGTTCGCGACCACGCTCGACCGGTTCGTCGACCGCTTCGGCGACGCGGTCGCGGAGCGGTTCGCCCCCGACCGGCGCTACGGGCTGTAGTTGAGCGGCGGCGCGGACTCGTGGCTGGTGCTGGCGGCGACCGACGCAACGACCCGCGAGCGCCTGACCGCCTACCACACGACGGGGTGGATGAGCCGGGCGGCGAGGGTGGCCGAGCGGACGGCGCCGACCGCGGACGCCGCGTTCGAGCCACTGTGGCGCGACCGGGAGTACCACCCGCGGGCGCTCGGGCGGCTCCCTCGGCTCTCGAACTTCGTCGGCACGTTCCAGCAGGCCCACGCCGAGTGGTTCGCGCCCAGGCTGTGCGACGAGGTCGACGAGATGGTGGCCGGGAGCTTCGCCGACACGAACTGGAAGGGCTACAGCTTCCCGAACCGAACGCTGTCGCTCGGCCGGCTCGGCACCGTCTCGCTGCCCGCGTTCGCGCCGATGGACGACGTCGAACGCTACGTCGAGTTCTGGACCGACCCGCCCCGCTATCTCGACGGCGAGGTCGACCCCGCGACGGCGTTGCGCGACCGGATCCGCGAGACCCCCGACGGCCTCGACCACCACGGCGTCGGCTACGGCTCGCCGCCGGCGCTGTTCGTCGGCGTCGCGCTCGCCCCGCGGGCGAACGGGAGCGTGCTCCTCTTGCTCTATAGCCTCCGCCAGCACGTCCCGGCGTGGAGCCCGTTCGTCGACGACCGCCCGATCGATCTCTCCCTCTCGACACCGCTCGCACACTTCGCCCGCGGCGACGTGATCGCGCGGGCGGTCGAGCGGTTCGACCCCGACCTGGCCGCGGTCGCCACCGCCGACCGGGGGGTGTCGCTCTCGGCCCCGCGTCCGGTCCAGTTCGCCGGCGACCTCGCGGTGTGCGCCACGGACCGGCGCCTGTCCGTCGCCGACCCGCCGGCGCCACACCTCTCGAACCGGCCGTGGTCGGCCGCGGCCGCGCCGATCCGGCGCCACCCGTTCGTGCGCGAGGCGCTCGACCGCCACGCCGACGCGATCCGGCGCCTGCCCTTCCTCGACGGCGACGAGGTGACCGTCGACTTCACCGGCACGGCCGCGCAGAACCGCGGCCCGCTCAACTGCACGCCCGCGCTGGCGTTCGCCGGCGTGGTCTACGCGCTGATGGCGCTGCTCGGCGCGGACCTGCCGAAAAACGACGGCTTCTACCGGCCCCTGGAGACGATCACCCCCGAGGGCTCGATGGTCGATCCGGGCGACGACGCGTCCGTCGCCGCCGGAGCGGAGGTGGCCGTCCGCGCGGCCGACCTGGTGCTCCGGGCGCTGGCCCCGGCGCTCCCCGACGAGACCGTCGCCGCGGGGAAAGGCACCATCTGTAACGTCGCCGACGGCGGTCGCGACCCCCGCGGCGGGCGCTACGTCTACTACGAGACGGTGGCCGGGGGCTACGGCGCCCGCACGGAGAAAGACGGGATGGGGGCGGTCCAGGCCCACTTCCAGAACACCGCCAACAGCCCGATCGAGGAGTTAGAGACCGAGGTGCCGCTGTACGTCCGGCGCTACGGGCCCGCCCGGGACTCGGGCGGGGCGGGGCGCACCCGCGGCGGGCTCGGGGTCCGCAGGGACGTCGAGTTCTACGACCACGAGGCCTCGTTCTCCGTGCTGGCCGACCGGGCTCGCTCGCAGCCGTGGGGGCTGTTCGGCGGCGAGCCGGGGGCCGCCGCCCGCTACCGGATCCTGCCGGTCGACGGGGACGAGCCCGTCGCGCTCTCCTCGAAGGAGACGGTCCGGTTCGACCCCGGCGACACCGCGAGCGTCACCACACCCGGGGGTGGGGAATACGGCGATCCGACCGGGCGCGACCCCGAGCGCGTGCTTGCCGACGTGCGCGACGAGATGAGCCCGGCGGCCGCCCGCGAGGCCTACGGCGTCGTGATCGTCGACGGCGACCTCGACCGCGAGGCGACCCGGCGTCTGCGGGCCGCCCGCCGGGACGACGACGGGGCCGAGCGCGGGCGTGCGAGCGAGAGTGAGAACGAGAACGAGAACGAGGGCTGAGCCGTCCCACCGGCGTCGGGGGCGGACCCGGACCCCGGACGGTCAGCGCCGCGCCTCCGCGTCGGCGTCGGTCGAGCCTCGATCCCGGCCCTGCCCGCCCCCCTTCAGGTAGACCTCGCGGATCTCCGGCCGGTCGAGAAAGCCGTCGGCGGGGCCGTCGAGCACGGTCCGGCCGTTCTCGAGCAGGTAGACGTGGTCGGCGTAGCGCACGCCGGTTTTGACGTTTTGCTCGATCATCAGCACCGCCACGCCGCGGTCGTTGATCTCGCCGACCCGCTCGAAGACGTCGTCGACGATCTTCGGCGCCAGCCCGGCGGTCGGCTCGTCGAGCAAGAGCAGGTCGGGCTCCAGCATCAGCCCGCGGGCGAGCTCGACCATCTGCTGTTGGCCGCCGCTCATGGCGCCGGCCCGCTGCTCGATGCGCTCGTCGATGACGGGAAAGAGCTCACACATCTCCGCGATCCGGGCCGCGAGGTCGTAGTCGTCGGGGGCGGTGAACGCCCCCATCTCGAGGTTCTCGCGGACGGTCATGTCGGGGAAGACGGAGTTGCGCTGGAGCACGTAGGCGATCCCGCGGTCGAGGAGCTCGCGCTGGTCCAGCCCGACGATCGACTCGCCGCGGTGATAGACCGCGCCCGAGCGGGGCTCGACCAGCCCGTAGATCGTCTTGAACAGCGTCGACTTGCCGGCGCCGTTGGGCCCGATCAGACAGACGACCGAGCCCTCCTCGACCGCGATCGAGGCCCCCTCGAGGACGAGGAAGTCGCCGTAGCCGGCGTGGATCCCGTCGGCCTCGAGCAGCGACGGCCCGGTCACTCGCCGAAGTACGCGCGGAGCACGCGCGGATCGTCGAGCGCCGTCGCCGGCGGCGCGTCGACGAGGTTGGTTCCGTTGGCGAGCACGTAGACGTGGTCCGCGAGCTCTCGCACGACATCCATGTCGTGTTCGACGATCAGGAAGGTGGTGTCGCGGTCGTTCAGATCGAGCACGGCGCCGACGATCTCGTCGACCAGCGCGGGGTTGACCCCCGCGGTCGGCTCGTCGAGCAGGACAACCGACGGCTCGCGCAGGAGCGTTGCGACGACGCTCAACAGCTTCTTCTGCCCGGTCGAGAGCGAGCCCGCCGGCTCGTCGATCAGGTGATCGATGTCCAGGAAGGCGACCAGCTCCTCGATCCGGGCCATCGTCGCCTCGGCCGTCGGCGTCACCGCGGTCCGGAGCACGCTCTCGTCGGCGTGGGCCTGGTTGGCGATCATGTTTTCTCTGACGGTCAGCTCCGGGAAGGTGCGGGCGGCCTGGAAGGTGCGCGAGAGCCCCCGCTGGATGACCTCGGCCGTCGAGGCGTCGGTGACGTCGGCACCGTCGAGCAGCACCCGGCCGCCGTCGACGTCGTGGACGCCGGTCACGCAGTCGAACAGCGTCGACTTGCCGGCGCCGTTGGGGCCGACCAGACAGACCACCTCGCCGTCGGCCACGTCGAGGGTGGCGCCGTCGAGCGCGGTCACGCCGCCGAAGCGTTTTCGGAGGTCACGGACCGCGAGCGCCGGCGCCTCGACCGACCGGGGCTCGTCGCCGGCGCTCGCGTCCCCCCCGGTCGCGCCGTCGGGCGCCGCTCCCGGCTCGCGCTCGTGGCCGCTCTCGCTCACTCCCCCCACCTCCCGGTGTAGCCCCCGAGCAGACCGCCGGGGCGGTAGACCGAGATCAGCAGGAGTACCACGCCGAACAGCACCCAGCC
>CAZMLQ010000143.1:2874-5968 GCA_964567195.1 uncultured Haloferacaceae archaeon | reverse complement strand
TTCGAGGCCGCCCTCGAGGAGTACTACGCGCTCCGGGACTGGAACGCCGACGGCACCGTGCCCGAGGGACGGGTGCGCGGCGCGACGGTCGACCCGGACGCGAGCGCGCGCGATACGGACGCGCCGGCGGACGACTGAGCCCTCAGAGCCGGAGCGTCGTCTCGTAGAGGACGAACGACCGGTCGGTGTCCGGGACGTCCCAGACGATCCGGAGGTGCGCGCCGTCCGAGAACTCGTTCGGGCCGGACTCGGCGTCGGCGTCGTCCTCGAGAACGAGCCGGTCGCCGGCCCCGATCCGCGACGACGACCACCGGAGCTGGTTCGAGCCCGCCCCGTCGTAGTTCGCCGGCTGACCGTACGCGGCCGATCCGGTCTCCGAGGCGTCGAAGACGAGGCTGTCGCCGACGTAGACCTCGATGGCGGCGGCCGGCAGGGGCTCTCCCTGGGTGTAGGTGACGTTGACGAAGTTGGTCGTCGAGCCCGCGACCGGATCGGCGAGGCTCGGACAGGACGCGCAGGTGTCGACCGCGAACGAGGCCTCGGGCGCCGGTCGGTCGACGGTGGTGCCCTGTGTGAAGGCGTAGACGGCGACCGTCGTGGCCAGCAAGACGACGATACCGACCAGCAGGGCCACCCCGATCACCGACGTGGCCGCTCTGTCCGTCTCCATACACCCGATCGGGGGCGGTCGGTACGAAAGCGTTCGCCGTCGAGTATCAGCGCCGAAAGCGTCCCTTCGATTACGAAGGTGATCGCCGCGATCCCCCGACGACGGGCGGCGCGAACCGGACGGTCGTCCCGTCGGCGAGCGGGGTTGCCAGTCCCTCGCGCTGGCGGACGTTGCGGCCGTCGACGGTGACGTTCACCCCGTCGGCGACGCCGCCGTCCTCGGCCCGGACCTCGCGGCCGACGGCCGGATGCGACGCCGAGAGCTCGGCCACCAGCGCCGCGACGGTCGCGCCCTCGGGCAGGGTCGTCTCGACGGTCTTTCGCCCGACGGTCTCGCGCAACGGCCCGAAGAAGGCAGACTCGACCTGGATCGCCATCACCGGACGGTCGTCGCCGGCGCTAAAAGGCGTTTACCCCTCGTCGAGCAGGCCGAGGTCGGCGGCCGCGAGGTCGGCGAGGCGGTCGAGCACCGCCGGATCGACCCCCGCCACGTCGTCGCCGCCGTGGCGGTCCTCGTTGTGGCGCGCGACCGTCTCGGCCACGCGCGGGAGCGCTACCCGGGTCGTCGTCCCGCAGTCGGGACAGCGGATCGGCACCTCGGGGGCGTCGGCGTCGTCGGTCACACGGCCCACACGCACGCGGACGACTAAACCGGTCCGGTCGCGGGCGAGGCGGAGTGAGGACGGTGGAACCGGGACGCCCGGCTCGTGCCGGCGGGCACTAGCCGTGTCGGTCGATGGTCGCCGCCAGCCGGCGCGCCAGCCCGGAGGCGTCGGCGTGCTCGAAGGTCATGGGGATCTCCTGGGCGTCGAAGGCGGTGTCGTGGCCCTCGATGCCGGCGACGACCCGGAGCGAGTCGGCCCGGGGGAGGAGGGTAAGCGAGAGCCCGGCCGGCGCCTCCCGGCCGCCGGTCGGGCGGAAGGCGAGACGCTGGACGACCGGTCGGTCGTCGAGGTAGGGCGTCTCGATCAGCGTGGCGCCGTCGGGCGCGAACTCGAGCCGCGAGACGGCCTCCAGCAGCGCGGCGACGTACTCGTCGGGGCGGACGGTGAGCCCGGCCGCCGCGGTGGGGGTGTGTCCCCAGCCGGCGTCGACCGTCGCCACGATCCGGACGGCGACGCCGTCGCGGGTGACCGGCGTCGAGCGCGGGAGCGCGAGGCCGGCGTGGACCGTCCGCTCGGCGTCGGCCGCGAGCGGGAAGTCGCCGTCGACGGCCGCCCGGGCGAGGACGTGGGTGGTCGCGCCGCCGTCGTCGGTCGCACACACCGAGAGCTCGACCCGACGGATCCGGCGGCCGACCAGCCCGCCCTGGAGCCGGACGGCGGGGCTGAGGCCGACGCCCGGCCGGACGGGCCCCCGGGGGACCGAGAGTTCGACCCCCACCGCACCGAGGTCGGGCCACGGACTGCCTGACACACCGCCACCGACGCCCCGCCGGGGTAAAACCGTTCTCGCTCGCGGGGGCGCCGACTATCGCCGGCGATAGCCCGTCGCCGGCGTTTTTGCGAGCGATAATCGGGGGGGTGACGTTATACGGGGCGATCGAAAACGTGGGGGTAGAGTCCCACAGGGCTCGGTTCACGAATGTTCGAACGACTCACGGGGGACGACCCCGACAGGGGGCAGGTCGGGATCGGCACGCTCATCGTGTTCATCGCGATGGTGCTCGTGGCCGCGATCGCCGCGGGCGTGTTGATCAACACGGCCGGCTTCCTCCAGAGTCAGTCAGAACAGACCGGCGAACAGTCAACCCAGCAGGTCACCGACCGCCTCGAGCCCGTCTCGAAGACGGGGATCGTGACCGGGAGCCCGGGAAGCGAGACGATCGGCACCGTCGAGCTGACCGTTCAGAAGGCCCCCGGCGCCTCGGACATCAACGTCAGTTCGGCGACGCTCGAGTACGTCGGCCCCGACGGGACCGACCGGATCGCGATGAACACCGAGGGAAGCGGTCCGCTCGCAAATAGCGGCGGGTTCGAGTCGGTCCAAGACGAGAAGACCTCGATCGGGAGCGCGCCCTACATCCTCAACGACGAGGCCGACCGGCTGGTCGTGAAGCTCGATCTCGGCGAGTTCACCGATAACGGTGATCTCGAGCCCGGCCAGGAGGCGACGATTCGAATCAACAGCCAGAGCGGCTCGACCTCGGTCATCCGGATCCAGGTGCCCCAGTCGCTCGCGGGCGAGAACGCGGTCTCACTGTAACCAATGTTCGAGAAACTCACCGACGCCGACGAGCGAGGGCAGGTCGGGATCGGCACGCTCATCGTGTTCATCGCGATGGTGCTCGTGGCCGCGATCGCCGCGGGCGTGTTGATCAACACGGCCGGCTTCCTCCAGAGTCAGTCAGAACAGACCGGCGAACAGTCAACCCAGCAGGTCACCGACCGCCTCGAGCCCGTCTCGAAGACCGGGGCGGTGGACG
>CAZMLQ010000143.1:0-2774 GCA_964567195.1 uncultured Haloferacaceae archaeon | reverse complement strand
TCAACACCGAGAGCGGCTCGACCTCGGTCATCCGGATCCAGGTGCCCGACTCGCTCGCGGGCGAGAGCTCGGTCAGCATCTAATCGGCGACTTCCCGTCGTCTCACTCTCCGATTGTCCCTCACCCAGCGGCGCCACCGGTCCGACGCCGGGCGAGCGCGAGTCCGAGCGCCAGCCCGGCGGCGACGAGCGCACAGCCCCCGAGCAGGAGGAAGGCCTCGTCGAAACGCCCCCGGTCGGCCAGCCCGCCGACCGCGGTGGGGGCGGCCGCGGCGACGAGCAGGTAGACGGTCCGGAGAAAGCCGAAGCCGGTACCCTGCATCTCGGTCGGGAGCGAGCCGATCACGGCCGACTGCGCGACCGGCCAGAAGCCGAGCTGGGCGGCCAGCGCGAGCGAGACGGCGACCAGCGGCCCGCGCCCGTCGACGGTCACGAGCGTGCCCAGCGCCCCCGCGGCCGCCAGCGCGGCTCCGGCCGCCGCGGGCTCGTCGCCGACGCGGTCCGCGACCGCGCCCGCGACCGGCTGGACGACGATCCCGGCGGCGAAAAAGGCCCCGTAGACGACCGCCGCGGTCCCCCGTGATAGCCCCTTGGTCGTGGCGAGGTAGGTGGGGTAGAAGCTGGTGAACCCCTGGTAGACGACCGACATCAGGAGCATCGTCGCGGTGAGCACCAGCGTCCGGGGGGTGAGCACGCCCGCGACGAGCCGGGCGAGCGTGGCGCGCGAGAGCTCGTCGAGTGTGCTCGTCGCGCCGGAGGTCCGGGCCGGGACGGCGATCCAGAGCCCGACGGCCGCGAGCGCGAACAGCGGGGCCACGCCGGCGAAGCCGAGCCGCCAGCCCGCGGCGACCGCGACCGCGCCCGCGGCCGCCGGCACCACCACGGTGCCGACGTTGCCGGCCGCCGAACAGACCCCGAGCGCCGTCGCCGTCCGCTCGGGGTAGAGGTCGGTGATCGAGGTGAAGCGGGTGGTCGCGTAGGCGCCGGTGGCGGCCCCCAGCGCGACGAAGCCGGCGAACAGCCCGGCGGGCGAGGTCGCGAGCGCACAGGCGGCCAGCCCGACGGTGGCGAGCGCCGAACTCGCGGCGAGGACCGCCCGCTCGCCGATCCGGTCGCCGAGCGCGCCGCCCGGAAGCTGGAGGAGCGCGTAGGTGACCCAGAGCGTGCTCAACAGGAGCCCGGCCGTCGCGAGGTCGATCCCGAACTCCGCGCGGACGTGTGGGACGAGCGCGGGCGCCGCGAGCCGGATCCCGAGGCCGAGAAACCAGCCGAACGAGACCGCGAGCAGGACCGGGCCGCGACCGTCCCGGACCAGCGAGGCGTAGACGCGACGGCCGGCCGCGAGCGGTCGAGCCACGCCGTCGCCTCGGCGACCGGCCGGTTAGGCGTTTGGCTCCCGGCGAGGGGCCTCGCCGCGTCGCGGTCGGCGGACGCCCGCTCCGGTCGTCGGCGGGTCACGCCGTTCGCGTCGCCCCGGACCCGGACGAACGAAAGATATACCCCGGAGGTTTTATAAGTGAACACCGGATGGCCGACGGAACGTACGACCACGCCGCGATCGAGGCCCGCTGGCAGGACGCCTGGGCGGAGGCCGATGTCTACCGGACGCCCGACGACGTCGAGGATCCCACCTACGTGCTGGGGATGTACCCGTACCCGTCGGGGAAGCTGCACATGGGACACGTCCGCAACTACACGATCACGGACGCATACGCGCGGTACCGCCGGATGCGCGGCGACAGCGTGCTCCACCCGATGGGCTGGGACGCGTTCGGCCTGCCGGCCGAGAACGCGGCCAAGGAGCGCGACACCGACCCCCGCGACTGGACGTTCGACTGCATCGAGACGATGCGCGACCAGATGGAGGCGATGGGCTTTGGCTACGACTGGGAGCGCGAGGTCACCACCTGCACCCCCGAGTACTACCGCTGGAACCAGTGGCTGTTCCGACGCTTTCACGAGGCCGGGCTGGTCGAGCGCCGCGACGCCGAGGTGAACTGGTGTCCGGACTGCGAGACCGTCCTCGCCGACGAACAGATCGAGGACGGCGCCGACGAGGAGCGCTGCTGGCGGTGTGAGAGCCTGATCGAACACCGCGAGCTCGCCCAGTGGTTCCTCCGGATCACCGAGTACGCCGACGAGCTGGTCGAGTGCATCGACGAGCTCGAGGGCTGGCCGGACAGCGTCCGCCAGATGCAACGCAACTGGATCGGCCGCCAGAACGGGACGCGTCTCCCCTTCGAGATCGAGGGCCACGGGACGGTCGAGGCGTTCACCACCCGCGCCGACACCGTCTACGGCGCGACCTTCGTCGCGCTCGCGCCCGACCACCCGATCGGCGAGGCGCTCGCGGCCGAGGAGCCCGCGGTCCGCGAGTTCCTCGAGCACGAGGCCGACCCCGACGGCGACGAGCCGAGGGGAGTCGAGACCGACCTGACCGCGCACAACCCCGTCACCGGCGCGGAGCTTCCCGTCTACGTCGCCGACTTCGTGCTCTCGGACGTCGGCACGGGCGCCGTGATGGGCGTGCCCGCCCACGACGAGCGCGACCACGAGTTCGCCGGCCGCGTCGGCGCGGAGATCCGGCCCGTGGTCGCGCCCGCGCCCGACGGGGCGGACGGCGACGCGCCCCCCGAGCCCCCGGACGTGGGTGAGGGGGCGTTCACCGCCGACGGCGTGCTGGTCGATTCGGGGCCCTACACCGGCCTCGACAGCGAGACGGCCCGCGAGCGGATCACGGCCGAGACCGAGGGCGCGACCGAGGCGACCCAGTAC
>CAZMLQ010000142.1:0-6049 GCA_964567195.1 uncultured Haloferacaceae archaeon | reverse complement strand
AGCGTTGAGGGCGCTGTCCCATAGGGGTCCGCCGGTTCGAATCCGGTCCCACGCATCTCGACCCGACAACGGTGAGCGCCGGGCGTGGCTCGACTCGACCGGGGGGCGTACGAGGGCGATCGGGTCCGTCCCGGCACACGTCGCCGCGACCCGGCCCTCACAGCCCCCAGATCCCGGCGATGCCGAGCGTCGTCACCACCGAGAGCAACAGGAGCAGCGGCGTCCCCGCGCGGACGAAGTCGGAGAAGCGGTAGCCGCCGGGCCCGTAGACGAAGAGGTTGGTCTGGTAGCCGATGGGCGAGACGAAGGCGGTCGAGGCGGCGAAGGTGACCGCGAGCACGAACGCGAACGGATCGGCGCCGACGTCGCGGGCGGTGTTGATCGCGACGGGGAGCATGAGCACGACGCTCGCGTTGTTGCTGACGACGGTGGTGACGAGCGCGGTGGTCATGTAGAAGACCCAGAGCACGCCGAGATCCGGCAGGTACGCCCCCGAGCGGGCGACGAGCGCGCCGACGAGCGCGGCCCCGCCGGTCGCCTCGAGCGCGACGCCAAGCGGGATGACGCCCGCGAGCAGGACGATCACGTTCCAGTCGACGGCGTCGTACAGCTCGGGCGGCCGGATGATGCCGGCGAGCACCATCGCGACGACGCCCGCGAGCGCGGAGACGGCGATGTCGAGCAGGCCGAGCGCGGGCAGGAGGACGACACCGGCGACGATGGCGACCGCGACCGGGGCCTTGGCCGTCCGGTAGTCGGGGTGGTCGACCTCGTGGGCGACGATGAAATCGCGGGTGGCGGCGAGCCGGTCGATGCTCCGGGGCGGGCCCTGGACCAGCAGGGTGTCGCCGACCTGGACGCGGACGTCTTCCATGCGCGTCCGGATGAGCGCCCCTCGCGACCGGACGGCGAGGACGGTCGCGTCGTAGCGCTGGCGGAAGGTGGCCGAGGCGAGCGACTCGCCGACCAGGAACGAGCCCGAGGGGACGACCACCTCGACGAGACTCTGTGCGGGAGCCGAGGCCTCGAGTTCGTTCTCGGCGGGCGTGCCGACGACCGAGAGGCCGTCGGCGGCCGCGAGGTCGGCCAGCGTGTCGCGGTCGGTCCGCAGGCGGAGGCGGTCGCCGACCCGGAGCTGTTTGCGGACGAGGGGCTCGTCGAAGATCTCGCCCCCGCGCACGAGCTGGAGCACGTCGACGTCGAACCGTCCGTCGCCGAAGGCCTCGCCGACCGAGCGCCCGGCGACCGGCGAGTCCGGATCGACCACCACCTCGGTGAGGTAGTCGTCGATCTCGTACTCCTCGACGTAGCCCTCGCCGGCGGGCACCCGCTCGGGGAGCAGGCGGTGGCCGACGACGAGCAGGTAGACGGCGCCGACCACGAGCACGACCACCCCGAGCGCGGTGAACTCGAACATGGCGATCGGGCGGTCGAGCAGGCGGGCCGAGACGGAGCTCGCGAGGATGTTCGTCGACGTGCCAAGCACCGTGAGCATCCCGCCGAGCATCGAGGCGAACGAGAGCGGGATCAGCAGCTTCGACGGCGAGACATCGCCCTCGTGGGCGAGGTCGGAGACGACGGGGACGAGGATGGCGACGACGGGGGTGTTGTTGATCACGCCCGAGACGGGGCCGGCGACGGTGATCGTCGCCAGCAGCTGGCGAAACTGGCTGTCGCCGGCGAAGTCGGCCATCCGTCGCCCGACCGCCTGGACCAGCCCCGTCCGGCCGAGGCCGGCGCTCAGGATCAGCATGGCGAGGACGGTCACGGTCGCGGGGTTGGCAAAGCCCGCCAGCCCGTCCGCGACGCCGACGGTCGTCCAGGGCTCGAGCGCGACCAGCACGACGATCAACAGGATCGCGGTGACGTCGACCGCGAGCGCCTCGGTGACGAACAGCACGAGCGCGAGCGCGACCACCCCGAGGACCACCAGCGTGCCGTCGGTCACCGGCGGCGCGCCGGCGACGGGGCCGGTCGCGGCGAGCGGGCGCACGCCGACTACTCGGCCAACGATCGAATAAGGGTTGCGTGACCGGCGGCCTGACGGCGGGGGCGAGGGCCGGGGGTGACGGCGAGGCGGGAGGTTTAGGCGCGTGGGCCCGGTACCGATACCCATGGCCAAGTACTCGACCGGACGGGGTGGGGGTGGTGGCGGCGACAGCTGTGAGCTTTGCGGGAGCGAGACCGACGACCTGCGACGGGCGACGGTCGCCGGCGCCGCGTTGCTGGTCTGTGCGGACTGTGCGCCCCACGACGACGACGGCCGTGGCGGGCGCGAGCGCGGCCGCGACCGGGACGGCGACGGCCGCGGGGGCACGGGCACGGACACCGGCGGAGACGAGCGCGACCGCCGGCGTCGGGCCGCCCGGGTCTACGACAGCGGGCGGGGCGACGGGAGCCGGTGGGCCGAGGAGGGCACCGACTACGAGGAGGACGCCCTGCCCTACCTCGTCTCGGGCTACGGCGAGCGGGCGGAGGCGGCCAGACAGGAGGCGGGGCTGACCACGGCCGAGCTCGCCGCCGAGCTCGAGATCGACGAGGACGACCTGCTCGCGGTCGAACAGGGTCGCGCGACCAGGGCAGGCGTCGGCGGCTCGGTGGTCCGCCGGCTCGAGGAGCGCCTGGACGTGGGGCTGATCGAGGAGAGCTGAGCGACACGCTTTCGGCGGTCGCCGCCGCGGTGGCGTGTATGCGTTCACGCGCGCCCGCAGAGCCCGATGTCGGGGAGTTCCGCGCCGAGGCGAGCCGGGTCGACGGCCGCGAGGTCGTCCTCGAGGAGACGTACTTCTACCCGGAGGGCGGCGGCCAGCCGGCCGACCGGGGGACGGTCGACGGGGTGCCCGTCGCCGGCGTCCGGACGAGCGGCGACGAGGTGATCCACGAGCTCGCCGAGCCGCCCGCGTTCGGGGCCGGCGAGACGGTGACCGGCGTGATCGACCGCTCCTTCCGGCGCTACTGCGCCCGCGCCCACACCGCGAGCCACGCGCTGTTCGGCGCCGGCCGGCGGCTCTGTGCGGAGCTCGGCTACGGCGGGTTCGACATCGACGAGGAGAAGGTCCGGGTCGATCTCACCACCCCGACCGACGTCGACGACGACCTCCTGGTCGAGCTGGAGCGTCTGACCAACCGCGCGGTCTGGGAGAGCCGGCCGGTCTCGTGGGAGCGGGTGCCGGTGGCCGACGCCCGCGCCCGCGACGACGTGGCGTTCAACACGCGGACCGAGGAGGGGGTGATGGCCGACGCCGACACGGTGCGGCTGGTCACCATCGAGGACTGGGACGTGGCGGCCTGTGGCGGCACGCACGTCCCGAACACCCGGGAGATCGGCCCGGTGACCGTGCTCGGGCGCTCGAACCCCGGCGAGGGGCTGACCCGCGTCGAGTTCGCCGTCGGGCCGACGGGGATCGAGCGCCGCGCGAGGCTGTACCGCGAGGCGCTGGGGGCGGCGCGCGAACTCGACGCGAGCCCCGACGCGCTGGCCGACGCCGCGGCCGACCGCCGGGCGACGACGGCCGACCTCGAGGCGGAGGTGGCCGATCTGACCGACCGCCTGCTCGACGCGGCGCTCGCGGACCTGTCGACCGTCGAGCGCGACGGTCACACGTGGCGGGTCGGGACCGTCGAGGGCTTGGGCCCGAACGAGGTGGGCGACCGGATCCGCGGGCGCGACGACGGCGTGGTCGCGGTCGCGGGCGACGCCGGCGAGACCGCGTTCGTCGTCGTCGCGGCCGCCGACGGGGTCGACGCGGCCGCCGTCGTCGACGACGTCACGGGCGCGCTCGGCGGTGGCGGCGGCGGCGGTCCGGCGTTCGCGCAGGGCGGCGGGATCCCCGCCGACCCCGAGACGGTGGCGACGCGTCTTCGCGGGAGCGACGACGGGGGCGACCGGTGAGCCTCCCGGCCGACTACGACGGCTACGCGGCGGTCGTGTTCGACCTCGACGGGACGCTGGTCCGGCTGGCGGTCGACTGGGCCGAGGCGCGGACGGCCGCGGCCGCCGCGCTGACCGACGCGGGGGTCGAGCCCGGCGACCGCTCGCTGTGGGCGCTGCTCGATCTCGCCGAGGAGCGCGGCCGGCGCGAGACCGTCGAGCGGGTGCTGATCGAGCGCGAACTCGCGGGCGCGGAGCACTCGACCCGACTCCCGGCGGCCGACCACCTGACGGCGCTGGCCTGCCCGGTCGCGGTCTGCTCGCTCAACGGCGAGGCGCCGGTCCGGCGTGCGCTCTCGGTCCACGGGCTCGCCGGCGCGGTGGGCGCGACCGTCGGGCGGGACTCGCTGGCGACGCGAAAGCCCGACCCCGAGCCGCTGCTGGCCGCGCTCGACGGGATCGGCGCCGACCCCGAGACGGCGCTGTTCGTCGGGGACGGCGAGCGTGACGCCGAGACGGCCGCCCGGGCGGGCGTGGACTTTCGCTACGTCGAGGGTGCACCCTAGCGCGGCGTTCAAGACCCGTTCGCCCCTACACCGGGTGTGAGCTACCCGGTCACCTACTACTGTCCCCGGTGTGAGGCGCTCGTCGAACTGGAACGCGAGGGCTACCTCGCGGACAAGACGGTCACGCCCTACCCGCTGGCGGGCTGGGTGTACGCGACGCCCGACGAGCCCTTCGAGGACGCCGACGGCGTCGTGTTCACCTGCGGCGCGGACGGCACGCTCGTCGACGGCGAGACGGGCTGTGGCGAGTCGTTCTACCTCTCGTTCGTCCGGTTCGAGGACGGCGAGGAGGTCCAGCCCGAGCCCGACACCGAGCGGGTCGAACTCGCCGGGCCCGGCCCGCGCGGGCCGCAGGGGCCGGACGGGCCCGGCGGGCCGGACCGGTGAGGGCCTCGGTCCCGCGCCGACTCAGCCCTTGACGTTACAGATCGGGAACGTCCGGGCGACCCGGTCGCCGATGCCGAGCGCGTCCGAGACCCGGACCACCTCGTCGACGTCCTTGTAGACGCCGGGGGCCTCCTCGGCGACGGTCGCGCCCGAGCGGGCGCGGACGTAGACGGCGTCCTGGTCGCGGAGCCCGGTCCGGACCGCGCCGGCGTCGAACTCGCGTTTGGCCTGGGTCCGGCTCATCAGCCGGCCGGCGCCGTGGGCGGTCGAGCCAAACGACAGATCGAGCGAGGCCTCGCCGCCCCGGAGCACGTAGCTGCCCGCGCCCATGCTGCCCGGGATCAACACCGGCTGTCCCACGTCGGCGTAGGCCCGGGGGAGTTCGGGCCGGCCCGCCGGGAACGACCGCGTTGCCCCCTTCCGGTGGACGAACAGGTCGCGCTCGGCGGTCTCGACCCCCTCGCCGAGCGGGGCGGGCAGGCCCGTCCCGTCGACCGGGACCGCGTGGCGCTCGCGCTTGGCGACGTTGTGGGCCACGTCGTAGAGCAGGTCCATCCCGAGGGCCTCGCGCGACCGCTCGAAGACGTCGGCGAACACCTCGCGGACCCGGTGGGTGATCAGCTGGCGGTTCACCCACGCGAAGTTGATCGCCGCACACATCGCGCCGTAGTACGCCTCGGCGAGGGGCGAGCCGGCGGGCGCGGCCGCGAGTTCGCGGTCGGGCAGGTCGGCCAGCAGGTCGGCGTGTTCCTCCTCGATCCGGCGGAGGTAGTCGGTACAGACCTGGTGGCCGAGCCCCCGCGAGCCACAGTGGATCAGGACGACGACGCCGTCGGGCGCGAGGCCGAACGCCTCGGCCACGTCGGGGCGGTAGACGTCGGTGACGCGCTGGACCTCGAGGAAGTGGTTGCCCGAGCCGAGCGAGCCGATCTGGCTCCGGCCACGGTCTTTCGCCTCGTCAGAGACCGCGTCGGGGTCGGCCTCGGGCCGGCGGCCCTCGTCCTCGCAGTGGGCGAGGTCGGCGGGGACCGCGTAGCCCTCCTCGAGCGCCCACTCCAGCCCCCGGTCGAGGATCGCCTCGACCGTGCCGCGGTCGGTCTCGACCACCCCGCCCCCGCCCAGCCCGGACGGGATCGCCTCGAACAGCGCGTCGACGAGCTCGGACTCGCGCCCGCGGACGTCGTCGTACGCGAGGTTCGTCCGCACCATCCGGACGCCGCAGTTG
>CAZMLQ010000141.1:0-6077 GCA_964567195.1 uncultured Haloferacaceae archaeon | reverse complement strand
ACCTCTACGACGTGCCCCGCGAGACCGCCGACGAGCGCATCGGCGACGCGCTCGATCGTCTCGCGCTCGACCACCGCGAGCGCCGGCTGGGCGACGTCTCCAAGGGGATGAAACGGAAGGTCGCCATCGCCCGCTCGCTGGTCAACGATCCCGAGGTGCTGGTCTACGACGAGCCCGCGAGCGGGCTCGACCCGCTCACCACCGACTCGGTGTTGCGCTTCACCCGCGAGCTCAGCGATCGGGGCAAGACCGTGCTGTTCAGCGCGCACAACCTCTACCACGTCGAGTCGGTCTGTGACCGGGTGGTGATCATGGACCGGGGCGAGATAATCGCCCGCGGGACCGTCCCCGAGATCCGCGCCGAGCACGGCGAGACGACCTACCGCGTCCACGCCTCGGTCGCGGTCGAGGGCTCGCGCGAGGCCGGCGACCGCCACGTCGTCGAGACCGACGACATGGACGGGGTCGACCGGATCCGCGACGCCGCCGCGGCCGCGGGCGGTCGGGTCGTCGACATCCGGACCGAGGAGCCGAGCCTCGAGGCGGTCTTTCTCGGCCTCGTGGGCGACGGCGCCGGTGGCCGGTACGGGCGCGGGCCGAGCGCGGCCGCCGGCGAGGACGCCGGGGGGGCGCGGTCGGAGTGAGGCTCCGGTCGGTCCTCCGGATCGCCCGGTGGGAGGCGAGCACGAGCGCGGCCACGATCGACCGGCGCACGGCCGCGGTCGGGCTGTTCGCGCTCGTGCTCGCGGGCGGGGTCGTCGCCGCCGGCGCGCTCGGGGGTGGCCCGGCGCTCGACCGGGGGATCTACCGCGTCGGCGTCGCGCCCGACAGCCCCTACCACCAGCCGGTCGTCGAGACGGCGGCGCTCTCGGCCCGCCCGCCCGAGCCGGCGGCGCTCGCCCGCGGCGAGATCGAACTGCTGGTGCGTGCCGACGGCGTGCGGATCGCGGACGGACCGAAGGGCGACGCCGCGCTCGCCCGCCTGCGCGAGGCCGTCCGGACGCACAACGCCGCGACGATGGCCCGCGAGCCCAACCGCTCGGCCGCGTTCCCCGTGGTCGTCTCGCTGCGCTACGTCGACCGCGGGGGCGGATCGACGACCCCGGCGGCGGGCGGTGGCGGGGACGGTGGCGGGGGCGACGGGGCCGGGTCGGGGACGGACGGCGAGAGCGCGAGCGGGGGCGAGAGCGAGCCGGGGACCGGTGTCGACGCGACCGGCGGCGGCGACGACCTCGCGGTCCCCCGGGTCGGCTCGGGCGGCCCGCTGTCGGGCGACGCGACGGGCTCGCCGGCCGAGATCAGCCCGCCGTTCCCGTTCGGCTCGCTCGTGCTCGCGTTCGCCTTTCTCGTCCCGCTGAACTTCGTGGTCCAGGCCTACGGGAGCGCGATGCTCGACGAGCGGATCGGTCGCCGGGGCGAACTGCTGCTGGTCGCGCCCGTCTCGCCCGCCGACATCGTGGCGGGCAAGACCCTGCCCTACCTCGGGGCGGCGCTCGGGCTGATCGGGCTGGTCGCGGTCGGGGCCGGCGGGGGCCCGCTCTCGGTCGCCGCGGTCGTGCCGGTCGCGCTGACCTTCCTCGGGGCCACCTTCGTCGGCGCGATGTTCGCCCGGTCGTTCAAGGAGCTCACCTTCGTCACCGTCTCGGTCTCGGTCTTTCTGACCGCCTACACGTTCGTCCCGGCCATCTTCGCCGACGTGACGCCGATCGCGCTGATCTCGCCGCTCACGCTGGTGGTCCGCGATCTCACCGGGAGCGGGGTCTCGGCCGCCGAGTTCCTCTTCTCGACCGGACCGATGTTCCTCGTCGGCGGCGGGCTGTTCGCGCTCGGGCTGGGCGTCTACCGCGAGGAGGACCTGTTCACCCAGCGGCCCGTGCCGCTGAAGCTCCTCGACGCGCTCTCGGCCCGGCTCGACCGCCCCCGGTCGGCCGCGCTGGTCGCCGCGCTCTCGATCCCGTTCGTCCTCGTCGCCGAGCTGCTGGTGCTCGCGCTCCTGTTCGCGCTCCCGCGGGCGGTCGCGCTGCCCGCGCTGTTGGTCGCGGTCGCGCTCGTCGAGGAGGTCGCCAAGAGCGTCCACGTCTACGCCGGCCTCCACGAGGGACCGTTCGACCGCGACGCCCGGACCGCGCTGCTTGTCGGCGCGCTCTCCGGGACTGGCTTTTTCGCCGGCGAGAAGCTGCTGGTGGCCGTCCAGCTGGTCGGACTGCCGGGCGTGGCGCTCGGGCAAGCGACCGCGGCCACCGCGGGGGTGGTCGGGGGCGCGTTGCTTCTCGCGCCGCTCGCGCTCCACGTCCTCACCGCCGCGGGGACGGCCCTCGCCGCGAGCCGGGGGCGACGGAGCTACGCCGTCGGCCTCGGACTGGCGACGCTCGGACACGCGGTCTACAACCTGACGGTGGTGACCGCGCTTGGCTGATCCGCGCCTGACGATCGCGGGCCGCGAGCTCCGGTCGCTGCGGGCCGAGAAGACGATCCTGCTCGCGCTGGCGATCCAGCTGTTCGTGGCGGCGTTCTCGTCGTTTCTCGTCGTCGGGCTGGTCTCGCTGTACGATCCCGGGAGCGCCGCGGGCTACGACGTCGAGGTGGCCGTGGCCGGCGACGCCGACGCCCGGGCGGAGCTGCTGGCCGCGGCCGACGGGGTCGAGGGGGTGTCTGGTCGGCCCTACGACGACCCCGGGACGGCGCGGGCCGCGCTCGACGACGGCCGGGTCCAGGCGGCGGTGATCGCGCGCGAGCGAGGCGGCCGGGTGGCGGTCACGGCGCTCGTACCGGACGGCAACGTCCGGACCACGCTGATCGTCGTCCGGCTTCGCGACGCGCTCCGGGCGTTCGAGCGCGCCGAGCGTGCCGACCGGGTCGCCTTCCTCGAGCGGACGCCGCTCGCGCTCCCGCCACGGGCCGGGGGCTCGCCGTACTACGGCTTCACCTACACCGTGCTCCTGCCGCTCTTGCTCTTCCTGCCGGTGTTCATCAGCGGCTCGATCGCCGTCGACTCGCTCACGGAGGAGGCCGACCGGGGCACGCTCGAGCTGCTCCGGGTCGCGCCCGTCACCGACGCCGGCATCGTCGACGGCAAGGCTCTGGCCGCGGCGGCGCTGGCACCCGGGCAGGCGGTGCTCTGGATCGCCCTGCTCGGGCTGAACGGGACGCGGGTGGCAAACGTCGGCCGGCTGGTGGTGCTGGTGGCCGCGCTCGCGGCGGTGGTGACCGCGCTCGGGGCCGGGCTTGCCCTGCTCGCGCCCGACCGCCGGGCCGCCCAGTTCGCCTACTCGCTCGGGACGCTCGTCCTCTTCGGCGGCGGCGCGCTCCTGTCGGGCGGGCCGGTCACCCTCGCCGCCCGGCTGGCGCTCGACAGCGTCGGCCCCGCCGAGACGCTGCTCGTCGGCGGCTACGCTCTCGCCGGCGGTCTCGCCTACCTCGCGGTGCGCCGGCTGGTCGACCGGATCGGCGTCGCCACGGCGAGCTGAGGCGGGGAGTCGGAACGCACTCAAAGCTCGCGGCCGTCGGATCGCGCATGGGACTGGGAAGCACGGCGAAGAAGCTCCAGCAGGTCGCGGACATGGCGGAAGACGTCTACCGGAAGCTCAACGACCTCCGCGAGCAGGTGGTCGAGACCAAGCAGACGGTGAACGAGACCGAGCGCCGGGTCGACGCGCTCGCGTCCGAGGCCGCCGAGCAGCGCGCGCTCCTCGAGGCGATCGCCGAGGAGCAGGGCATCGACCTCGACGCCGTGACCGCGACCGCCCACATCGGCGAGGCCGAGACGAAGGCGGAGGCGGAGACGGGCGCCGGCGACGCGCCGGCCGACGACGCGGCCTGAGTCCGGCGCCGGTCCCGCTCAAGCGACCAGCCGGCCGTGTTCGATCCGCATACAGCGGTCCTGTACGATCCGGAGCCCCGCCGCCTCCGCGCGGGCGGCGGCCGCGTCGTCGCGGATCCCGAGCTGGAGCCAGACCGCCCCGGCGTCGCCGCGGTCCGCGTGGCGCTCGAGGGCCGCGTCGACGATCCCGGGCACCTCCTCGCCGGGGCGAAAGACCGTCACCAGATCGACCGTGGCCGCGACCGCGGCCAGCGTATCGACCGCCGGGCGACCGAGGATCTCGTCGGCGTAGGGGTTGACCGGATGGATCTCGTAGCCGTGGCGGTCGAGGTAGGCCGGCACCTCGTGGGCGGCCTTGCCGGGCGTGGTCGAGCAGCCGATCACGGCCACGCGGCGCAGGTCGAGCAGGTCGCGCAGGCCCGCGTCGTCGGTGACTGGCACGCGCCCGCGTAGGACGGCCGGCGGTATAGCGACGCGGCCGGACTCGTCTCAGGCCAGCCGGACGGTCGGCTCGGCGTCCTCGCTGGTGGTGACGATGCCGTCGAACAGCTGTTTCAGCGTGTTCATCGTCCGGTCGTCGTGGGCGGTCGAGTCGATGCAGAACAGCCCGAGCCCGTCGACGCTCTGGATTCGACCGGTGAACACGTGGAGAAACCGGAAGACGGTCTGAAGATCCGAGTACATCAGGAGCGTCGAGAGCGAGTGCAACATCACGCGGGTCTGTTCGACCCCGCGGTCCTGGTAGAACAGCTCGAGGAACTCGGAGAGCTTGATCCCGATGCCGGTCATGTCGACCGGCGAGGAGGCGTACTTGATCCGGTCGTCGTCGCGGACCTCGCCGACCCCCTGCTGGCGGGTGACGCAGTCGACGACGGCGACCGGCCGGCCCTCGATCTCGACCCGGTCGCGGTAGTCGTCGAGCACCCGCTCGGCGCCGTCCTTGGTCGTGACGACGATGGCCGCCTCGCCCCGGCGGGTCCCCTCCGCGAGGACGTCCATCGCGAGCGACCGCTTGCCGGTCAGGGGCGGGCCGGCGAACAGGAGGTTCGTGCCGGGATCGACCTCGACGTCGAGGGCCGGGGAGAGATCATACATGTCGGGCTCCCGACCCCGGACGGAGATCGTCGGCACGCGGCCCCGACTCGCCGGCAGTCATGTGACACGAGCTAGGAACGGTGATGCAGTAATATTCTTTTTGATTACCGGAGCGAGCGAGAGCGAAACCACGGGCGCGCCCGCGACGACGGCCGCCCGGCCGGCGACGAACGCGCCCGCGGCGAGAAACATCCCCAGCTTCAGCCGGCGCTGGCCGGTCGCCGGATCGCCGAACGACCGGACTGCGGCGTGTAACATGAGCGCGTCGGCCGGCACGACCGCGAGCAGGTAGGCGGGCCCGAACGTCCCGCTGGCGTAGGGCAGGACGCTCGCGGCGACTCCGACGAGCAGGACCGTCAGCCCGGCGGCGAGGGCCCGTCGCTCGCCGACGACGGCCGGGAGCGTCCGCAGCCCCGCAGCCCGGTCGCCGTCGAGGTCCTCGACGTCTTTGACGATCTCGCGGGTCAGCGTCGCGACGCCGGCTAGGGCGGCGAGGGTGGCCGCCCCCAGCGGGTCGCCCACGGCCGCGCCGCCGAAGAGGAAGGTCGAGCCGGTGAGGTACGCGACCACCAGGTTGCCGACCGCCGGCAGCCCCTTGAACAGCTCCGTGTACGCGACCAGCGCGAGCAGGTTCGCGAGCGCGATGGCGAGTGCGAGCGCCGGCAGCGTCGCGGCCGCGGCGACCGCGACGAGAAACAGCGCGACGGCCACGCCGAGCGCCCAGCGCGCGCTCACCGCTCCGCGCGGGATCGGCCGGTCGGGACGGTTGACGCGGTCGATCTCGCGGTCGAAGTAGTCGTTGACCGCGTTGCCCGCGCCGGTGGCGGTCGCGGTCGCCACCACCGCCCCGACGACGCTTGACAGCGCCGGCCCACTCCCGACCGACGCGCCGACGGCGACGAATGCGCCGGTGAACGTGAGCAGGGCGGCGGCGACCGCGTTGCCCGGCCGCGTCAGTTCGAGACTCCCCCGGAGCCGGTCGACCCCCGTCACGTCCGACCCTGGCTCGGGATCGGTCTTAAGTCGTCCGGAGGCCGGGACCGGGATCCGAGGGACTTAACTCGGAACCACCCCACGGAGGGCGCACGGGCGCTTAGCTCAGCTTGGACAGAGCACTTGGCTTCGGACCAAGACGTCGCGGGTTCAAATCCTGCAGCGCCCA
>CAZMLQ010000140.1:0-6128 GCA_964567195.1 uncultured Haloferacaceae archaeon | reverse complement strand
GCCCACGTCCTCGTCGACGACGGCGACACCCGCCTGCTCTACACCGCCGACTTCCACACCGACGACCAGCGCCTCGTCGCGGGCACGACCGCCCGTCCGCCCGCCGACGTCGTGGTCTGTGAGAGCACCTACGCCGACGTGAGCCACGAGCCCCGCGCCCGGATCGAGGCGCGGTTCGTCGAGCGCCTGCAAACGACCGTCTGGGAGGGCGGCACCGTCGTCGTGCCCGCGTTCGCCATCGGCCGGACCCAGGAGATGCTGCTTCTGTGTGCTGCCAACGACGTCGACTGCTACGTCGACGGGATGGGAAAGCGGGTGACCCGCTCGCTGCTCCACCACCCCGAGTTCCTGCGGGACGGCGACGCGCTCCGGCGGGCGGCCGGCCACGCCCGGTTCGTCGACGGTCGCGACGGCCAGCGCCGCCGCATCGCCGACCGAAACACGGTGATCGTCACGACCAGCGGGATGCTCGCGGGCGGGCCCGCGATGACCTACGTCCCCGCGGTGCGGTCGAACCCGACCAACCTGGTGGCGCTGACGGGCTACCAGGTCGAGGGGACGCCCGGGCGCGAGCTGCTCGAACAGGGCCGGGCCGAGTTCGACGGCCGGGTGCTGCCCGTCAGCGCCGGCGTCGAGTGGTTCGACTTCTCGGCCCACGCCGACCGCGAGGGCCTGCGCTCGCTGCTCGCCGACTACCGGGACGCTCGGGTGCTGGTCGACCACGGCGACCGCTGTCGGGCCTTCGCCGACGAGCTCGCGGCCGACGGCTTCGACGCCGCCGCGCCCGCGCTCGGCGCGACGGTGACGGTCTGAGCCGGCGGTCCCCGCCGGCGCCACACGTCCCCCGAACGGTCTTCCCCGGGCGCGCCGGAGCGGGGGGCATGGCAGACGACGACACCGGCGACCGCGACCCGTTCGTGGTCGTCGGCGGCGACGCGGCGGGGCTGAGCGCGGCGAGCAAGTGCCGGCGGACCGACCCCGACCGCGAGGTGGTGGTGCTGGAGCGGGGCGCGTGGGTCTCGTACGCCCACTGTGGCACGCCCTACTACGTGAAAGGCGAGATCGACCGGCTCGACGATCTCACCTCGCTCTCGGCGGCCGACGTGGCCGACCGGGGGATCGACCTCCGGCGGGGCCACGAGGTCCGGTCGCTCGACCCCGACGCCGACGCGGTCGCGGTCGAGGGCCCCGACGGGCGCTACGAGCTCCCCTTCGGCGATCTGCTCGTGGCGACCGGCGCGCGCGCGGTCTCGGAGCCGTTCCCCGGGCTCGCGCTCGACCGGGCGTTCACCCTCCACGCCCTGGAGAGCGCGGCCGCGCTCCGCGCGCTCGTCACCCCGCCGGACGAGCCGGTCCCCGACCGCGACGAGGAGCGTCTGCCCGACGGGCTGGTCGCGCGCCACGCCGCGGCCGACCCCCCCGAGACGGCGGCGATCGTCGGCGGCGGCTACGTCGGCGTGGAGGTGGCCGAGGCGCTCCACGCCCGCGGGATCGCGGTCCACCTCTTCCAGCGGCCGGACCGCCTGCTCGTCCCGTTCGGCGCGGCGGCGGGCGAGCGGGTGGCCGAGCATCTGCGCGAGGCGGGGATCGAGCTCCACCTCGACACGGCCGTCGAGTCGATCCGCGACGACGGCGCTGGCGGGGTCGGCGGCGTCGTCACCGACGCGGGCGCGGTCGCGGCCGACGCCGCGGTCGTGGGTGTCGGCGTCCGGCCGAACGTCGCGGTGGCGACCGACGGGGCGGGCGTCGAGCGCGGGGCCTCGGGTGCGATCGCGGTCGACCGCTACGGCCGGACGAGCCGGACGGGGGTCTACGCCGCGGGCGACTGTGCCGAGGCCCGCCACGTCGTCACGGGCGAGCCGGCGTGGGTGCCACTCGGGCTGACAGCCAACCGGGCCGGGCGGGCGGTCGGCGCCACCGTCGGGGGGGAGCCGACCCCGACCGGCGGGACCGCCGGCACGGCCGCGGTGAAGGCGCTGGCGACCGAGGCCGGCCGGACCGGCCTGGTCGGCGACGAGCAGGCGCGCGAGGCGGGCTTCGAGCCGGCGACGGCGACGATCACCGCGGGCTCGCGCTCGGGCTACTACCCCGGCGCGGCCGAGACGACGGTGACGCTGACCGCCGACCGGGGGACCGGCCGGCTGCTCGGGGGCGCCCTCGCCGGCCCCGACCGGGCGGCGATCCGGATCGACACGCTCGCGACCGCGCTGGCCGGCGGGCTGACGGTCGCGGAGCTCGAGCGGACGGATCTCGCCTACGCCCCGCCGTTCTCGCCGGTCTGGGACCCCGTGCTCGTCGCCGCGAAGGTGTTGCACGGACGGCTCCCGTAGCCCGCGGGCCGGGCCGGCCCGAGACGGTCCGGCCCGGTCGGACCACCCGCCTCCGACCGCCCCCGGAAGCTATGTCGCCGTGGGGCGAGCGGGCGGACATGGTCGAGCGGACCTTCGATGTCGGCGGGACGGACACGGTCGAGCGGCTGGGCTTTGGCGCGATGCGGCTCTGTGGCCCCGAGATCATCGGCGAGCCCGCGGACGTGGACGCCGCCCGCGCGGTGGCGCGGCGGGCGGTCGAGCTGGGGGTGGACCTGATCGACACCGCCGACGCCTACGGCCCGGGGACGAGCGAGCGGCTGCTGGCCGAGGCGGTCGACGTCGACCGGGACGATCTGCTGGTGGCGACCAAGGGCGGGCTGCTCCGCAACCGCGCGGGCGACTGGCTGGCGATGGGCGACCCCGACTACCTGCGCAACGCCCAGCTCTGCTCGGCCGACCGGCTGGGCGTCGACCGGATCGACCTCTACCAGCTCCACCGGCCCGACCCGGACACCCCCTTTCTCGACTCGGTCCACGCGCTCGCCGAGCTGCGCGACGAGGGGGCGATCCGCCACGTCGGGCTGTCGAACGTGAGCGTCGACCAGCTCGCGGCCGCGCGGGACGTGGTCGAGATCGCGACGGTCCAGAACCGCTACAACGTCGGCTACCGCGACGAGGCGGCGGTGCTCGAGGCGTGTGCGGACGCGGGGATCGGGTTCGTGCCGTGGTACCCGCTGGCGGCGGGCGATCTCGACGGGGTCGAGGGGCTCGACGCGGTGGCGAACGCCCACGACGCCACCCGCCACCAGATCGCGCTGGCGTGGCTGTTGCATCGCTCGCCGGTCGTGTTGCCGATCCCGGGGACGGCCGACCCCGAGCACCTGGCCGAGAACGTCGCGGCCGCGGAGATCGACCTGACCGACGACGAGGTGGCGCGCCTGACCGCGGCGGCCTGAGTCCGTCCCGGCGCACGGCCGCGGGAGGCTTTTGCCCGCGGCGGCGAAAACGAGACGCGATGACCGACGACCCCGGGCCGGCCGGCCCGGCGGACCGCGCCGAGCCGGTGGGGGAGCCGGTCGTGCGGGCCGACCCCGAGGTGACGGGCGACCGCGCCGAGCGGGCGGTCGAGTTCGACCCCGACGACCCCGAGAGCGTGGCCCACGCGGCCGAGACGGTCCGTCGGTTCGCCGCCGCCGAGGACGGGGCCGACGACCGCGGGGACAGCGTCTACGTGCTCCGGGGCGCGGCCGCCTGCGCCGCGCTGACCCGCGGCGTCGGCTCGTACACGGCCGCCGTCGAGCGGGCCGGCGAGGCCGCCACCGTCGCGTTCGTCCGCAAGTGGGCGCGGGTCCACGACCTCCCGCAGGCGGTGCGTCGCCAGGTCGCGCGCGGCCGGATCGCGCCGACGGCGGCCACACAGATCGCACGCGTTCGCGGCGAGGCCCGCCTCGCGCTCGCGTGGGCGACCGTCGACGCCGGCCTCACCGTGCGCGAGGTCCGCCGGGTCGCCAGCCGGATCGCCGACGGCGCCCCCGTCGGGACGGCCCTCGAGGCGGTCGACGCCGCCTACGGCCGACTCACGCTCGATCTGCCACCCGAGCAGTATCTCGACCTGCGCCGGCGGGCGTCGCTGCGCGACGAGCCCCCCGGCGCGGTGGTCGCCGAGGCGCTGGCCGCCCGGTTCGAGCCGCCGTCGGAGTAAACGCTTATGACCGCGCGACGGTAAATTGAACCAGGGCCGATAGCTCAGTTCGGGAGAGCGTCTGGCTTTTAACCAGACGGTCGGGGGTTCGAATCCCTCTCGGCCCGCTTCGGCGAGGCGAGTGCGGCGAGCGGAGCGGCCCGGGAGTCCGAGCCGCCGCCCGCGCTACGCCGTCGCCGCGCCGGCCACGAGCCGGTCGGCGATCCGGTCGAGCGCGTCGACGAGGCGGTCCTCGGGGACGGTGCAGGCGATCCGGAGGTGGCCGGGCGTCCCGAACGCGCTCCCCGGGGTGGTGGCCACGTGGTGCTCCTCGAGCAGCGCCTCGGCCAGCGCCACGTCGTCGTCGGTCCCGACGGGGACGAAGAGGTAGAAGGCGGCGTCGGGGCGGGGAACGTCGAGGCCGGCGTCGGCCAGCACGTCCCGGGCGGCGTCGAGGCGGTCGGCGTAGGTCCGGCGGGCGGCCCGGATCGGCTCGTCGGGGCCACGGAGCGCGGCGACGGCGCCGTGCTGGGCGAAGGTCGTCGCGGCGGAGGTGGTCTGGGACTGGAGCCGGCGGATGTCGTCGACGACCGGTCCGGGCCCGGTGAGATAGCCAAGCCGCCAGCCCGACATGGCGTAGGCCTTCGAGAGCCCGCCGGTGGTGACGGTGCGCGCTGCCATCCCGTCGAGCGAGGCGGGCGCGACGTGGTCGGGGGCGCCCGCGTGGGTGAGACGGGCGTAGATCTCGTCCGAGAGCACCCAGCAGTCGTGGGCGACCGCGAGGTCGCGGATCCGCTCGAGGTCGGCCCGCGAGAGGACGGCCCCGGTCGGATTGGCGGGGCTGTTGAGCACCAGCAGGCGGGTGTCGTCGCTCACGACCGTCTCGAGGGCGGGGTCGGCGTCGTCGAGCGACCACGGCGGCGAGAGGCGGACGGGCGAGAGGTCGCCGCCGGCGAACGCGACCATCGCACGGTAGGAGACCCACGAGGGGTCGAGGACGACCGCCTCGTCGCCGGGCCGGAGCAGGCTCTGGACCGCGGCGAACAGCGCGAACTTCGAGCCGGGGGTGACCGTCACCCGGTCGGGGGTGGCGTCGATCCCGTCGGCGGCGAAGCGGTCGGCGACGGCCTCGCGGAGCGGATCGATGCCCGGCGTGCGGGTCATGACCGTCTCGCCGTCGGCCAGGGCCTCCTGTGCGGCCGCGACGGCGTGGTCCGGGGTCGGGAGGTCGGGCGACCCGCTCCCGAGGTTGACCACGTCGTGGCCGGCGGCCGCGAGACGGCGGGCCGCGTCGCCCATCCGTATCGTCGCGCTCGGCTCGATCCGTGGTTCGTAGGTAGTTGGCACGACTCACACCGCGCCGACCGGACGTATCAACCTTTCGCGGGCGTCAGTCGTCGATCCCCTCGCCCTGGTAGCGGCCGTCGTAGCCCTCGCGGTGGTCGGCGGCCGCGAGGACGAACTGACAGAGCCGTGTGCCGGCCTCGAGCTCGATCGGGCGGGCGGCCCGGAGCAGGCCCTCGCCGCGGCCCTCGTAGCCGGCGTCCCAGACGGCGGTGTCGAGCGAGGCGCCGTTTCGCATCAGCGACGACCGCGGCAGGACCAGCCCGAGGTGGCCCGCGGGCACCCGGACGGTCTCGGCGTAGCGGACGACGTAGGTCCCAGGGTCGAGGCGGTACCAGCCGTCGGTCGGGTCGAGCTCGCGGCGCGCGCCGATCCGGCGGTCGTCGCGGCCCAGCCGTCCGGCCTCGACCTGCTCGTGGACGCTCCCGAGGCGCAGATCGACGCCGTTTGGCTGGATCTGCGCGTCGGTCACGGGGTCGATCGCCTGCGCGACGAAGGCGCCCGAGCGGAACACGGTCGGACGACGGGCGCGGGGGTCGAAAGCGTACCGTACGCCGGTGCGACCGTCCTGCCGTCGGTCGACTGCCACGCGCGGGTTTTATGCCCGTGCGCGAGCGACGGGCGGACGATATGGGACAGACGCTCACGGAGAAGATCCTTGAGGACCATCTCGTCGAGGGGGAACTCGAGCCCGGCGAGGAGATCGGGATCGAGATCGACCAGGTGCTCGCACAGGACACCACGGGCACGATGGTCTGGCTCCAGTTCGAGGCGCTGGAGATGGACGAGGT
>CAZMLQ010000139.1:0-6395 GCA_964567195.1 uncultured Haloferacaceae archaeon | reverse complement strand
ACCTACGTCCACGCCTTCGACGACGAGCGGGTGATGGCCGGCCAGGGGACGATCGGGCTCGAGATCGTCGAGGACTGCCCGGAGATCGACACGGTGATCGTCCCGATCGGCGGCGGGGGGCTGATCGCGGGGGTCGCGACGGCGGTGAAGGGGCTGGTGCCCGACGCCCGGGTGATCGGCGTCCAGGCCGAGGGCGCCGCGAGCGTCCGGCGGTCGCTCCGCGAGGGGCGGATCTACGAGCGCGACGCGGTCGAGACCATCGCCGACGGGATCGCCACCCGACGGGTCGGCGACCGGACGTTCGAGGTGATCCGCGAGCGGGTCGACGAGGTGGTCGAGGTCGACGACGAGGAGATCGCGGTCGCGCTCACCCGGCTGCTCGAGCGCGAGAAGGCCCTCGTCGAGGGTGCGGGCGCGGTCTCGCTTGCGGCCCTGCTCTCGGAGAAGTTCGATTACGAGCCCGGCGAGGTGATCGTGCCGGCGCTCTGTGGCGGCAACATCGACCTGAACGTGTTGACGACCGTCGTCGTCAGGGGGCTGATCGCGACCGGCCGGTACCTGAAGATCGAGACCGTCCTGAAGGACCGGCCGGGGGCGCTGGTCGATCTGAGCAGCGTCATCGCCGGGACCGGGGCCAACATCTACGCCTTCCACCACGACCGCACCTCGCGGGACGTGGCGATGCGCGACGCCCGCGTCGAACTCGAGATCGAGACCCGTGGCCCCGACCACGTCGAGGAGGTGCTCGGGGCGCTGGCGGCGAGTGGCTACGACGTGGACGTGCTCACCTACGGCTACGGCGAACTCCTCTGAACCGCCCACGCTTATGCCCCCGGCCGCCCGAGCCGCGACCGGGATGCGCGAGATCGTACACACCGACGCGGCGCCGGCGGCCGTGGGCGCGTACAGCCAGGCGACCGCCACCGACGACCTCCTCTTCACCGCCGGACAGGTGCCGCTGACCCCGGCGGGCGATCTGCTCGCCGACGCCGACGTCGCCGAGCAGACCGAACGGGCGCTCCAGAACCTGCTCGCGGTCCTCGAGAGCGAGGGCGCCGGCCCGGGCGACCTGCTCAAGACGACGATCTTCCTGCGCGACGCCGACGACTTCGAGGCTGTCAACGAGGCCTACGCCGACTTCTTCGACGGGTTCGAGGCCGCCCCGCCCGCCCGCTCGGCGGTCGAGGCCGCCCCGCCCGTCGACGGCGCGGACGTCGAGATCGAGGCGGTCGCGACGCTCGCGTAGCGCCGAAAGGAAAGCGCTTAACAGCGCCGTCGGCCCAGATACGGGTCGAGCCGGGATGGCCGAGTGGTAAGGCGCACGCCTGGAAAGCGTGTTCCCTCTGGGATCCGGGGTTCGAATCCCCGTCCCGGCGTCTCCGCCGTCGTGTCCGACGCAAGCCTTATCGCACAGACGGGAGAGACGCGCCCGTGAATTGACGAGTTGCCCTGTCGCTACTGGGAGCCGGAGTCGCCGGGACCGGTGGCTGTCTCCGGCTCCAGAGCGGCGGGGAGTCGACGCCGGCGTCGTCGACGCGGGACGGGTCACCGACGTCGGACGGCTCCCGGCCGGCGGGGACCGCGACCGCGACGGCGACGGCGACCGGGGAGAGCGGCGACGAGGTGGGGCTGACCGAGCGCTGGACCGACGAGAACGGCGTCGACAACGTCTGGACGGCCGAGGGGACCTTTTACTACAACGACTACAACTACGCGGCCGAGGCCTCACACGGCGACGGCGTCAGATGGTCGGCCGACACGACACACGACGGGGTCGACGAGAGCCTGGGCGCCGACGCGTTCGCGGCCGACGGCCGGTACGCGATCTTCGGCTACACCCCGGACGGCGAGTACGAGGACCGGGGGGCCCGGTTTCACGCCTACCGGCGGTACGACGGCGAGGCGGCGTGGGTCGTCGCCGCGCCGCCGGGTGGCACGCACAACCAGGCCGCCGGCGCGACGGTGATCGACGACACCGCGGTGCTCGCCGTCACGGACTACGGGCCGGGCGACGAGCGCGAACCCCTCGTCTACGGCGTCGATGTCGCGACGGGCGAGCGGCGGTGGCGGATCGACGACTCGGTGCTGCCGGCCGCCTACCTCCGGTATCTCGGGAGTCACGACGGCGACGTCTACCTCGGCACGACCGAGGGGGTGTGGGTGCTCGCGAGCGAGACGGGCGACCTCGTCGAGAGCCACGACGCCTGGTACGTCGGCGTCTCCCGGCTCGAGTCGCTCGGCCGGATCCACGGCGAGACGCTGTTCGCGGCCTGGACGGACGGGCTCGACGCACACCCGCTCGGCCCGACCGGGCGCTCGTGGTCGGTCTCGGGCCTCGGGCGCGTCTACACGACCCCCGCGGTCGACAACTCGCTGGTCGTCGCGGGGACGAGAGACGGGGGCGTGTACGCGTTCGAGCGCGACACCGGCGAGCGGCGGTGGGCGGCGAGTGTCACCGCGGCCGTCGGCGCGATCGAGACCACCGCCTCGCACGTCTGGGTCGGCGACACGGACGTCGGGCTGACCGCCTACGACCGGGCGACCGGCGCGCCGGTACATCGCTCGACCAGGCCCGTCGGCGGCGACGACATCGGCGTCGCGGACGGCGTGTTGTTGCTCGGTGGCGACGAGGCGACGGCCTACGCGATCGACTGAGGCCGTCGTCGGGGCCGGCCGTGGCCGGTGCCCGACCGGCTACCGGAACACCCGCTCGACGAGCCGCCGGACGACGGCCCGGAGTGGATGCTCCCCGCCGTCGGCCTCGGCGCGGCCCGGCGACCCGGTCGTTCCGTTCCGTTCGCCGCCGAGCAGACGGGTCGCCCGCTCGGCGACGGCCGGATTCGGACTGTGGACCCGGACGGTGAACGCCGGGCCGTCGCCGCGGTAGCGGAACTCGCCCGTCGAGGCGATCCGGGGTGGATCGTCGTCGAGCACCTCGTGCTCCCCGCGGAACAGTGGGGTGTCGACGACGATCCGGTCCTCGCGGACGGCGATCTCCAGATCCCCCGTCGTCGAGAGGTGCGCGCGTGCGAGTGTCCGCGCCTGTCCGATCTCGTCGGCCTCGGCGAGCGACCGCAGTCGGTCCTCGAGTCCCCCACGGTCCATCGAGTAACCACACTTACACGCGGCCTAATATCAGTCCCGGTGGGGGGGGTCGGCGACCAGCGAGCGGTCGACGTAGTCGAGCAGGGCGCGACGGGTCTGTTCGGCCGCCTCGGGATCGTCGAGGGTGACACCACGCTCCATCGCGCCGAGCAGGGCGGTGTGGACGAAGCCGGCGACGGTCGCGGGGTCGACCTCGCGAAAGCGCCCGGTCTCGACCCCGCGGGCGATGGCGTCGGCGAAGGCCCCCCGGATCAGCGCGTCGGAGCGCTCGAACTGCTCGCGGTAGATCGGGTCGTAAGGCGCGCGGGCGCGGAGTTCGAGCACGACCCGCCGGAACCGGCGGTCCTCGTCGCACATCGGTGAGGGGACGAGCCGGTCGATCAGCGCGCGCAGGTCGGCCTCGGGGTCGCCCTCGTCGACCTCGAGGATCTCCGCGAGGTGGTCGAGCAGGTGGCCGAGAAAGTCCGCCAGCAGCTCGTCCTTGTCCTCGTAGTGGTAGTACAGCAGCGACTTCGACTTCTCGAACTCGTCGGCGATCCGCTGGATCGTCGTGTCGTGGTAGCCGTGGCGACAGAGCGCGCGGTAGGTCGCCGCGCGGATCGCCTCGTGGGTGTCGCCGTCCGCGTCCCCGTCTCGATCCCCGTCGACGAACTCGGGCGGACCGGACGGACCGGCGTTGCTCATCGACAGTCGTAGCGACCGCCGGGTCAAAAGTCCCGGGGCACGGGGACAGTCACCGGCCCCCCCGGACGCGGGCGGCGAGGCGTTCGAGCACGACGAGCGTCGGCGGGAGGGTCGCGAGCGCGGCCACGAGCGTCAGAAAGATCACCCCGACGGTGAGAAAGCCGAAGTCGGAGATGATCGGGAACGGCGAGGCCGCCAGCGCCGAGAAGCCGAAGACGGTGGTCATTCCGGAGACGGTGATCGCCTTGCCGACCCGGGTGGCGGCGGTCTCGACCGCGTCGAGCGGGTCGACCCCGGCCCGACCGACCTCCTCGTAGTAACGCTCCATCACGATCACGGTGTACTCGGCGCCGATGCCGACGGTCAGCGCGCCCAGACTCGCCCCCAGCGGCGAGACCCGGATGCCGAGCCCCGCCATGTAGAGGTTCTGCCAGCCGACGACGAAGGCCATCGGCACCAGCGGCGCGACCGCCTTCACCGGATCGCGGTAGTACGCCAGCAACAGCGCGAACACCATGGCGAACCCGAGCGCGGTCGTGGCGTTGCGGTTCTCGATCTGCTCGAGGATCGACGGCGTGGAGACGACGCTCGTCCCGGTCAGCGCGGGCTCGACCCCCGCGGGCGGGCGGCTGAACTCGATCGCCGACCGGACGGCGTCGATGAACGAGAGCGTCTCCTCGGTCGTCATGTCCCGCTCGCCGATCACCACGACGTGGGCCGCGCCGTCGGCGTAGAACCGGAGTCGCTCCTCGGCCGGCGCCCGCGCGAGCGCGCGGTCGACGCCCGCCTCGGTCCGGGGCAGGTCGCCGCCGTTGTACCGCCGGATCAGGTCGGCGGGCGTCCGTACCCCGGTCACGAGCCCACTGCTCGTCGCCACCCGCTCGAAGCGGTCCATCCAGCGCAGGGTCTCGGGCTCGCGCAGCCCCTCGCCGGTGACGAGCACGTCGTACTGGACGTCGCTGCCGCCGCCGGTGATCGAGCGGAACTGCTCGAGATCGACCAGCGCCGGCAGGTCCGGCGGGATGAACTCCTCGGTGTCGGCCAGCGTCTCGAGGCCCGTCCCGGCCTGGACGCCCGCGCCCGTCAGCGCGAGCGCGACGACCAGCACGATCCCGGGGTGGGCGGCGAGCGTCCGCGAGAGCGTCCCGAGCGACCGGCCCATGAGCCCCACGTCGGGCTCGTCGCGGCCGCCGTCGGCCGCGGCGGGCGGTCGGTCGGCCCCGTCGCCGTCCCCGTCGTCGCGCCAGCGGGCGTAGAGTGTCAACAGCGGGACGAGCAGGATCAGCGCCGAGAGGAAGGTGAGCGCGACACCGAACATCGAGGTCTGTGCGAACCAGACGAACGCGGGCGAGCCCGTCGAGGCCCAGGTGGCACCGAAGCCGAGCGCGGCGGCGGTCATCGCGACGAAGACGGGCGGGCCGATCCCGCCGAGCGCGAGCGGGAGCGCCTCGCGGGGCGGGTTGGTCTCGAGCTCCTCCTCGTAGCGCTGGTGGAACTGGACCGAGTAGTCGATGCCCAGCCCGATGAGGATGGGGAAGACGGCGCTGGTCAGCGTCGAGTTGGGGATGCCGGTGTAGCCCATCGCCCCGAAGGTGTAGACCACGCCGACGAAGACGGCGACGACGGGCAGCAGGCGCAGGCGCACCCCCCGAAAGAGGAAAAAGAGCGCGACGATCATCAGCCCGACCGCGAGCCCGAGCTGTTGCTGGGTGCTCTGTTGGATCTGGACGCCGAGCTGTGCCGAGAAGGCGGCGTTGCCGGTGATGGTCACGGTCGCGACGGCCGGGAAGTCGGCCCACGCCTCGACCTCGACGGCCTCGCGGTAGACGGGCCGTTGCTCCTCCTGGCTGGTCCCCGGCTCGAGCACGACCGTCACGAAGGCCTCGTCGGACTCGCCGACGACCGCGCGGATCCGGCGCTCGGAGTCGGGGATCTCGCCGTAGCGTGCGCGCACCCGATCGGCGGGGCTGGTGACCGTCTCGACGTTCGCCACCTCGCTCATCCGGTCGTCGAAGCGCGCGATCGCCCGCATCGTCTCGGGCTCGGTCACCTCCCCGCGGACGAGGACGGCGACGCTGGAGCGGTCGAAGCTGTCGCCGAAGCGCTCGAGGGTCGGGTTGTCGGCGGTGAACGCCTCGTTGCCGGTGACGCTCGTGATGCTCGTGGCGCCGACCATCGCCGTGGCGACCAGCAGGACCGCGGCCAGCAGGGTGAGCAGGGTGTGGCGCTCGATCAGCCGGCCGACCCGCGCGAACAGGCCGCGCATCTCGGCCATCTACGCGCGTCTGAGGACGGTGTAGCCGACGAGCGCGAGCACGACGACCGCGCCGACGGCGATCGGGACGAGCGGTGGCCCGCCGCCCTCGGACTCGCTCACCGGCACGCCGATCGAGAGGTCGTCGGTGAACTTCGTGTCGCCGTCGGCCTCCTCGTAGCGCACCTGGAGCGCGGAGGCGTACTCCTTGACCAGCGCGTTGCCGGCGGCCGACACCTGGAAGCTGGCGGTCGCGGTCGAGCCGGGCGCCATCCGGCCGAGGAAGGCGCCGTCGTCGGCGGAGGAGAGCGGGTCGCTGGCGAACAGCTTCGCGTTCACCGCGCTCACGGGC
>CAZMLQ010000138.1:0-6403 GCA_964567195.1 uncultured Haloferacaceae archaeon | reverse complement strand
GAGTTCCGCGACGCCCAGGAGGCCGCCCGCGAGCACGGTCTCGGCGTCGTGATGTGGGCCTACCCCCGCGGTCAGGGGCTGAAGCGAGACACCGATCCGGACGTGATCGCCTACGCAGCCCGGCAGGCGCTCGAACTCGGCGCCGACGTGGCGAAGGTGAAATACCCCGGGAGCCGCGAGGCGATGGCCAGGACCGTCCGGATGGCCGGGCCGACCTCGGTCGTGATGTCGGGCGGCTCGAAGACCGACGACCTCGCCTTCCTGCGGACGGTCGAGCGCGCGGTCGAGGCGGGCGCCCGCGGGCTGGCGGTCGGGCGAAACGTCTTCCAGCGCGAGGACCCCGAGGGGATCCTCGACGCGCTGGAGGCGGTCATCTTCGAGGGCGAGAGCGCCGAGGCCGCGGCCGGCGAGGCGGCGGCCGCCGACGCCGACTGATGTCGGCGGCCGATCCGGTCGCGCGCGTCCTCGACACCGTCGCCGGCGCGGCCCCCGAGGTGCGCGCGGCCCTGCCCGACCGGCGCGGCCGGACGGGTGTGGAGAACCCGACCGGCGACGAGCGGCTGGCGGCCGACGCCCACGCCGACGACCTGCTGACCGACCGCCTCGGCGCCGTCGAGGGGGTCGCCCGCGTCGCGAGCGAGGAGCGAGAGAGACCGACCGAGACGGGTGCGGGCGCGCTCTCGGTGACGATCGACCCGCTCGACGGCTCGTCGAACCTGCGGTCGAACAACCTGATGGGCACCGTCGTCGGCGTCTTCGAGGGCGACCTCCCCGCCGGGGGCGACGCGCTGCGGGCGGCGGGCTACGTCCTCTACGGCCCGGTGACGACGATGACGACCGCCCGTGACGGGCGGGTGACCGAGGCGCTCGTGCGCGACGGCGACCGCGAGGTCCTCGAGTCCGACCTGACCCTGCCCGCCGAGCCGACGGTCTATGGCTTCGGCGGGCGCCGGCCGGACTGGCCCGAGGGATTCGCGGCCGCCGCCGCCCGGATCGAGGCCGACGACTCGATCAAGCTCCGCTACGGCGGCGCGATGGTCGGCGACGTGAACCAGGTGTTGACCCACGGCGGGCTCTTCTCGTACCCGGCGCTCGTCGCCGCACCCGCCGGGAAGCTCCGGGCGCAGTTCGAGGCGATCCCCGTCGCCGCGGTGATCGAGGCCGCCGGCGGCGCCTCCTCGGACGGCGCCGGCTCGCTGCTCGAGGGGACGCCAGACGCGCTCCACGCCCGCACGCCGGTCCACGTCGGGACCCCCGACCTCGTCGCCGCGGTCGAGTCGTCGGTCACCCCGCCGTAAACGGTTTGGCGCCCCCCGCCCACCGGGGCGCATGTTCGTCCGCGTGCCGGAGGAGGCGTCGCCCGCGGAGGCCCGCGCCATCGCCTCGGCGCTTGCCACCCACCTCGGCGAGCCGGTGGCGGTGGCGCCGGGCGACGACGACGAGCCGACGGCCGAGGCCAGCCCGCCCGCCGAGCACGGTGCCGGCGGCGAGAGCGCCCGGGCCGACGCGGCCGGGACCGAGCGCGAGCGCCGGCTGCGCGAGCAGATCGCCGACGTGCTCGACGGCGGGCCGCCGAAGTACCGCGAGCGCCTGGCCGAGTCGGGGACGCTGTTCGTCCGCGACCGGCTGGCGCTCTGGTTCGACGATCTGGCGTTCGAGGACGGCCGCCTCGCCGCGTTCGACGAGTGGCATCCGGACAGCCCGCGGGTCGGGTCGGCCGACGAGGACGACCGCCTGCCCGCCGACGGCCTGCTCACCGGCGCGGCGACGTTCGAGGGCCGACAGGTCCACGTCATGGCCAACGACTACACGGTGAAGGCGGGCTCGATGGCCCGGCGCGGGGTCGAGAAGTTCCTGCGGATGCAGCGACGCGCGCTACGGAGCGGCCGGCCGGTGCTGTACCTGATGGACTCCTCGGGCGGGCGGATCGACGAGCAGACGGGCTTTTTCGCCAACCGCGAGGGGATCGGGCGGTTCTACTACAACCACGCCGCGCTGTCGGGGCGGGTGCCACAGATCTGCGTGCTCTACGGCCCCTGCTTCGCCGGCGCGGCCTACACCCCCGTCTTCGCCGACTTCACCGTGATGGTCGAGGGCAGCGCGATGGCGATCGCCTCCCCCCGGATGGTCGAGATGGTGACCGGCGAGCGGATCGACGCCGCGGCCCTCGGCGGCCCGGCCGTCCACGCCCGCCACTCGGGGAGCGCGGACCTCGTCGCCGCCGACGAGCGCGAGGCCCGCGACCTGGTCGCGCGGCTGCTCTCCTTTCTGCCCGACAGCTACGACGAGGACCCGCCCCGGACCGAGCCCGCGGCCCCCGCGGCCGACCCGGCCGGTCTCGACGCGGTCGTGCCCGCCGACCCCGCCCGGGCCTACGAGATGACCGACGTGCTCGACCGGATCGTGGACGCGGACTCGACGCTCGAACTGCGCCCCGAGTACGGCGCGGAGATCCTGACCGCGTTCGCCCGGCTCGACGGCCGGCCGGTGGGGGTGGTCGCCAGCCGGCCGAGCGAGCGGGCGGGCGCCATCTTCCCCGCCGCCGCCCGCAAGGCCGCCGAGTTCGTCTGGACCTGTGACGCCTACGGCGTCCCCCTGCTCTATCTCTGTGACACGCCGGGGTTCATGATCGGCTCCGAGGTCGAGCGCGAGGGGATCCTCGAGGCGGGCAAGCGGTTCATCTACGCGACCGCGGCGGCGACGGTGCCCAAACAGACCGTGATCGTGCGCAAGGCCTACGGCGCGGGGATCTACGCGATGGGCGGGCCGGCCTACGAGCCCGAGAGCACGATCGCGCTACCGTCCGGCGAGATCGCGATCATGGGGCCGGAGGCGGCGATCAACGCGGTCTACGCCAACCGGCTGGCGGCCGTCGAGGATCCCGACGAGCGGGTGGCGCTGGCCGAGCGCCTGCGCGAGCAGTACCGCGCCGAGATCGACGTCCGCCGGGCGGCGAGCGAGGTGATCGTCGACGAGGTGGTGCCACCGGGCGACCTGCGCGACGAACTGGTCGCCCGCGTCGGCTTCTACGCCGACAGCGAGGGCGAGCGACCGGCGAAGCGACACGGCACCGTGCTCTGAACCGGCAGCGCTCGCCGGTGCGTCCGGGCCCAAGTGTCGCCGGGCCCTCCTGTGGTCGATGACCGGTGGGGGCGACAGGGGGGTCGTCGGACGGGCGCTGATCGGTGCGGAGGCCGCGCTCGGCGACCGCCGGACCGACCGGGCGCTGTGGGCGGTCGCGGTCGGGGCCGCGGCGGCCGATCTCGCGCTGACGGCGCTTGGCACCCGGATCGGCCTCCAGGAGGCGAACCCGGCCGCCCACGCGGTCGTCGCCCTCGCCGGCGTCCGGCCGCTGGCGGGGGTGGCGGTGCTGAAGCTCCTCGCGCTCGCGTTCGGTGCCGGCTGCTGGCTCGCGCTGCCCGACCGCACGGCGACGGTGGTGCCGTTCGGCCTCGCGGTCCCGACCGTCGCCGCCGTCTGCAACAACCTGGTGTTGCTCGGCCTGACGGTCGGGGGCTGACCGCCGGGAGCGTCAAGCCGCCCGGTCGCGAACCCCGGGTATGGCGCGACGAAGCCTGCTGTTCAGCCCCGGCGACCGCCCCGGGATGTTGCGGACGGCGGTCGGGACCGACGCGGACGCGGTCGCGTTCGACCTCGAGGACGCCGTCGCCCCGGGTGCGAAGGCGGCCGCCCGCGAGGCGGTCCACGACCTGCTCGCGAGCGACGGCTTCGACCCCGACACCGAGGTCTGTCTCCGGGTCAACGCGGGCGAGACCGCCGCCGCCGACGTGGCCGCGGTCGTCGACCGGGCGGTGCGTCTCGACGCCGTCCTCCTGCCGAAGGTGTCGGGCGTGGCCGAGATCGACCGTCTCGCGGCCCTGCTGGCCGACGCCGGCCGCCCGCTCCCGGTGATCGCGGTCGTCGAGACCGCGGCCGGGGTGCTCGCCGCCCCCGGGATCGCGGCCGCCGACCCCGTCGTCGCGCTCTGTCTCGGCGCCGAGGACCTCGCCGCCGACCTCGGCGCGGCCCGGACCCCGCGCGGGACGGAGGTCTCACACGCCCGCGGACGGGTCCTGCTCGCCGCCCGGGCCGCGGGGGTGGCGGCGATCGACACGGTGTTCACCGACACCGGCGACGCGGCGGGCCTGCGGGCCGCGACCGCACGGGCCCGCGATCTCGGCTACGACGGCAAGATGGCGATCCACCCCGCGCAGGTGCCGGTGATCAACGCGGCGTTCACGCCCGACCCCGAGCAGGTGGCCTGGGCGGAGCGCGTGCTCGCGGCGCGTGCCGAGGCCGAGCGCGGGGACCGGGGCGTGTTCGCGGTCGACGGCGAGATGATCGACGCCCCGCTGATCGCGCGCGCCGAACGGATCGTCGCGCGGGCCGCCGACGGGGAGTAGGTCGGCCGCCGCCGACGGAACGGTCGGCCGCCGCCGACGGAACGGTCGGCCGCCGCCCTCGCGTGTCCCTTATACACCCTTACATTCATTTCCTTGGTATGAAGTCGGCAGGCTTAATTCGGGCGACGCCCGTGGTCGGGCGCATGGCCGAGGAGGCGAACCCGTTCGAGAGCCTGCAGGAACAGATCGACGACGCCGCGGCCTACGTCGACGTCGGGCCGGACGTGATCGAGCGGCTGAAACACCCCGAGCGCGTCCTCGAGACCAACCTGACGGTCGAACTCGACGACGGGAGCTACGGCCGGTTCAAGGCGTTCCGGGCGCAGTTCAATGGCGACCGCGGTCCGTACAAGGGGGGACTGCGCTACCACCCGGGCGTCACCCGCGACGAGGTGACGGCGCTGTCGGGCTGGATGGTCTACAAGTGCGCGGTCGTCGACGTGCCCTACGGGGGCGGGAAGGGCGGGATCCGGGTCGATCCGGCCGACCACAGCGCGGCCGAACTCGAGCGACTGACGCGGGCGTTCGCGACCGAGCTCCGGCCGATCATCGGCGAGGACCGCGACATCCCGGCGCCGGACGTGAACACCGGCCAGCGCGAGATGAACTGGATCAAAGACACCTACGAGACCCTCGAGAACACGACCGCACCGGGCGTGATCACGGGCAAGGCACCCTCGAGCGGCGGGAGTGCGGGCCGGGTCCGTGCGACCGGTCGGTCGGTGATGCTGACCGCGCGCGAGGCGTTTGCGTATCTCGACCGCGATCTGACGGGCGCGACGGTGGCGGTCCAGGGCTACGGCAACGCGGGCTACGTGGCGGCGACGCTGCTGGAGGACCAGGGCGCGCGGGTGGTCGCGGTCTCGGACTCCAGCGGTGCGATCCACGCCCCCGACGGGTTCGACACGGACGCGGTCAAGCAGTTCAAGCGCGAGACGGGCTCGGTGACGGGCTACCCCGGGGCCGACGAGGAGCTGACCAACGAGGCGCTGTTGACGATGGACGTCGACCTGCTGGTGCCGGCGGCGCTGGAGAACGCCGTCGACGGCGACCTGGCGACCGACGTGCGGGCCGACGTGGTCGTCGAGGCCGCGAACGGGCCGTTGACCCCCGAGGCCGACGACGTGCTGGCCGGGCGCGACGTCTACGTCTTCCCCGACGTGCTGGCGAACGCGGGCGGCGTGACGGTCTCGTACTTCGAGTGGGTGCAGAACCGCCAGCGCTTCGCCTGGACCGAGGAGCGGGTGAACGAGGAGCTCGAGCGGGTGATCGTCGACGCCTTCGAGGGGCTGGTCGCGGCCTACGAGGCCAACGACCTGCCGAACTTCCGGACGGCGGCCTACGTCGTCGGCATCCGGCGGGTGGCCGACGCCTTCGCCGAGGGCGGCAACTGGCCGTAGCCCCGCGAGCCGACTCGGCCCGGTCCGAGCCGCCCCGCTTCGGGGGTTTCATTACGGCGGGGCACCCCCGACCGAGCGATGGCCCCCGACGACCTCATCACCGCGACCGGGCTGTCGCGGGGTGACATCGAGGCGCTGCTCGACCGTGCGGCGGCGTTCGCGGCCGGCGAGGCGACCGCCGACCACGCCGGTACGCTGCTCGCGCTCTGTTTTTTCGAGCCGAGCACCCGCACCAGGATGAGCTTCGAGGCCGCGATGAAACGTCTCGGGGGCGACACGGTCGACATGGGTCCGGTCGACGCCTCGTCGGTCAGCAAGGGCGAGAGCCTGGCCGACACGGTGCGCGTCGTCGAGGGGTACGCCGACGGGATCGTGCTCCGTCACCCGAGCGAGGGCTCGGCCCGGATGGCCGCCGAACACGTCGACGTGCCGCTGATCAACGCCGGCGACGGCGCCGGCCAACACCCCAGCCAGACCCTGCTCGACCTCTACACGATGCGCGAGACCGTCGGGCTGGACGAGCTCACCGTCGGGGTGGTCGGCGATCTGAAGTACGGCCGGACGGTCCACTCGCTGGCGGCCGCGCTCGCGGCCTTCGAC
>CAZMLQ010000137.1:0-6460 GCA_964567195.1 uncultured Haloferacaceae archaeon | reverse complement strand
ACGGGGATCGTCGGGTAGAGCCAGGCGTGGTCGGCGCCGGCGTCGACCGCGACGCCGTGGGTGCCGAGTTCGAGATCGGCGAGGGGATCGCTCGTCAGCACGCTCTCGGAGACGACGAACGTCGAGACGGTGATCGAGGAGAGCTCCGCGGGCTCGAGTTCGGAGCCACAGGAGTCGCCGGAGGCGGCCGTGATCGCCGCCTCGACGATGGCGTGGCCGAGCTGGTCGTTCCCCTGGTAGGAGCCGGCACAGCCCCGGAGTCGGCCGCGGCCGCGGGTCGACCGGAGCCGGACGAAGGCGCCGGTCCGGGCGTAGAAGGCGTCGCGCATGCTGCCCGGATGTTCGCGCTGGCCCTGCAGGACGTAGGCCTCGACGGCCTCGCGGGCCAGTTCGACCGCGCGTGCCCCGTCCTCGTACGTCAGCCGAACGGACTGCGCCTCGGACATACGCTAACGAACGATCCCGACCGTCTTGAACTCTTCTGTCGTCGCGGCTCGCGAGCACTCCGACCGACGGGCTTATTCGCGGGCCCGGGTTACGGTCGGCGCGGCAGAGAGAGCCCGGCTCCCGTGTGCGAGCACGAGGAAAGTCCCCCCACCGTCCGGGCAGGTGACCGGGCGCAAGCCCGGAGTCGGAGACGGCTGGCTCTCGAACAGCAACGAGACCCCCCGGCCAGACCGATGAGGCGCGCGACGCCGCCCGAGAGGGCGGCAAGCTAACCCGCCGAGGGACGCGAGGGGCGGCGCGAGCCGGCCCTCGGACGCGAACGACGGCCGGGAACGGGTGGAACGGCGATCCTCACCGGTGCAAGTCCGCGCCGCGAGGTAGCCCGGACAGGGCGCGGACGCTCAGCCGAATGCCGGGCCGAACAGAAGGGGGCTTACTCCTCTCAGCCGCCCGCGCCGCGAGCGGCGGCGCGACCCGAACGTTCATTCGCCGGCCGACCGTCGGTCCGGCGTCTACATGTCGAGCCCCGACCGGGCGCGCCCGTCGGCGCTCGCCGCCGTGCTGGCCGCGCTGGTGCTCGCCGCCGGCTGTCTCGGCGCGCTCCCGGTCGGGCGCGACGCCGCCGGGACCGACGCCACCGCGTCGCCGGCCGCCACACAGACCCCCACGGCGGCCGCGCCGGGCACCCCGCCCGCGAGCAACCCGTGGCCGACCCCCGCGACCGTCGCGGTGGAAGGGGGTGCCGACGCGGTCCGGGCGGCCCGGAACGCGACCCGGTACTGGGAGCGCGTCGACGAGCGGTACCTCGGGTTCGACGTCGGGTACGAGGTCGTCCCCGACGCGACCGATCCGGACCTGGTGGTCGCGGTGGTCGCGTCCGTCCCCGACTGCGACGGCGTGGCCGACGCGGCCGGCTGTGCCCCGCTGGTGCGTGGCGCGTGGCGGGCCGACCGACCCGGTCGGATCTACGTGCGCGACGGGCTGGCGCCCGCGTCGACGGCGCTGGTCGCACGCCACGAGTTCGGTCACACCCTCGGGCTCGATCACGGCGACGCGCCCGCCGACGTGATGGCCGCGCGGTCGGTCCTGTACACCGAGCCACGGCCGAACGCGACCGAGCGCGCGTTCCCGTGGAACGACACCGTCCTCCCGGTGCAGGTGACCGTCGCCGCCGACGCCGGCGTCGATCCCGGGACCGCGCGGCGACAGGTCGATCAGGCGCGCTCGTACTACGAGCGGGGGGCACCGGGCATGCCTGCGGTGACACTCTCCGACGCCGGCGACCGGCGACCCGAGGTGGTCGTGTTGATCGGCCCGGCGACGGCCTGTGAGGGGGCGGGCTCGTGCGTGCGGACGGGCGGGGTCGATCCGGACGGCGACGGGGCCATCGAGGAGTACAGCCGGGTGGAGATCACCGTCGCGGGCGTCGGCGCCGCCGCGATCGGCTGGCACGTGGGCTACTGGCTGGCCCACGGGCTCGGGGCCGAGGCCGACGCGGAGAAGCCCCCGCCCTTCCGGTCGGCCGACCACGACGAGCGCCGGAGCCGGTGGTGGGCGTAGCCGCCGGAGTTACCTCGCCGCCGCCCGAACCGCCGCCGATGGCGCCCGACGACGCCGAGCTCGCCCCCGACGCGCTGGCGGCGGCGCTGGAGCGATTCGGCGGCTCGCCGGCCGAGCGGCGGGTCGTCGCCCGACAGGCCCGTGATCTGGCGGACTCGGGCCGGGCGGCCCGCGACCGGGGGCGGTCGCTCACCGTCACGACGGTGATCGAACAGCTCGCGGACGCGCCCGACGGCGGGCCGGCCGAGCGGTGGAACTGGTGGCTGGGGGCGCTGGAGGCGGCCTACGGCGGCTACGAGCCGTTCCAGGTGCGACGGATCCCGCGCGAGTAGACCCCGCCGGAGGGCGGTCAGAGCGCGCCGGCCCGGCTGTCGCGGGCGCTGGAGCGCGCGCCCGCGTCGGTGCCGTGCTGGCGGTAGATGTCGACCGCCGAGCCGACGGTGACAAAGCCCAGAAGCGTCGCGGCCCCGACGCCGAGGACGAACTCGAGCCACGGGGCCAGCGCGTCCGAGAGCAGCCCGACCCCGGCGGCGGCCGCGAGGAGCGCGAGCGCGCCGCTCACGAGCGCGAGCACCCGGACCCGGTGGGCGGCCGCGAGCGTCCACGACCGGCCGACGGCGGTGACCAGGCCGGCGTCCTCGACGGCGACGACGACCGGCACGAACAGGGCGTGGCCGGCGACGAGCACGCCGGGCGCGAGCCCGAACGCCAGCCCGCCGAGGGTGAGCGCCGCGCCGGCGGCCGTGGCGACGGCCACCCGGAGCGTCGCGGGCAGGGCCTCCCGGACCACGTCGCCCGGGTGGATCTGGTCGTCGGTGTCGCGCGCGAGCGTCCGGACGAGCACGACCAGCAGCCACGAGCCGCCGAGCCACGTCGCGGCGAGGGCCCACGCCGCCGCCTCCCGGCCGAGCGGGAGCGTGGCGACGTAGCCGACGACCAGCCGGCCGCCGCCGGGCAGCGCGACCCAGACGCCGTCCAGCAGCGTGTTCACGAGCAGTTGGACCGTCGAGACCACCAGAAGCGCCCCGAGGAACAGTCTGACGCCGGCCGGCGTGAGGGCGTCGTCGAGACCGCGGGCGAGCGCGCGGGCGAGCCTGACCATGCGGACGCCTTCCCGCTCGCCCGGCCTATATTTTATCCTCCGATTCTGATAGGTCGCGTCGAAATCGACCGTGTATCGGCCGTCTGATACTCGTCAGACGTTACTTCGAGGTCTAAAACTGCCGAAACGTCTGACAGCCGTCAGACGCGCCGGTGGTATTATGACCTGATAGGTCGGTCGTGGGCTCATGCACCGACGCGGAGTGCTCGCCCTGCTGACCCCGCTGATCGCGGGCTGTTTCGGCGGCGGCGCGGACCGCCAGACGCCGACGGCCGACCCGACGGCGACCGCGGAGCCGACGGCGACACCCGACCCGACGGCGACCCCGACGCCGACCGCCACGCCCGAGCCGACGCCGGACCCCTCCACCGACGACGCGGCCCGACGAATCGATATCGCGCGCGAACGGATCGAGAAGACCCTCGACGCCTACGGCGACGCGGGCGACCTGCTCGACGTCGACGCCGCCGCGGACGCGTTCGTCCCGAGCGACGTCTACGTCCGCGCGGTCGCCGCGGGCGAGGCGGTCAGTTCGGCCGCCGAGGCGGCCGTCACCGACGACCAGGAGCGCACGACCGAGCGCCTCGCCGGGGTCGTCGACCTCCTCGTGCGCGTCACCGCCGCCCAGGCGGCGGTCGTGCGCGGCCACGACGCGGTCGTCCGGGGCCGCGAGGCGGCCGACGCCGAGAGCGCGACCGGCACGACGAACGCCGCCGACGCGGTCGAGTCGGCCGCCGAGCGGGCCGACGAGGCGGTCGGTCGGGTCGAGGACGACACCGACTCGGACGATCTGGCCGCGATCGACCGGCTCGACGAGGACGCCTACGACGAGAAGCTCGCCCAGCTCGAGGCCGAGACGGCGGCGCTCGAGGACGTGGCCGACCCGCTCTCGACGCTGGCCGACGGGCTGGAGTATCTCTCGGTCGCGCGAGATCGCGGCGACGACGGCGACGACGAGGCGGCGGCCGAGCGCGCGCGCGAGGCCCGCGACCAGTTCGAGGACGCCGAGAGCGAACTCGAGGAGCTGGTCGACGATCTGGCCGACGAGGCCGAGGCGTTCGAGGACCCGCTCGACGAGCTGGTCGAGACGGCGGGCGACCTGATCGACACGGCCGACGACCTAGAGCGTCGCTACGACTGAGTCGGGGTCGTCCGGACCGCGGGCAGGCGCAGACAGACCAGCCCGACCAGCGCGAACGCGGCCGCCAGCAGGCCGATCCCGCCCTCGTACCGGCCGGCGTCGAACAGCGTCCCCACCGCGAGCGGGCCGGTCGCACCCAGACAGAGGTAGACGGTCCGGACCAGCCCGAAGCCGCCGCCGCGGTCGCCGTCCGAGAGCGCGTCGTAGGCGTAGGCGGTGATCACGGGCCAGAAGCCGATCTGGAGCCCGAGCACGGCGACGACGACGGCGAGCGCGAGCCGCCCCCGGACGGTGACGAGCCCGGCCAGCCCGGCGAGGGTGAGCGCGAGGCAGGCGAGCAACACCGGCCGGCGGCCGATCCGGTCGGCAAGCCCGCCCGCGAGCAGCTGGGCGACCAGCCCGCTCGCGAACAGCAGGCCGAACAGCGCCGACGCCGCGGCCGGCCCCAGCGGGGTCCGGTCGACGAGGTAGGTCGGGAGGAACGCGACCAGCCCCTGGTAGGCGAAGCCGAAGCCGACGAGCACGACCGCCGCGTACCGGACCGGGCGCCGGCGGAGCTCGGCCGCGGCCGTCCGGAGGGCGGCGCCGAGTCCGGCCGCGTCCGTGCCCGTCGCGTCGGCCGGACCGGCGGGCAGCGCGGTCCGGAGCCCGGCCGCGGCGAGGAGAAAGGCCGGGGCGACGGCGAGAAAGCCCGCCCGCCAGCCGACCGCGCCGGCGGCAACGCCCGCGAGCGCCGGGAGGGTGCTGGTGCCGACGTTGCCGGCCGCGAACACGACCCCGAGCGCGGTCGTCGCCCGCCGGGGGTAGACCCGCGAGACCACCATCACCCGCGGGGTGGCGTACAGCCCCGTCCCGAGCCCGAACAGCACCACCCCGGCGACGAAGCCGGCCGGACCGGCGCTCAGCCCGATCCCGAGCGCCGCGAGCCCGCCGACGGCGGTGCTCGCGACCAGCACCCACCGCTCGCCCACCCGGTCGGCGAGCAGCCCCGAGGGGAACTGGGTGAGCGCGTAGGCCACCCACAGCGCCGTGAGCACCAGTCCCGCGGTCGCGTTGTCGATCCCGAGGTCGGCCCGCACGGCCGGGAGCACGGCCGGCAGGACCAGCCGGGTGCCGAACGCGAGAAACCAGGCGACCGCCACCGCGGCGAGGGTCGGCGCGCCACCGCGCAGGGCGCCCACGGTCGCGCGGAGCCGGCCGATCGGGAGCACGCCCCCGACACGCGACGGCGCGGGCTTAACCCTGGCTGTCGCCGCCGCGTCGCCCGAGCAGGGCGAGCCCACCCGCCGCGACGAGCACCGGCACCACAGCCAGACGGGGGTCGAACGGGGCGCCGAGGTTGACCGCGACGAGCACGACCTGGAGGTAGGCGACCGTGGCGCCGACGAAGGCGACGGCGGCGTCGGCAACGACCGCCGACCGACCGCCCCGACCGAGCCGCGAGAGCACGACCGCCGCGGCCCCGACCGCGGGCAGGACGAGCACGCCGACCGGCGCGGCCAACAGCGTGTCGGGCCGGCCGGCGGCGTCGAAGTGGACGACAAAGCGGGCCGGCAGCGCGGGCAGTGCCGCCAGCCCGACCGCCAGCGCGAGGCCGACACAGGCGAACGCGATCCGGTCGGCGCGACGGAACACGCCGGCTCGACACGCCGGCTCGACATGAGCCTGGCGCCGCGTCCCGTCCCGTCCCGTCTCGTCTCGTCTCGTCGCCGGCGGCGAAAGCGACGGAGCCAAGCCCGCGGCGCGGCGAGATGTGGTATGGAGCTCCGGTTTCTCGGCGGCGCCCGCGAGGTGGGCCGGAGTGCGATCCTGGTCAACGGCTCGCTCCTGCTCGATTTCGGCACGAAGACAGCCACCCCGCCCCAGTACCCGGTGACGACCCCCGAGCCCGACGCGGTCGTCGTCAGCCACGGCCACCTCGACCACGCGGGCGCCGTCCCGGCGTTGCTCTCGGGCGACCGCCGCCCGCCGATCCACTGGACCCCGCCGACCCGCGACCTGGCGTTGACGCTCGCGCGCGACACGCTGACGCTCCACGGCGGGACCTACGACTGTCCGTTCACCGAGGCGGAGCTGCGGCGCGTGGGCGAGGTGTCCGAGCCCCACGGCTACCGCGAGCGCTTTCGCGCCGCCGGCCACGAGGTGACGCTCTACGACGCCGGCCACATCCCCGGCAGCGCCCACGTCCTCGTCGACGACGGCGACACCCG
>CAZMLQ010000136.1:0-6473 GCA_964567195.1 uncultured Haloferacaceae archaeon | reverse complement strand
CCGCTCGACGTGCTCCAGATGCTGGGGCGCGCGGGCCGGCCGGGCTACGACGACGTGGGCTACGGCTACGTGGTCTGTGACCGGAGCGACGAGGCCCGCTACCGCCGGCTGCTGGCCGAGGGGACCGAGATCGAGTCCCGGCTGGAGGCCGACCTCGACGCCCACCTCAACGCCGAGATCGCGATGGGCACCGTCGACGACCTCGACGACGTGATGGGCTGGCTCGAAACCACCTACCTCCACGCCCGCGCGCGGTCGGCCCCGGACCGCTACGACCTCGCCGGCCTGCGCGACCGGGTGCGCGAGCGCCTCGAGTCGCTGGTCGACCGCGGGTTCGTCGAGCCCTCCGAGGATCTCGCGGTGTCGGCCACGCCGCTGGGCCGGCTGGCGTCGAAGTACTACCTCCGGCTCGACACCGCCCGGCGTTTCCGGGACCTGGCCGACCGCGACCGGCTGACCGACGACGCCGTCCTCGAGGCGGTCGCCGGCGCCGCCGAGTTCCGGTCGGTTTCGGCGCGCCAGTCCGAGCGCGACGCGATCGCGTCCGTGCTGACCGGGACCGACACCGACCTCGAGGACGGCCCCCGGAAGGTGCTCGCCATCCTCCGGGCCAGCATGGCCGACTCGGTGCCCGTCGACCTGCGCTCGGACGCGTGGGTGATCCGCAACAACGCCCTGCGGCTGCTCTCGGCCTGCCGGGAGTTTCTCGCCCGCTTCGCGGGCGCCCGGGCGGCCACCCTCGCCCGCCGGGTCGGCGCCCGGGTCGAACACGGCGTCTCCGCCGACGCGGTCGGGCTCACCGCCGTCGACGGCGTCGGCGCGACGCGGGCGCGCGACCTCGCCGGCGCGGGCCACCGCCGCCCGGCCGACCTGGTCGCGGCCGGAGCCGACGAGCTCGAGCGCGCGGGCCTGGCCCCCGGCGTCGCCGAGCGGGTGGTCGAGGCCGCCCGCGAGCGCCCCGCCGTGCGCGTCGCGTGGGACGTCCCCGAGACGGTCGCGCGCGGGGGTAACGTGATGGGCGAGGTCAGCGTCCATAACGCCGGCGGCGGCGCGAGCTTCGGCGCGACTCTCACCGTCGAGGGCGTCGAGATGACCGCGACCGAGGGCTATCTGGCCGACGAGACGAGCCTGCCGGTCGGGGTGGTCGGCCCGCCAGACGCCGACGCGCTCGGGCTCCGGCTCGTGATCGCGTTTCCCGACCTCCCGCTCGCGCCCGTCGTCGACGAGCGGACCGTGCGGGTCGTGGACCGAGCCGCGGGTTGAAACCCGATGCCGCGCCCACCCGGCCCGTGACCGACCACGACGACGACGGGACGGACGCGACCCCGGTGGCACCAGCCGACGCGGCGACGCTCCGGATCCTCGCGGGCGAGTGTACCGTCAGCTTCGAGGGCGACGACGAGCGGACCCAGCGGGGGCACGTGGTCTGTGTGGTCAAGCCCGACCGGACGACGCTCGTCCACGACGCCGACGGCTACCAGCCGGTGGCGTGGCTCACCCGGCCGGACGCGCTGACGATCGAGGCCGACACCGACGCGTTCGGGCTGACCGCGCGGGCGGGCGACCGCCGGCTCCGGGTGGTCTCGCACTCGGTCGCGGGGCGGGCCACGCTGCCGGTCTCGCGGGCCGGGGTGCCGGTCGGTCGCCACCCCGAGACGGGGGCGACGCTGGTGCGTGCCGGCGGCGCGGTGGTCGATCTCGACGCCGGCACGCGCTACCCGCTGGTCGCGGGCGCGACCGTGCGCGACGAGCCCTGTCCGGACTGCGGGCTGCCGACCGTGCGCGTCGAGCGCGGCGCTGTCTTCGAGGTCTGTGTCGACAGAGGCTGTGAACCACTCGACGACGCGGTGCGCGAGCGCTTCGACGGGGTCTGGACCTGCCCGGACTGTGGCGCCGACCTCCGGATCGTCCGCCGGCGCGGCCGGCTGCTGGCGGGCTGTGAGGCCTCCCCCGACTGCGAGACGGCCTTCTCGATCCCGACGGGCGTGGCCGTCGAGGACTGCCCCTGTGGGCTGGCGGTCTTCGAGACGGCGACCGGCCGGCGCTGTCTCGACGGAGCCTGTGACCACGACCACGACCACGACCGCTGACCGCAGGCCACTTACCCGCGCCCCCCGCGGGGAGGGGCATGGAGGGTCGACTGCGCGAGGACGGGGTCGTGGTCGTCGGCGGCGACGCGCGCCAGCGGTTCCACGACGCGCGAGGCTACGGCCGGCCGCTCCCGGACGGCGAGGTGGCGCTCGCGCCCGTCGAGGCCGCCCACCTGCTGTTCCGGGCCGACCTCGCGGCCGTGGTCGTCCCCGACGGCGCGGGCGCGGCCGACGGCCGGATCGGGCTGCGCGGCCTGCTCACCCGGACCGGAGCCGTCCTCGCGTTCGTCGTCTACAAGGACCTGCGCGACCGGGGCTTCTACCTCTCGCCCGCCCGTCCGGGCTGGGTCGAGGAGCCGGCGGGCGCGGACCTCGTCGTCTACCCGCGGGGGAAGGGGCCGGGCGACGGCGAGATCGCCCACCGGGTGCGGGTGGTCGGCGAGCGCGAGCCGGTGCCGCTGGCGAGTCTCGGCGGCGTCGCCCTCGCCGTCGTCGACGAGGAGGGCGAGCCGACCTACTTCGGTGCCGAGCGGACGGCCGCGGACGGGGGCGAGGGTGACGGGGCGTCGACGGTCGAGACCACAGACGCGGGCCCGACCCCGCCCGCCGGCCCGATCGAGGCGTCGCTGCTGGGCGACCGGGCGCTGGTCTGGGAGCCCCCGGACGCGCTGTACGAGGGGGCGTTCTACGGCCAGCGCCTGGCCGGGCGCAACGCCGACCGGGGGCCGCTCCAGCTGTCGCTGGTCGAGGCCGCCCACCTCGCCCGGACGGGCGTGCTGAGCCTCGAGACGGCACCCGTCACGGAGCGGGGCCGGGCCGTCGAGGGCGGGCGCTTCGACCGCCGGCTGACCGCCTACGCGGCGCTGCGCGACGCCGGCGGGGTGCCAAAGAGCGGTTTCAAGTTCGGCGCGGACTTCCGGGTGTACGACGCGTTCGAGTCGGTTGCGGCGCTCGGCCACTCCGACCGGCTGGTGCGGGTGGTCGCCCCCGACGCCGCGCCCGCCCCGCGGGACCTCTCGCTGGACGTGCGCCTCGCCGGGGGGGTGCGAAAGCGAATGGTTTTTGCGCTGACCGGCGCCAACTCCGTCAGGTGGCTCTCGGTGGAGCGGCTGACGCCCTGACCGGGGGTCCGCCGACCGATCATGAGTCGCGACAGCGATCCGCGGGACGAGTCCGAGCCCGAGCCAGAGTCCGACCCAGCCTCCGCCGCGGCGACCGACGGCGGGGCGGCGAGCGGCGCCGACGAGGTCGCGCTCGACCCGTGGGGCTCCTCGACCGTCGCCGACTACCGGCGGCTGTTCGACGAGTTCGGCATCGAGGCCTTCGAGGACCTGCTGCCCGAGGTCCCATCGCCCCACTACCTGATGCGCCGGGGGGTGATCTTCGGCCACCGCGACTACCGGCCCGTCGCCAGCGCGATGCGCGAGGACGAGCCCTTCGCGGTGCTGTCGGGCTTCATGCCCACGGGCGATCCCCACATCGGCCACAAGCTGGTGTTCGACGAGATCGTCTGGCACCAAGAGCGCGGCGGCGACGCCTACGGGCTGATCGCCGACCTCGAGGCCCACGCCGCCCGCGGGCTCTCGTGGGACGAGATCGACGAGCACGCCCGTGACTACCTGCTCTCGCTGCTGGCGCTCGGCTTCGACCCCGAGGCGGGCGAACTCTATCGCCAGTCGACCAACGACGCGGTCCAGGAGCTGGCGTTCGAGCTGGGGGCCAACGCCCGCTTCGCCGAGTTCGAGGGCATCTACGGCTTCGACGGCGAGACGCCCGTCTCGCACATGCAGTCGGTCGTCACCCAGATCGCCGACATCCTCTACCCCCAGCTCGACGAGCCCAAGCCGACGGTCATCCCCGTCGGCCCCGACCAGGACCCCCACATGCGGCTGGCGCGAGACGTGGCCGCCCGCACCCGGTTCTTCCGGGTGACCGAGGCCTACGCGAGCTTCGAGCTCGCGCCCGCCGAGCGCCCGGTCGTGGCCGCGGCCTACGAGCGCCGCGAGGCCTTCGCCGCCGAGCCCGACCGGCCCCGATGTGTCGAGGCCGCCGACTGGCTCGCGACCGCCGACCTCGCCGGGCACGGGCTGACGGCCGAGCCCGGCGTCGTCGACGCAGCGGTCGAGAAGCTCCGCAACGCCGGCAGGGAGCCACTCGAACCCCGCACCCGGCTGCTCGACCGGAACGCGACCGAGGAGGCGTTCGCGGCGCTGATCGAGACCGTCGGGGGCGACAAGCGGGTCTACGACGCCCACGTCGACGCGTTCGACCTCGACGCGACCGCGGCCGAGGAGCTGGCCCGCGCCGTCGAGGTGGCCCACGGCGGCTTCGGCTTCCGGCCGCCCTCCTCGATCTACCACCGGTTCATGACCGGACTGACCGGCGGGAAGATGTCGTCGTCCGTGCCTGCCTCCCACATCAGCCTGCTCGACGATCCCGAGGAGGGCTACGAGAAGGTCACGGCCGCGACGACGGGCGGGCGCGAGACGGCCGCGCTCCAGCGCGAGCTCGGCGGCGAGGCCGACGACTGCCCGGTCTACGAGCTCTACGCCTACCTGCTCGCGGCCGACGACGACGAGTTCGCCACCCGGGTCTACGAGGAGTGTGTCGGCGGCGAGCGCCTCTGTGGCGACTGCAAGGAGCAGGCGGCGACGCTGATGCGCGAGTTTCTCGCCGACCACCAGGAGAAACGCGCCGAGGCCGAGGCGCTGCTCGACGAGCTCGACGTCGATCTCGAGACCGACCGGGTCGGCGACCGGCTGGTGGCGCCGGGCGAGGACTGAGCCGACGGCGTCCGGTCAGGCCAGCGCGCGCTCGAACGCCTCGGTCCCCCGGACCGCGGCCGGGGGGTCGGGCTCGGCGGGCGCGTCGGGCAGGGGCGCCAGCCGCAGCCCCCAGTGGCCGACGTCGTGCCACGCGCCGAGCTTGTGGCCGACGCCGTCGTACCGGCCGACGCGCTCGAAGCCCGCGGCCTCGAAGAGTCCGACGCTCGCGGGGTTGGGGAGTGCGATCACCGCGTAGGCGGTGTAGTAGCCCTGGAGCCGGAGCACGTCGAGCAGGGCATCGAGCAGCCGCCCGCCCAGGCCCGCCTCGCGGTGGCCCTCACGGACGTAGACCGAGACGTCGACCGACCAGCGGTAGGCCGGCCGATCGGAGCGGGCCGAGGCGTGGGCGTAGCTGAGGATCCGGCCGTCGGCCTCGGCGACCAGCCAGGGGTACCGCTCCAGGGTCCGCTCGATCCGGTCGCGAACGGCCGTCTCGTCCGGGGGCTCCTCCTCGAAGGAGACGGCCGTCGAGCGGACGACGGGGGCGTAGATCGACCGGACCGCCCCCGCGTCCGCGCCCGGGCGGGCGAGGCGCAGGCACGGGTCCGGACCGCGGTCGGGGTCGGGGTCGGGCGTCGTCACGCCGGCGGCTCGCGGGCCGGAGGCCTAAGCGTTCGGGACGGGCCCGCGGACGGCGCCCGGGACCGGAACCCCTAACCCGAGCCTCGGGCTGGGAACACACGACAGGGCGTCCGCATGAAGCTCCCAGACGCACAGGTCGCGGTGTTGAACGCCGCGTCCGCCACCGACGACACGCCGGTCGCACAGCTCGCCGCGGAGACCGAGCACAAGCCAGAGACGGTCACCCGCGCGGCGTTCGCGCTGCGCGACGAGGGGCTCGTGACGGTCACCGAGCGCGAGACCGTCAGCCACGCGCTCACCGAGGAGGGCGAGCGCTACCGCGCCGACGCGCTGCCCGAGGTCCGGCTCTACCGCGCGGCCGTCGCGGCCGGCGCCGACGGCGCGCCGGTCGAACTCGGTCGGGTGCTCGGGGGGGCCGACCTCGACGGTCCCGAGGTCGACATCGCGCTGGCGAACTTCGGGCGGAAGGGCTACGGCGACGTGACCGAGGGCTCGATCCGGGCCGATCCGGACGCCGCGCCCGACGCCGACCCCGAGGCGGCGGCGCTCGCGGCCGTCGCCGACGGCGACGCGCCCGCCGAGTCGGCCGCCGACCGGCTCGTCAGCCGCGGCCTGCTGGAGCGGACCGAGCGCGTCGAGCGGTCGGTCCGGCTGACCGACGCGGGCGTGACCGCGCTGATGGAGGGGGTCGAACGCGCCGAGACGGTCGACCGGCTCACCCCCGAGCTGCTGGCCTCGGGCGAGTGGCGCGACGTCGAGTTCGCCGACTACAACGTCGCGGCCGACGCCCCGCCCGCGAACGGCGGGCGGGTCCACGTGCTCCGGCGGACCGCCGACCGCGTGAAGGACGTGCTCGTCGGCATGGGCTTTCGCGAGATGGCGGGCCCCCACGCCGACGCGGAGTTTTGGATCAACGACTGTCTGTTCATGCCCCAGGACCACCCCGCCCGGACCCACTGGGACCAGTTCGCGCTGG
>CAZMLQ010000135.1:0-6519 GCA_964567195.1 uncultured Haloferacaceae archaeon | reverse complement strand
TTACAGCGGTCGGTGAGCGAGACGCGGACGCCGGTCACCGCCCGGCCGAACTCGTCCTCGAGGGGCATACCACCCGCTTCGCCTCGATACCCTTAATCTGACGGGTCGTTCGGGCCGGAACGTAACCACGATAGGTTTCTATTCCGGGCGCGACGGGGCCGAGCGTGGTTTCCTCGGCGCCGGCGAGGACAACCCTTATTCGCGCCACGCGCCGACGGCGCCCATGGACGAGGCGGAGGTTCGCGAGCGGCTGCGGGCCGTCGAGGATCCGGACCTCGGCGACGACGTGGTCTCGCTGGGGGTGGTCGAGGACGTGACCGTCACCGGCGAGACCGTCCGGGTGTCGCTGGCGCTCGGGGCGCCGTTCTCGCCGACGGAGTCGGAGATTGCCGCCCGGGTGCGCGAGGCGCTCGCCGACACGGGGCTCGACGTCGAACTCGAGGCGTCGGTGCCGACCGCGCCCGGCGCCGAGGACGTCCTGCCGGGCGTCGACAACGTGATCGCGGTCGCCAGCGGCAAGGGCGGGGTGGGCAAGTCGACGGTCGCGGTCAACCTCGCCGCCGGGCTGTCGGCGCTTGGCGCCCGCGTCGGCCTGTTCGACGCCGACGTCTACGGGCCGAACGTCCCCCGGATGGTCGCGGCCGACGAGCGCCCCCGCGCCACCGAGGACGAGCAGATCGTCCCGCCCGAGCGCCACGGCGTCCGCCTGATGAGCATGGCGTTCATGATTGGCGAGGACGACCCCGTGATCTGGCGCGGCCCGATGGTTCACAAGGTGCTCACCCAGCTGATCGAGGACGTCGAGTGGGGGGCGCTCGACTACATGGTGGTCGATCTGCCCCCGGGCACGGGCGACACCCAGCTCACGATCCTCCAGACCCTGCCGCTCACGGGCGCGGTGATCGTCACCACGCCACAGGAGGTGGCGGTCGACGACGCCCGCAAGGGGCTGCGGATGTTCGGCCGCCACGACACCACCGTGCTGGGGATCGCCGAGAACATGGCGGGCTTTCGCTGTCCCGACTGTGGGAGCCGCCACGACCTGTTCGGGGCCGGCGGCGGGCGGTCGCTGGCCGAGGCTAACGACCTGCCCTTCCTCGGGAGCGTGCCGCTCGATCCCGCCGTCCGGATCGGCGGCGACGGCGGCGAGCCGACCGTGCTCGGCGACGGCGAGACCGCCGCGGCACTCCGAGAGCTGACCGAGACGGTCGCGAACAGCGTCGGGATCGTCGGCCGGCGGCGGGCGAGCACCCGCCGGTGAGCGACGACGACGCCTTCGACCCTGCGCCCGCCCCCGAGCGGGTGCGGGTGCTCCGCGAGACGGCCGACGACCTCCGGGCGGCCGAGCGGGGCGAACTGCTGGGGGCGATCCTCTACCGCGTGAGCGACCTCTACGATCCGACCGAGCAGACCACGCCCGCGGCGGTCTACCGGAACGTCCGGACCATCCTCCGGGTGACCGAGCGCGGGACGCTGGCCAGAGACCGCGATCGGGAGCCCGACGACGGGGCCAACGACTAAACCCGACGCGCGCCTGGATCGGCCGTGGATCCCAGACAGGAGGCGGCCACGAACCCGTTCGGGATGGACGAGGACTGCCGGAACTGCCCGGCGCTCGCCGACTGTCGCGACCGGATCGTCCACGGCTACGGCGACGCCGGCGCCGACGTGGTCGTGATCGGCGAGGCCCCCTCCGCCGGCGCCGAGCGGACGGGCGTGCCCTTCACCGGCGACGCCGCCGGCGAGCGCCTCCAGTCGATTCTTGGCGACCTCGGGCTGTCGGCCTCGCCGCCCGACGCGACCGAGCCGACGCTCGAGGGGGTCTTTCTCACCTACCTGACCCGGTGTCGCCACCCCGAGCGCCCCCCGACCGACGGGGAGGTGCTCGCCTGCGAGCCGTTCCTGAACGCCGAGGTCCGCAGCATCAACCCCGAGCTACTGGTGCCCGTCGGCGACCGGGCGCTGTCGGCGCTGGCCGTCGAGTACACCACCCGCGCGCCCGACAGCTTCGACGCCGCGGCCGAGCACGCCACGACCGTCCGGGGTCGGGGGTTCGAACTCCTGCCGATGTGTCCCCTGGACGAGCAGACCGACGCCCAGACCGCCGCCTTCGTCGACCACGCCGCCTCGGTGCTGGACGGCGACTACCGCCAGACCAAGGGCCGGCGCCGGCGCTAGCCCCAGTACGGCGTCCGGTCGGTCGCGACCCGCCCGCGCCCCCACAGACAGATCCCGACCACCAGCGCCACCGCCGCGAGCCCGACCACGAGCCACGGCCGGGCGGGCAGCGCCCACGCGAGCGTCGCGAGCGATCCGACGACCAACAGCGCGATCCCGCCGGCGGTGGCCGTCGCCAGCAGTCCGTCGGCGTCCATGTGCGTCCCGGGGGCGCCGCCCTCTTCAACCCGCCGACCGCGCCGTCGGCGGGTTCAAGACCGACCGGCCCGTCGGCCGGCTCATGACGACGGTCGCGGTCGTGACCGACCCACCGCGCTCGACCGACGCGCTCGACGCGCTCGTCGCCGACGGGCCACTCACCGCCACCGAGGCGGCCGAACTGTACGCCACGATGCTGCGAGACGCCCTGGTCACGGCCGAGGCCGCCGGGGGCGACGTCCTCGTCAACTACCGGGCACCGACCGACGCGACCGACGCCGAGGCGGCGGTGCGGGCCGTCGCCGCCGACGTCCTCGAGGACCCGGCGACGGCCCGCTACGAGGTCCAGGTCGGCTCGACCGAGTCGGCCCGGATCGGCAACACCGTCACCCACCTGCTGCGCGAGGAGGGCGCCGACTCGGTCGGCGTGATCCGCCCGACCGCGCCGTTGCTCGCCCGGACCGACGTGGACGGCGCGTCGATGAAGCTCCGCTCCGCGGGGGTGGTGCTCGGCCCCGCTCCGGGCGGGCGGGTCCACTACGCCGCGTTCGCCGAGCCGATCGACTTCACCGACGCGTTCGCCCCGCCCGCGCTCTTGACACTCGCCGATCGGGCGGCCGACGCCGACGCCGCCGTCGACTTCGTCGGGATGGCGCCGGTCGTCGAGCGGCCGGCCGACCTCGCGACGCTGGTCGCGACCGTCCGGGCGCGTCGTCGCGCGGGCCGTCGGGTGCCCGACCACACCGCCGCCGCGGTCGAGGCACTTGACCTGCGGCTGGTGGCCGACGAGACGGGCGTGCGGGTCGTTCGCGGTGACGGAACCGAAACGGCCTAACCGGCGTCGGCCGAACGTCCGGACGCGGTGGGATGGCAGAGTGGCCCATTGCGCCTGCCTTGAGAGCAGGTAGCCTCACGGCTTCCTGGGTTCGAATCCCAGTCCCACCGACTCGCCGTCGTGTCCCCCCGTCCGCGTCCGACACGGCGCGGCCGTGGCCGACCGAGACGCGTCGGTCCACACCGGCGGGCGACACGGAGCCGAGGCGTGGAGACGACAACCCCTTTGACCCCGACACCCGAGCCGGAGGCATGGACTGGCCACACGACCCCGACGGCGAGCAGGGGAGCGAGGGACGCCGGAAGTACGGCCACGCGGTGATCGCCAAGAAGGTGAACGAGGACGAGGACTTTCCGCTGGAGCGCGACGCGTTCGTCGCCGAGTACGGCGACGATCCGGTCCGGATCGACGCCGAGACGGTCGTCTCGGTCGCGACGGTGTTCGAGACGGTCGAGGCGGAGTCGTTCGAGGACTTCGTCGCCTTCCACCGGGCGGTCGGGCGAGCGATGCGACGCGCCGGCCACTGGCCGTACGAGGGGGCGGACGAGTTCGTGCGGAGCCGGGGCTGAGCCGCGCTCCGGGGCGTTCTCCGCACGACGAACGAGGTAGATTTAACCACCTCGGCCGATTAAACCTGACCGTATGCCACGTGACATCGACCGACGCGACTTCCTGCGAGGCGCCGGCGCGGCCGGCGTCGTCGGGCTCGCCGGCTGTGTCGGCAGCCCGGACGAGGGCGCGGAGGCGACCACGACCCCGACCGAGACGTCGAGCGGCGGCTCGACCGCCACCGAGACCGAGACCGAGACCGGGACCACCACGGGCTCGATGGGCGGCGCGGGCCCGGAGCTGTTGCTCGTGATCGGCTACCCCGAGTCAGGGATCCAGCTGTTCCGGGACTACTACGGGATGACCGACGGCGAGCAGGACGTGCTCGTGCCCGACGGGCTCCGCGACGGGTCGCTCCCGGGTCAGGTGGGCAACGAGATGGCGAACGTCACCGGGACGGCGCCGGCCGCCGGCGGCCCGAACCAGGAGGCGTTCACCGGCATGTTCGAGGAGGAGTACGGCGCCGCGCCGGGCGTGTTCACCTCCCAGTCGTACGACTCGGTGGCGCTTTTGTTGCTCGCCAACGCCGCGGCGGGCGAGAACAGCGGGGCCGCGATCCGCGACCAGCTCCGCCGGGTGGCCAACCCCGAGGGGACGACCTACGGGCCGAGCGAGTTCGTCGACGCGATGGCGGCGGCCGCCGCGGGCGAGAACGTCAACTACCAGGGCGCCTCCTCGGCGACCAACTTCAACGAGGCGGGCGATCCGGCCTCGGCGGCCTACGCCGTCTGGGAGTTCGCCGACGGCGCCACCTCGAACGTCGAGGTGACGAACTTCGAGGGCGCGAACCCGGATGGCGGCGGTCGGTCGGCCGACTCGGCGCCGGGGGGGTCGGACCGCGAGCTCTCGGTCGGCATCCTGCTGCCCGAGACGGGCGATCTGGCCTCGGTCGGCCAGCCGATGATCCAGGCCGCCCGGCTGCCGGTCACGCAGGTGAACGAGGCCACCCCCGCCGGGCTCTCGGTCGACGAGCAGGTCGAGGACACCCAGACCTCGCCCACCGCGGGGACGACGGCGGCCCAGTCGCTCGCCAGCGCGGGCGTGCCCGCGGTCTGTGGCTCGGCCTCGTCGGGCGTGAACGTCCCCGTCTCCCAGGAGGTGTTCATCCCCAACCAGATGGTCGGCTGTTCGCCCTCCTCGACCGCGCTGTCGGTCACCAACCTCGACGACGACGACTACATCTTCCGGACCGCCCCCTCTGATCTCCTCCAGGGGCGGGTGCTTGCCCAGGTGGCGAGCGAGCGGCTGGGCAACGCGACGGCCGCGACGATGTACGTCAACAACGACTACGGCCAGCAGCTCTCGGACCGGTTCACCGAGGTGTTCGAGGGGACCTTCGACGGCACCGTGACCAGCGCCGTCGGCTTCAACAAGGGCGCCTCCTCGTACACCTCGGCGCTGGAGCAGGCGCTCGCGTCGAACTGACCCGGCCCGGCCTCAGCCGCCGAGGAACTCCCGGCGCACCGACTCGTCGGCCAGCAACACCTCGCCGTCGTCGGCGTACCGGTTCGTCCCGTTCGCGAGCACGTAGCCCCGGTCACACCGTCGCAGCGCCTCGGTGGCGTTCTGCTCGACCATCAGGATCGCCGTGCCAGCCTCGTTGATCTCGTCGATCTTGTCGAAGGTCTCCTCGACGAGGTCGGGCGCCAGCCCCGCGGAGGGCTCGTCGAGCAAGAGCAGATCGGGATCGAGCATCAGCGCCCGGCCCATCGCGAGCATCTGCTGTTGGCCCCCGCTCATCGTGCCCGCGCGCTGGTCCTCGCGCTCGGCCAGCACGGGAAAGCGGTCGAACACCTCCGCGAGCGCGTCCTCGGGGATCCCGTCGAGGATGTACGCCCCCATCTCGAGGTTCTCCCGCACCGTCAGCGACGAGAACACGTTGTCGCTCTGGGGCACGTAGCCCAGCCCCTCGTGGATGATATCCTCGGGGTCGAGCCCGGTGATCTCGTCGCCGTCGAAGGTGATCGACCCGCCCATGTGGGTCGTCAGCCCGAAGACGGACTTCATCACCGTCGACTTGCCCGCGCCGTTCGGGCCGACGACGGTGACGTACTCGCCGTCGAGGACGTCGAGGTCGACGCCGTCGAGGATCTGGAGGTCGCCGTAGCCCGCGTCGAGGTCGCGCACCGAGAGCAGGCCGGGCCGGTCGAGCGCCGCCTTGGTGCCCGCGGTCGCGCCGTCGGTCCGGTCGGGCGTCCCGTCGGCGTCGGCGTCGGCGCTCACGGCTACACCCGCCCCCCGAGGTACGCCTCGACGACGTCCTCGTCGGCCCGCACCTCGGCGGGCGTGCCCGCGGTCAGTATCCGGCCCTGGTGCATCACGATGACGCGCTCGCAGTTCTCCATGATGAGGTCCATGTCGTGTTCGACCAGCAGGAACGTGTAGCCTTCGGCGCGCAGGTCGTGGACGTGTTCGAGCAGGCGGCGCTCGAGCGACGGGTTCACGCCCGCGAAGGGCTCGTCCAGCAACAGCATCTCCGGGTCGGTCAACAGCGCCCGCGCCATCTCCAGGAGCTTGCGCTGCCCGCCCGAGAGGTTGCCCGCGTACTCCTCTGCGAGATGCTCGATGTCGAAAAAGTCGAGCGTCTCCCAGACCCGATCGAGCAGCGCGGTCTCGTCCTCGACGACACCCGAGCGGACCCCGGGCGTCACCGACCGCCACAGCGCCTCGCCGCGCTGGCTCTGGGGCGCGAGCATCAT
>CAZMLQ010000134.1:2719-6530 GCA_964567195.1 uncultured Haloferacaceae archaeon | reverse complement strand
GGGCGCGGTAGAACCGGAGGTCGGTGAAGCCGTGGCCGACCGACGCGGCCGGCGGGGCGTCGAGGCCACGGACCCGGGCGGCGACGGCCCCGACCGTCCGGACCAGCGGGTGGTCGGGGTCGGTGTAGGTCGGCTCGTGGACGAGCCGTGGCTCGACCGTGACGGCCGCCGGGCGGTCGGCCGCGACCGAGCGCGCCCACGCCACGGCGTCGTCGGGGTCGGTCCCGACCGGCAGCCGGACGTCGACGGCCGCGCTCGCGCGCTCGGCGGTCCGGTTGATCGTCCCCCCGCCGGCGAGGTGGCCGACGCTCACCGACGGCTCGAGCGCGCGGGCACACGCCCCCTCGCCGTAGCACGCGTCCACCTCGTCCGCGCCGGCGAGCACCCGCTCGCACACGGCGTCGGGCATGTCGACGAGCGCGTCGAGGCCGGGGTCGGCCCGGAGGTCGTGGAGGAACTCGACGAGCGCCGCCGTGGCGCTGGTCCCCTCCGGCAGGGCGGCGTGGGCGGCGTGGCCCTCGACCTCGACGTCGAGCCAGAGCGGCCCGCGCTCGCCGAACCGGACCAGCCCCGCGCTCGGCTCGCCGTTGAACACGGCGTCGCCGGCGAGGGCCGGCCGCGCCGCGAGGACGTGCCGGTGCCGAGCCGGCCGCCGTCCTCCTCGTCGCTGGCGGCGAGCAGGGAGACCCGGCCGGCGAACGCGTCGCGGTGGTCGTGGAGATGCTCGAACGCGCCGAGGGTGGCGACGAAGCCGGCGTGCATATCGCGCACCCCGGGGCCGTGGATCCAGCCGTCCTCGACCGCGCCCGAGACGGGGTCGCGCGTCCAGCGGTCGCGCTCGCCGACCTCGTCGGTGTCGAGGTGGCCGTTGAACGCCAGGTGTGGGCCGTCCTCGGGCGGGCCGCCCGTGCCGTCGAACGAGGCGACGACGTTCGGGCGCTCGGGCGACGCGGCGATGGTCTCGTGGTCGATCCCGCGGGCGTCGAGTCGGTCCCGGAGCAGGTCGGCGACCGCCCGCGTGTCGCCCGGCGGGGTCGGGCTCGGGGTGGCGACGAACTCACACAGGAGCGCGAGCAGGTCCTCGGCCCGGTCGCGGGCGGCGGCGACCACGGCGGCCGGGGCGAGGGGGTCGGTTCCCGTCACCGGCCCGTGATCCGCTCGACCTCGGTCAGCCGGACGGCCACGAGCAACAGGCCGCCGGCGACAAGGACGAACACGACGCTGATGACGTTCACCTCGGGCGTGACGCCGTAGCGCACGCGGTCCCAGATGTAGACCGGGAGTGTGGTGGTGGCGGTGTCTTTCACGAAGTAGGTGTAGACGAACTCGTTGAACGAGACGGTGAACGCGAGGAGTCCGGCCGCGACCACGCCCGGGGCGATGCTCGGCAGGGTCACCTTCCGGAAGGTACGGAGCTCGTCGGCCCCGAGGTCCATCGACGCCTCCTCGAGCCGGCGGTCGAAGCGAAGAAGCGTCGAGACGACGATCAGCGTCGAGAAGGGGATCGTCCGGACGACGTGGGCGACGAGGACGGTGCCGTAGCCGGTTCGGACCTTCAGGACGCCGAAAAAGAGCACCATCGCCACGCCGACGACGACGAGCGGGACGACGATCGGCAGGGTGGCGAGCAGCTGGAGATACCGCCGACCGGGGAACCCGAACCGGACGACCGCGTACGCGATCAGCGTCGCCAGCGTGACACTGGCGACCGTCGCGGGGAGGCTGACTCGCAGCGAGGTGAGGATCGCCCGGTGGGCGGTCTCGTTGGCGAGAAAGACCCCGTACCAGCGCAGCGTGAGCGACTGCGGGGGGAACGACAACACCCCGCGCTCGGCGAACGACATCAACACGAGCACGAAGATCGGCGCCCAGAGATACAACAGGACGGTCCCCATCGCGAGCCGGCCCACGCGGGCGCCGTGGTGGTGGGCGAGGCGTTCGAGCGCCGCGACGGGACCGCCGGTGCCGACGCGGCCCCCGGTCTCCGGGCGGGCGTCGGCATCGGCCTCGGCGTCGGGCGTGCTCACGCCGGCTCGCCCCCGGTGACGAGGTCGCTGCCGGCGAGGACGCTCGCCACCAGCAAGACGACGACGAGCGCCGAGACCACCATCGAGAGCGCGGAGCCGAACGGCCAGTTGAACGCCTCGACGAACTGGTTCTCGATCACCACGCCGATCATGATCACGTCGGTGCCACCCAGCAGCGTCGGGGTGATGAACGAGCCAAACGTCGGGATGGCGGCCAGGACGATCCCGGCGACGATCCCGTCGCGGGTCATCGGGAACGTCACCGTCGCGAAGGTCTTCAGCGGCCCGGCGCCGAGATCCTTGGCCGCGTCGATCAGATCCTCGTCTACGTTCGAGATGGAGGCGTAAAACGGGAGCGCCGCGAGCGGGAGCCAGACGTAGACGAAGCCGACGAGCACCGCGTCGCTGGTGTAGAGAAAGCCACCCGTCGACTCGATCAGCCCGGCCGCCAGCAGGATCGAGTCGAGCACGCCCCCGCTCTGGAGGATGTTGATCCAGGCGTACATCCGGATGATGTAGTTGGTCCAGAACGGAAGGACGATCAACAAGAGCAGGGTGGTCGTCCGGCGGGAGAACCGGACGATGCTGTACGCCAGCGTGTAGCCGATCACCGTCACCAGCACGGTGGTGCCGACCGTCAGCACGGTCGTCTGCCAGACCACGTCGAGATAGAGCGTCGAGGTGACCAGCCGGGCGTAGTTCGCGAGCGTGAACTCGGCGGGCGGGAGCCCGGTCAGAAACGACAGCCACAGCATCGTCACCAGCGGGACGATAAAGAAGACGAGCAACACCGCGAGCGGCGGGCCGACCACGACCGCCAGCCGGGCTCGGGGGTGGTCACGGAGGAACGCCAGCGCGTCACCGAGCGTGCCGTACCGGGCGCGGTAGCCCTCGGAGGCGCCGGTGTCGGCGCCCATCAGACCGGGCCCTCCGGATCGGGGATCGGGGCGACCGGGTCGCGGTCGGGGGATCCTTCGGCGGCGGCCCTGTCGGCCGGAAAGACGTGGGCGTCGGCGATCGACCACGAGACGGCCACCTCGTCGCCGACGTCGAAGCCGCCGTCGTCGGTCGTCACCGTCAGGCCACCGAGCGCCGAGTCGACGGCGTAGTCGACGGTGTTGCCGCCGTACACCCGGTTTTTCACCCGGCCACGGACCGAGAGCGGGCCGCCGGCGTCGGGGGGCCCGATCGCGAGGGCGTGGGGCCGGACACAGAGGACGAGCTCGTCGCCGGTGCTCGGGGCGGGCGCGTCCCGGCCGACAGCGGCGGCGTCGAGCGCCCACTCGACGGTCGTCGACGCCGCGCGCACGTCGAGGCGGCCGTCCGTGGCGTCGGTGACCGTCACCGGGATCGAGTTGGTGTCGCCGATGAAGTCGGCGACGAAGCGGGAGGCGGGGCGCTCGTACAGCTCCTCGGCCGGGCCGATCTGCTCGATCTCGCCGTCGTCGAGCAGGATCAGCCGGTCGGAGACGGCCATCGCCACCTCCTGGTCGTGGGTGACGTAGAGGAAGGTGATGCCCGTCTCGGCCTGGATGCGCTGGAGTTCGACCTGCATGTGCTGGCGGAGCTTCCGGTCGAGCGAGGCCAGCGGCTCGTCGAACAGCACGATGCCCGGTTCGGTGACCACCGCGCGGGCCAGGGCGACCCGCTGCTGTTCGCCCCCGCTCAGGTCGGTCGGATCGCGATCGCCGTAGCCCGAGAGCCGGACCATCTCCAGCATCCGCTCGATCCGGTCGGCCCGCTCCGTGGCGTCGACGCCGCGGTTTCGCAGCCCGTAGGCGATG
>CAZMLQ010000134.1:0-2709 GCA_964567195.1 uncultured Haloferacaceae archaeon | reverse complement strand
TTCTCCGCGACGGTCATGTGCGGGAACAGCGCGAGGCTCTGGAACACCATGTTCACGTCGCGCTCGAACGGCGGCACCCCGACGAGGTCGGTCCCGCGCATCCGGACCGCGCCGGCGGTTGGCTCCTCGAAGCCGGCGATGGTCCGCAGGATCGTCGACTTGCCGGAGCCGCTGGGGCCGAGGATCGAGACGAACTCGCCGTCGCCGACCCCGAAGCTGGCGTCGGCGACGGCGACGACATCGCCGAACTCCTTGCGCACGGAGTCGAGTGTGAGCAGACTCATCCTACGCGGCCTTGACCGCCGTCCAGATCTCGTCGTAGCGCTCGCGCACCGACTGGTCGAGCGGGGCCTGGAACTCCATCCGGCTCCGCTGGTCGTCGCTCCAGCTGACGAACGAGACGCGCTCGTCGCTCACGCCCGCGTCCCGGAGCTGCTGGTCCAGGTTCCTCGTCGCCGGCTTGTAGCCCATCGTCAGGAACAGCTGTCTGGCGTTCTCGGCCCGGGCGGCCCAGTCGAGAAACTGCGTGCTCGCCCGCGGGTGGGGTGCGCCCGTCGGGATCACGAACTGGTCCATCGAGTACTGGGTCCCCTCCTCGGGGATCACGTAGTCGATGGGCGCCCCGTGGTCGAACCGGGCGGTGAACAGCCGGCCCATGGTCATCGGCCCCGCGACCACCTCCTCGTTGATAAACATCTGCATGCCGGCCTGGTACTCCTTCCAGTAGGTCCGGTTCAGCGGCTTCTGCTGGACCAGTAGCTCCTCGATCTCGCCCCAGTCGCTCGGGTCGCGCCAGTCCTGGCCCGCAACCCGGGCGGCCACCGCGCCCGCGATGTACGAGCGGTCCCACATCGTCACCTTCCCCTCGAGGCTCTCGTCCCAGAGCACCTCCCACGAGGTCGGCGGGCTGTCGAAGTGGTCGGTGTTGTAGCCAAGCGCCGGCGCCAGCACCGTCGACTCGGGCACGCAGTAGGCCCGTCCCTCGTCGTCGGTGAAGTACCGCTCGACGTCGTCCTTGTAGCTCTGGGGGACATCTTCCCAGCCGGGCATGCGCTCGACCGGGAGCGGCTCCAGCAGGTCGTTCTCCATCGACCGACCGACGAACTCCCCCGTCGCGCCGATGTTGTCGATGCTGTGGGTGCCCGACTGGAGCTTGGTGAACCAGGTCCCCGGCGAGGCGTAGCCCGAGACGTTGACCGTCTCGACCGCGTCGTACTCGCTCGGGAACTGCTCTTTCGCGTAGTTGGCGAAGCCGTCGTACCAGTTCCAGAGGTTGAACGTCGACTCCAGATCCCCGACCGGGAACTCCTCGACGTCCATCGGCCGGAACTCGTCGCCGCCCGCTCCGCCCGCGCCACCGCTCACGCAGCCGGCGGTCGCCGCGGCCGCCAGCGCGACCCCGCCCGTCCTCAGCAGCGTCCGTCGGCTCGTGGTAACGTCTCCCATGGTCGATCGTAGATCCCCGCTCGCCGATAAACGTGTTGTACCGTCTACATATGCGTTTGATCTGTCAGACTCCGGAACGTCGATCGGGCGCCTCGTGGTAGCGCGGCCCATGACAGAGGGTGGCGGTGCGGCCCGGCTCGCACGCGCGTGGGTCGACGAGCACGCGGCCGATCTGACGGCGCTCGAGACGGAGATCTGGGAGCTCGCCGAGCCCGCCTGGCGGGAGTACCGCTCGGCGGCCCGGACGGTCGAGTTCCTGCGCGAGCACGGCTTCGCGGTCGAGACGGGCACGGCGGGGATGCCGACCGCCTTCCGCGTCGAGTGGGGGAGCGGCGAGCCGACCGTCGCGACCTACGCCGAGTACGACGCCGTGCCGGGCGCCTCCCAGCGACGGGTCCCGCGCCGGGCCCCGCGCGAGGGGCTCCACCCGTACGCGCCGGGCCACACCGACCCCCACTCGGTGCTCGGGGGGGACGATCGGCGGGGCGCTGGCCGCGCAGGCGGCGATGCGCGAGTTCGACCTCGACGGCACCCTCGTGGTGTTCGGCGAGCCGGCCGAGAAGGTCTGTGGCTCGAAGCCGGTCCACGCCGCCCACGGCCACTACGACGACCTCGACGCGGTGATCGCCTACCACCCGTACCCCGAGAACACGGTCGAACACCGCACCTACTGTGGCTCGTACTGGAGCGCGGTCTACACATTCGAGGCCGACCACCCCGAGCGGTGGGCGTCACCGGCGCTGATCCCGAGCGAGAGCAGCCACGCCACCGCGCGCAGCCCCGGCGCCCTGGACGCCGTCTCGTTGATGTACACGAGCACCAAACACCTCAAGGAGACGCTGTTTCCACACACGGGCTCGTGGACGGTCAACGAGTACGTGATGGCCGGCGGGCAGAAGACCTCCGACAACCTCGTCCCCCAGATCGGCCAGATCCAGTACTGCTGGCGCGCCCCGTCGCTGGCGATTCAAGAGCGGATCGCGGAGGTGTTGCGGACCAACGCCGCCCGGGTGGCCGAGCTGACCGACTGTGCGGCCCCGGTCCGCCGGGTGACCAGGACACGGGTGGGACTGCCACACACCGCGCTCGCCGACCGGGCCTACGAGGCGATGGTCGCGGCGGGCGCGCCGTCGGTCGACGAGGAGGCCCGGGCGTTCGCCCGAGAGATCCAGGCCGAACTCGGGGTCGAGCCGATGGACGAGCCGTTCCGGCCGGCGGCGTTCGAGCTCCGCCCGCCGGCCGAGCACGAGGCGCGGGTCCGCG
>CAZMLQ010000133.1:0-6543 GCA_964567195.1 uncultured Haloferacaceae archaeon | reverse complement strand
CCGGCCCGGGGGGGCCGGGGGGGCGGTGCCCGGCGCGGGGGCGGACGCGGAGGGCGCCGCGGCCGCGACCGCCGCGGTCGCGGAGGCCGAGGCCGAGGCCGACGCCCGCCCCGAGTCGACGGTCGCGCTCGTCGGCGCCGGCCCCTACTCGCTCGGCGACGCGCTGGGGCGGGTGGCCGACCACCTCGAGCCGGGCGCCGACGTCTACGTCTGTGACCTCTGTCCCGACGCCTACGACGACGTGGCCGCGCCGCTCGAGCGCCTGCCCGACCGCGCGGGGACCGTCCGGTGGTTCGACCACCACCAGTGGGAGCCCGGAATCGCGAAACGGGTGCGGGCGGCGGGGGTCGACCTCGTCGTCGGCGACTCCGACGAGGAGTGCTCGACCGACGTGGCGCTGCGCTCGCTCGACGCCGAGTTCCCGGTCCACCTCCACGACCTCGCCGCGGTCACCCGCGATCACGACCTCTGGATCCGGGCCGACGAGCGAAGCGACGACCTCGCGGACTACGCCCACTGGGCCGACCCCGAGGAGTACGTCGCCGTCGTCGGTGCCCACGGTCCCGACCTGCCGCCCGACGCCGCCGCCTACGTCGCCGAGCGCCGGGTGGAGAAGGAGCGACTCGTCGAGTTCGCGGCCGAGCGCGCCCGCACCCACGAGATCGGGCCGTGGACGGTCGCGAGCACCTACGGCCGCTGCTCGCAGAACGAGGTGGCCGAGCGGCTGCGCGAGGCGGGCGCCGACGCCGCCGTGATCGTCAAGCCGGCCGGCAGCGCGTCGATCCGGGGCTCGGAGGGGTTCGAGCGCGCCCACGAGGTGGCGGCGCTGGTCGGCGGCGGCGGCCACCCCAAGGCCGCGGGCTGCAAGCCCGACGTCTACGACGACATGCTCGACTACGCCGTCCACTGGACCTCGGGGGGCGAGACCACGCGCCGGGTGATCCTCGCGGCGTTCGAGCGGGTGGCGGCGCGGGTCGCCGACGAGGAGGCCGCCGGCGACTGACTCAGCCCGTCCGCTCGCCGACCACCCAGCGGTCGGAGTAGGCCGTCCCGCAGGCACAGAGCGCGTAGGCGTGGATCACGTCCCCCTCGGCGTATCGCCCGCCGACCGCGGGGTTCTCGGCCTCCGCGAACGCGAGCAGGACCCGGAGCGCGTGGGCGCTCGCGCCGTCACCGTCGTCGGGACAGTCTCCGGCGTCGAGCCGGCGGGCGATCCGGCCCTCGCGCCCGGACGCGGCCTGGGCGAACTCCATCGGATCGGTGCCGACGCCGGCGGCGAACGCCCGCCGGCCCCGCTCGCCGGGGAGGACGAGCACGACGCCGCCGTCGGCCGGGCGTCCCCGGGCGGCGAGCGCGCCGTCGGCGTCGAGTTCGTCGTCCGCGAGGTAGACGGCGACCTCGTCGGGGCGGTCGCCGGCGAGAAACTCCGCGAGCGCGCCGTCGTCGGTGGCCATGCCCGACGGGCGGGCGCCGGCCACAAACCCCTAGCGGTCCGGGTCGCCGTCGATCCGGTCGGCGATGGCCGCGAGCGAGTCGTCGGGGCCGGCGACGGCGTCGTAGACGGCGCGCTCGCCGGGCGCCCGGAGGCCGTAGAGGTCGCCGGGCTCGACGGCGTCGAGCAGGACCGTCGAGCCGGGCTCGCGCCCGACGGCGCGCAGCCACGCGACCAGCCGGTTCTCGCCCTCGCGCTCGCGGGCGCGCCGGCGGTCGTCGTAGGCGCCGGCCAGCAAGAGCCCCGACGTGTCGGCGCCGACGCGGGCGTGGCGCTCGGTCCCGTCGAGCACGAGCCGGAGGCGGTCGTCCTCGGCGAGCCCGACATCGTCCGGGAGCCGGAGACAGGGTCGCGTCCCGCCGTAGCGCGCCACCTCGATCCGGCGGGTGGTCACCGAGGGGTGGTCCGACGGCACCCGCGACACGTCACGCCTCCGCGAACGCCTCGGCCAGGTCGTCGTCGCCGTCGATCACCGTCGCGTTCAGCTGGGCGGTGGCCTCGCTCACCTCGCTCCCCCGGACGGTCACGCGCCGGCGCTCGCCCTCGCGGGTGGGGTCGTAGCCGACGCCGCCGGTCAGGAGCAGCTCCTCCAGGTTCGGCCCCTCGACGTCGGCGCGCATCGGGCGGCCGGCGTCGTCGGAGCCGCCGGTCAGCTCGAGGGTGTAGCCGTCGAGCCCGACGGCGCCCCCGTCGACCTCGTCGCCGAGTTCGCGCCCGAGAAAGCGGTTGGCGTCCTGTCCGTCGACCGCGCGCTGGACCGTCGCCCCCGTCTCGGGGTCGGCGACGACGACCTGGAACTCTGCCATGCCCCGCGATGGTCGGCCGCGGGGCAAAAGCGCGTCGAAAGGGCGGTCAGATCGGGCTCGCCAGCCCGGGATAGTCCGCGATCAGCCCGTCCACCCCGGCCGCGCGCAGCCGGTCGGCCCGGTACCAGCTGTCGACCGTCCAGGCGTTGACCGCCAGCCCCGCCGCCCCGGCGCGCGCCACCACGTCCGTCTCGACGGTCACCGGCCCCGGCTGGGCGTAGTCGGCGCCCGCGAACGGCGTCCCCGCGACCAGGTTCCACGGCGGGTGGACCGCGTCGGCGTCGTAGCGGGTCGCGACCGAGAGCGCCGCGTCGACGTCGGTCCAGGCCACCGCGGCGAGCGAGAGCGACGACCGCGCCCGGACCGCCGCGAGCGCCCCCTCGCAGAACGAGGAGACCAGCAGATCGTTGCCGACCCCGTCGAGGACGCCAAGGACGCGGTCGACGAACGGCCCCCAGCGCTCTCGGGCGGCCGGGCGGTCGTCGGCTCCGAGGCGCTCGCCCGGCCGGATCGCCGTCGTACCGGGATTTTTCAGCTCGACGTTCACCAGGGTGTCGTCCGGGACGGCCGCGACGGCGGCCGAGAGCGTCGGCACCCGGTGGCCACTCGCCAGCACCTCGGCCCCACAGACCCGGTCGGTCGGCGTCTCCCAGACCGGGCCCGTGGCGTCGGTCAGGTCGTCGAGGCGGTCGTCGTGGAAGACGACGGGCGTGCCGTCCGCGGTCGGGACGGCGTCGAGTTCGACCGCGTCGGCGCCCGCGGCCGCGGCGGCCCGGAGCGCGGCGATGGTGTTCTCCGGGTACCGACCCGCGAACCCGCGGTGGGCGACGACGGTGATCTCGGACACGCCGGGAGGTCGAGCGGGGGAGACATCTCTCTGTCGGCGCGCCCGCGGTCCGCTCGCTCGGGCAACGATCCTGTCCGGATCGGGCCGGCCGGCACGACCGCCCGGCCGCTCGCCGGCCGACGCCGACGGGGTCCGGGCCGGCGAGCACGACCGCCCGGCGAGAGACGGCGCTCGATGCGGTCGGGTGCCGGCCGGTCGCCCCGTTGCTCGGCTAGGTCGCCCAGCGAAAGCGGCCGTCGCGCTGGATCGCCTCGCCGTCGAGCAACAGGCGCGAGCCCTCGCCCATCCGCCGGATCAGGTCGACGTGGACCGCGCTGTCGGCCCCCGTCGCGTCGGGGACGCAGGCGTCGTAGGCCCGCCCGAGTGCGAGATGGACCGTGCCCGCCATCTTCTCGTCGAAGAGGACGCTGTCGGTCGGGCGGTCGATCCCGCGGTTCATGCCGATCCCGAGCTCGCCCAGCCGGCGCGCGCCCGCGTCGGTCGCGAGCAGGTCGGCGATCGCGTCGGCGCCGACGGCCGCGTCGTGGGCGACCACCTCGCCGTCGGCGAACTCCAGGCGGACGTCGCGCACCCGCCGGCCCTCGACGGTCATCGGCACGTCGAACGTGACGGTCCCCTCGGTCGCCGCGGCGACGGGGGCGGTGAACACCTCGCCGCTTGGCAGGTTGTGCGAGTCGTAGGCGACGGAGGCGGCGCTGTTGACCGCCACGCGGCCGTCGATCGACAGCGTCAGGTCGGTCCCCTCCCCGACGATCCGGACCTCGCTCGCGTCGTCGAGCAGCGTCTTCAGCCGGCCCATCTCGTCGGCGAGGGCGGCCCAGTCCCGGAGGACGGCGTCGTAGACGAACTCGCGGTAGGCCGACAGCGACATCCCGGCCGCCTGAGCCAGCGACCGGGTGGGGTGGACGGTCGAGACCCAGTCGGTCGCGAGCCGGGCCTCGCGGGCGGGGGCGGCCGCCCGGCGCCGGGCCGCGCGGGTCTCGCCGGGGACATCGGCCGTCGCCGCGGTGTTTCGCCCCCCGCCCAGGCGAAGCGCCGCGTCGGCCCGCTCGTACAGCGCCCGCGCGAGTTCGGGATCGCCCAACGCGGGATCGTCGGGCGTGGCCGCCCGCAGGTACGCGCGGTCGACCTCGTCGCTGTCGTACAGGAACAGGGGCGTGGCCCCGCGCTCGCCCAGCGCCTCGCCGACCGCGACCGCGAGGTCGTGGGCCCCCTCGGCGACGCTCACGACGACGCGGTCGCCGGCCTCGATCCGGGCCGACCAGTCGACGAGCGTCTCGGCGTGGGCGCGGACGGGGTCCGAGCGGTCTACGTCCATGCGTCCGTCTGGTGCGCGAGCGACAAAACGTCTCCTCCGGCGGGCGCCACGCGCCCCACCGCACCGCGTCGCGCTACCCGAAGAGCCCGAGCAGGGCGGTCAGGTCGCGCCCGCTCGCGGCCAGCGCGTCCTCGGCGGTGACGACGCCGACGAACCCGCCCGCACCGTCGACGACGGTGACCGGGACGAGCCCCTCGTCGGCGAGGGTGGCGACCAGCGCGCGCAGGTCGGCGTCGACCCGGACCGTCGGCGGCTCGGCCGGGACGAGATCGGCCGCGGGGCGGTCGGCGACGGCCGCGTCCTCGGCCACGGCCAGCCCGATCCGGGCGGCGGTGACGACGCCGACGGGCCGGTCCTCGTCGAGCACCGCGACCAGCGTCTCGTCCCGTCGCCGCATGGCCGCCGCGAGGTCGGCGGCCGGGGTGTCGGGGGCGGCCGTGAGCACGTCCGTCCGGGCAAGGTCGACGAGCACGGTCGTCGTAGGATGCGCGCGGGCTAAAGCGTGTGGCCCGATCGGAAGGGCTACGAGCGCGGCGCCGCCACCGGCGGGCGTGCAACTGGGCGTCGTCGGCCTGGGCCGGATGGGACGGATCGTCGTCGACAGATGTCTCGCCGCGGGCCACGAGGTGGTCGCGTTCGACCTCGACCCGGAGGCGACCGCCGCCGCGGCCGAGGCGGGCGCGACGCCCGCGGACTCGCTCGCCGATCTCGCGGCCCGGCTCGCGCCGGCGCGTCGGCTCTGGCTGATGGTGCCCGCGGGCGACGCGGTCGACGCCACCCTCGACGAGCTCGCGCCCCACCTCGACGCCGACGACGTGGTCGTCGACGGCGGCAACTCCCACTTCGAGGCGTCGGTCCGGCGCGCCGACCGGCTCGACGCCGCCTACCTCGACTGTGGCACCAGCGGCGGCCCGGCGGGCGCGGAGCGTGGCTTCTCGCTGATGGTCGGCGGGCCCGAGCCGGCCTACGAGACGATGCGACCCGTCCTCGACGCGGTGGCGACCGGCCCCGAGGGCCACGAGCGGATGGGCCCGAGCGGCGCCGGCCACTACGTGAAGATGGTCCACAACGGGATCGAGTACGCGCTCATGGGGGCCTACGGCGAGGGGTTCGAGCTGCTCCACGAGGGCCGGTACGACCTCGATCTGGCCGCGGTCGCGCGGACGTGGTCGAACGGCGCGGTGATCCGGTCGTGGCTGCTCGAGCTCTGCGAGGCGGCCTTTCGCGAGGAGGGAACCGACCTCGGTGACGTCGCCGACCACGTCGCCGGCGGCTCGACCGGCACCTGGACCGTCCAGGAGGCGCTGGCGCGGGAGGTGCCGACGCCGCTGATCTACACGGCGCTGGCCGAGCGCTTTGGCTCGCGCCGGGATCGGTTCGCCCGCCGGCTGGCCAACCGCCTGCGCTACGGCTTTGGCCGCCACGAGGTGCGCCGGCGCGACGGGGGCGGGGACGGAACCGACGGGTAGTCACCGCCCGATCCCGCGGCAGTGGCGCGATCACAACGCTGAAACCCCCCGATTCCGTAGCCGGCGCCATGGTGGAGATCGACGCGGTCGCCTTCGGGCTGGGCGTGCTGTTGACCCTCACGGCGGTCGCACTTCACTACTCGAAGGGGACCGGCTGGACCCCGAACGCCGACATCTCCACGGAGGTGCTCGAGCACCGGGCCGAGAGCCTCCCGGAGACGGAGTTTCCCGAGCCTATGAACCGCTCGGTCGGCGGCGGCGGGATGGCGGCCGCCGCCGTCGCCGGCGGGGCCGAGGGCGCCGAACTCGAGGAGGGCGCCGAGACCGAGCAGGCCGAGCCGAGCCCGGCCGACATCCCCGAGGACGAGATCGAGTACTTCGAGGTCGAGTTCGCCAAGGAGGGCGAGACCATCGAGCTGGCGAACAACCGGACGATCCTCGAACAGGGCGAGGACCACGGCTGGGACCTGCCCTACGCCTGCCGGCAGGGCCAGTGTGTCTCGTGTGCCGGCCACATCGACGACGGCCCCGCCGAGGACTACGTCGTCCACGACGGCCAGGAGATGCTGGACGACGACGAGCTCGGCGACGGCTACACGCTGACGTGTGTG
>CAZMLQ010000132.1:0-6561 GCA_964567195.1 uncultured Haloferacaceae archaeon | reverse complement strand
ACGGTCAGCATCGTCTGGAGGACGAAGTTCTTTGGCACCCCGCCGCCGACGACCAGCGCCCCGGTCCGCTCGGCCTCGAAGGCGAGATCCGAGAGCGCGGTCATGTCCGCGAGCGCGTCGAGCGCGAACGCGGTGGTCTGGGAGTAGATCCACGCCTGGATGCCGAGCACCGAGTCCTGGACCGCGGGGACGTAGACCGGCACGTCGGCCTCGTGGGCGGCGGCGGCGACGCCGGGGGCGCGGTCGATCCCCGTCTCGCGGTTGTACGCCGCGTTGGCCCGCCCGAGTTCGGCCGTCAGCTCACGGATCGAGACCGTCCGCTCCAGCGCGGGGAACACCCGCTCGCGCAGGTGGGCCTCGAAGGCCGCGAAGTGCTCCTGTGGCAGGTAGACGTCGTAGATCCGGTCGACACCCTCGGCGCGCAGGCGCTCGTCGTGCTCGCGGGCCGCGCCCTCGCCCGCCGTCCGTCCGTGGTGGTGGCGGCCGCCGATCGCCTCGATCGCGTCGTGGGTGAGGGTGGCGCCGGTCGTCACCAGCGCGTCGACGTGGCCGTCGCGCAGGAGGTCGGCCACCAGCCCCCGCATCCCGGCGGGCACCATCGCGCCCGCCAGCCCCAGCAGAACGGTCACGTCCTCGGCGTCGAACATCGTGGCGGTCAGCCCGACCGCCTCGTGGAGATCGTCGGCGCCGATCCCGCCGTCGCCGTAGGCGGTCGCGAGCTCGCCGACGGTCATCCCCGGCCGGACGTCGACCCCGTCGACCGGATCGTGGTCGAACTCCTCGCGCGGGGGGTCCGTCTCCTCGGTCATGGCGGCCCGTCCGGCGGCGCCGCGCTTGAACGCCCCGGTCCGTGGCGGCGGGCGCTCAGAGCCCCGTCGGGTGGTCGATCACCGTCGTCTCCAGGCCCCACCCGGCGACGAGGTCGGCCACCGCCCGGACGCCGAACGTCTCCGTGGCGTAGTGGCCGGCGAGGTAGACGCCGACGCCGGCCTCGCGGGCCTCGTGGTAGAGCTTGCCCTTGCCCTCGCCCGTGACGAACGCGTCGACCCCGGCCGCGGCCGCCTCGTCCAGCCAGTCCGCGCCGCTCCCGGTCACCACCGCCACGTCGCGCACCGTTTCGGGGCCGAAATCGAGGTGACGCACGGCCCCGTCGCCGGTGTCGAGCGTCCGCTCCAGCCGGGTCGCGAGATCGGACGCCGGGACCGGCTCGGGAGTCCGTCCCCGGAGCCCGACGTGTTCGGGCCCCAGCGCGCCGAAGGGCTCGCGCCCGTCGAGCCCGAGTTCGTCGGCCAGCCCCGCGGCGTTGCCGAGATCCGGGTGGCCGTCGAGCGGGAGGTGCGAGACGTACAGCGCGAGATCGCCCGCGAACAGCGGGGCGAGCCGGTCGTACGTCCGGCCGGTCACCCGGTCGAGCCCGCCCCACACCAGCCCGTGGTGGGTGACGAGAACGTCGGCGCCGGCCGCGACCGCGGCCTCGGCGGTCGCGACCGCGGCGTCGACCGCGACGGCGACGTGGTCGATCTCGTCTGCCCCCCCGACCTGGAGGCCGTTGGCGGAGGCGTCGAGATCGGCGTAGGCGTCGGTCCGTAGCTCGTCGTCGAGCCGGGCGGCGAACGCGGAGCACTCCATGCCCGCCCCAGGGCGGGCGGTCGCTTGTAGCCGGCGATCAGGCGTCGCCCGCGTCGGCGTCGGCGTGGGCGTGGACGAACTCGCGCAGGAGCTTCGCGGCGAGCCCGGCGGTCCGGCCGCCGTCGTCGTCGGTCACCTCGACGGCGTCGGCCGCGACCGCGACGGGGGCGGCGAGACGAACCACGTCGCGCACGGTCCGGGCGGCGAGACCGAACGGCTCGGGCGTGCCGGTCGCGGGCGCGACCGACGGGTCGGCGCCGTCGACGTCGACGCTGAGGTAGGTCCGGCCCCAGCCGGTCGGGTCGGCCCGTTCGATCCACCCGGCGGCCGACTCCGGGGGGACGACGGTCACGTCCGGGCGGGCGGCGCGCTCCCACTCGGCCTCGCTCCCGGTCCGGGCACCGACGACGATCAGCCGGTCGACGGTCGGGTGGTCGCCGTCGCCTCCGTCGAGCGCCCGCCGGAGGACACAGGCGTGGCTGAGCGGGTTGTCGTCGAACCGCTCGCGCAGGTCCAGGTGGGCGTCGACCGCGAGCAGGGTGTCGGGGGCGGTCGCGCGCACCCCGGCCCAGGTGACGGTGTGCTCGCCGCCCAGCACCAGCGGGAGCGCGTCGTCGAGCCGGACCGCCCGTAGCTCGGCCGCGAGGTGATCGAGGTAGGCGGCGGCGTCGTCCCAGGCGGGCACGTCGCCGGCGTCGTGGACGGCGCGCTCGGAGAAGCGTCCACCACTCCGGCGGTCGTAGTCGTCGAACTGGCGGGCGAACCGGCGGATCCGGTCGGGGCCAAAGCGCGCGCCGGGCCGGAAGGTGGCGGAGATGTCGAGGGGCGCGCCCACGAGGACGTACGCCGCCGCCGCGCGGTCGGTCGTCGCCCCGGGGAAGGTCACGCTACCGGACGATCTTGCGCTGGCCCTCGTACTCCAGATACTCGATGTTGTCGTCGGGCGAGAGCGAGGCTCCCTCGGGCGGTCGCATGGTGAACGTCTCGTAGGTGTCGAGGTCCATGACCTGGGCGTCGTCGCCGGAGATCGAGACGACCTGGCCCTGCTTGCGCTCGATGATCGGTACCCACACCTTGGCGTCGACCGGCTGGGAGAGGCTACGCTTGCGGTCGTCGAAGACGCCTTTCCCCTCGATGCGGGCCTTGGCACTCCCGTGTTTGCCCGGCTTGGCCGTGCTGTAGCCGTTGATCCTGCACGGCGAGTCGTCCATCATCACGTAGCTGCCCTCCTTCAGTTCCCGGACCTGCTTCTGTTCGCGGGGCATGGCTACGGCTACCGGCGACGCCGGTAAAAACCGTTTGGAACGGCGCGTCCCCGGCTCAGTCCGGCCCGTCGTCGCGCTCGTCGGTTTCGCTTGCCGGGCCGGCGATCCCGCTCGGGGCGAGCGACGGCGTCCCGTCGTCGCCGGCCTCACCGCGCCGGCGGCGCATCTCCTGGCGGGTGAACTGCGGCCGGGCGCGGAGCCCGGACCGGCTCCGGAACGAGCGATAGAGCAGGAGGCCGACGGGCACCGTCACCGCCAGCGCGACCGCCGCGGCCTCGGCTCCCTCGTTGAACGAGTAGAGGATGGCGGTCGAGAGCACGCCGACCGCCAGCAACACGCCGTAGACGATCCGGCGGGCCAGCCGCTCGAGCACGTCGTTCTCGTCCTCGATACGGACGTTGATCGTGACGGCGTCGCGCCGGACGTCCGCGAGCACGTCGTCGAGACGCGGCGGGACGGTGAACAGCGCCTCCGTCGTCTCGCGGACCTGGGAGGCGGCCTCGCCGGCCAGTCGCCGGACCGACTCCTCGCGGTAGCCCTCCTCGGCGAGGTAGTCGGTGGCGACGGCGATGAAGTCGAAGTCGGGATCGAGGGTGACACAGACCCCCTCGACGACGGTCGCCACCCGGAGGATGAGCGCGAAGTTACGGGGCAGACGCAGCGGGAACTCGTAGATGGTGTCCTCGACCTGCTGGATCACCTGCTGGACGCGGTACTGCTCGATCTGCTCGCCCCGGACGTCCGCGATGGCAAGCTCCATCACGCTGGCCATCACCTCGCGGTCGGCCTCGGGCGAGAGCGTCCCCATCTCGACCATCGCGTCGAGGATGCCGTCGATGTCCTGGTTGGCGACGGCGATGTAGAAGTCGACGATCCGGTCCTGGACGAACGGATCGACCTCGCCGCTCATCCCGAAGTCGTAGAAGACGATCGCGCCGTCGGGCGCGACCGCGAGGTTGCCCGGGTGGGGGTCGGCGTGGAAGACCCCCTCCTCGAGGATCATCACGAGGTAGGCGCGCTGGAGCTTCTCGGCCAGCGCCGTCCGGTCGAAGCCCGCCTCGTCCAGCGCCGCCACGTCGTTGATCTTGGTGCCGCCGACGTACTCCATCGTCAGCACCCGGGGGCCGGAGGCGGCCGGGATCGCGTCGGGCACGTGGACGTCCGGATCGTCGGTGAAGGAGGCGCCGATCTCGCCGAGCACGCGGCGCTCGCGGTCGTAGTCCATCTCCTGGCGGATGGTGGTGGCGAACTCGTCGGCCAGGTTCTCCAGCGAGAACGCCCGCCCCTCGTCGGTGAACAGGAGCACGAGCGGGAGCGACCACCGGATCACGCGGAGGTCGGCCTCGACCAGCTCCTCGATGCCGGGCCGGCGCACCTTCACCGCCACCTCGGTCCCCTCGTAGGTGGCGCGGTAGACCTGCCCGAGGCTGGCGCCGCTGATCGGCGTCCGGTCGAACGACTCGAAGGTCTCGTCGACGGGGCCGAGTTCGGCCTCGAGCACCTGCTCGGCCTCGGCCCAGTCGGCCGGGGGCACGTCGTCCTGGAGGCTGGCGAGCACGTCGATGTAGGCCGGCGGGAGCACGTCCGGCCGGGTCGAGAGCAGCTGGCCCAGCTTGATGAACGTCGGTCCGAGGGTCAAAAGCGAGTCCAGCAGCCGCTCGGCCCGGCGGCGCTGGGTCTCGGGATCGACCTGCCGGCGCCCGCCGAACAGCAGGTAGCGACGGCGGTCCCGGGCGTAGGCGACCACCAGCGGGAGAAACTGTTTGGCGACGCGCAGGAACCGCCAGTACGCGCGGAGGGTGCCCAGCGTCACCACCCCGCCGTTACGCGTCCTCGACGGGGATGGTCCGCTCCGGGGCGGCCTCGCGCTTGGGGAGTTCGACCGTCAGCACGCCCCGGTCCATCCGGGCGCTCGCGCCCGCCCCCGTCGCCTCCGGCGGCAGGGGCAGGTCGGCGTCGAGAAAGAGCGAGCGGTCCTCGCGGAGGTAGCGGAACTCGGGGGGCAGCGCCTTCTCTCGCCGGGCCTCGAGGCTCAGCCGACCGCACTCGACCGCCACCTCGACCGTCTCGGCCGTCACCCCGGGCAGGTCCACGACGAGGAGGTAGCCGTCGTCGCTCTCCAGGAGGTCGGCGAACACCGCCTCCGGAAGCTCTCGGAGCGCCTCTCGCAGGCTCGACATACGACGATGTTCGGCGTCGCCGTCGAAAAAGGCCGCGGTATCGGCCGCGGTCGGCGGCCGCTCCGCCCCCGTCACCCGGGCGCCGACGACCGCCGATCCCCGGTGTTCCGGCTCCGTACCGTCCCCGCGCCCGTCGGTTGCGCCCCGGCCCGCCGCCGCGGGCGTGTCGACCGGACGGAGAGGACGCCGGGGGGACAGAGCCTTTGTCGCGCCGTCCCCAGGGGCGGTCATGAGCGACCACGACCGCCGGAGTTCGGGGTTCAAGCGCCGGACCCGGCTGGCGACCGCCCGGAGCCGGCTGCTCGACGCGGTCACGCCGACCGACCGGACCGAGCGGGTGCCGCTCGGGCGCGCCGACGGCCGGACTCTCGCCGAGGCCGTCACGGCCCCGCGGCCGGTGCCCGGCTACGAGCGGGCGGCGATGGACGGCTACGCGGTCCGGGCCGGCGACACCTTCGGCGCGAGCGACCGCTCGCCGGGCGTGCTCGCGCTTCACGAGCGCGACGACGAGCCGCTCCCGCCCGGCGCGGCCGCGCGCGTCCACACCGGCAGCCCGCTGCCCGACGGCGCCGACGCGGTCGTGATGGTCGAGCACGCCGAGCGGGTGGGCGACGAGGTGGAGCTGTTCGACGCCGTCGCCGAGGGCGAGAACGTCGGTCCCGCCGACGAGGACGTGGCGGCGGACCAGCACCTCCACGGTCCCGGCCACACCCTCCGACCCTCCGATCTCGGTCTGCTGAAGGCGGTCGGGATCGACGAGGTGGCCGTCCGGGCCCGGCCGACGGTCGGCGTGATCCCGACGGGCGAGGAGCTGGTCCAGCGCGACCCCGACCCCGGCGAGGTGGTCGAGACAAACGGGCTCACCGTCTCGCGGCTGGTCGAACGCTGGGGCGGGCACGCCACCGAGCGCGACGTGGTGACCGACGACCCCGCGGCGCTGCGGGCGGCGATCCAGCGCGATCTGACCCGCGACGTGGTCGTCACGACCGGCGGCTCGTCGGTCGGCGCGCGCGATCACGTCCCCGAGGCGATCGCGGCCGTCGGCGAGGTGCTCGTCCACGGCGTGGCGCTCAAACCCGGCCACCCCGTCGCGCTCGGCGTCGTCGAGGAAACGCCCGTGCTCGCGCTCCCCGGCTACCCGGTCGCGTGCATCGTCAACGCCGTCCAGTTCCTCCGGCCGGTCCTGCGGGCGGTCGCCGGCCGCGACCCGCCCGTCCCCGCCTATCCGACGACCCGGGCGACGCTCGCGCGAAAGGTGGCGAGCGAGCCCGGGGTGCGCACGTTCGCCCGGGTTCGGGTCCGGGCCGAGACCGACGACGAGGGCGACGGCGGAGCCGACCGGACGGCCGAGCCGGTCCGGGCCGGCGGCGCGGGCGTGCTCTCGTCGGTCGCGCTCGCCGACGGCTGGCTCGCCGTCCCCGAACAGCGCGAGGGGATCCCCGCCGGCGAGCGCGTCGCCGTCGAGTCCTGGGAGTGGACGGCGTAGC
>CAZMLQ010000131.1:0-6584 GCA_964567195.1 uncultured Haloferacaceae archaeon | reverse complement strand
GGTTGGCGGCGTACAGCACCTCGTCGAGGACGAGCATGTGGACGCCGTCCTCGGGCGGGCCGTCGAGCGCGAGCGGGGCCGCGAGGTCGGCCGCGGCGGCGGCGTCGATCAGCTCTCGCGCCCGGGCGAGCGCCCCGGCCGCCTTGGCCGCGTGCTCGTCGTCGTCGGAGCCGTCGAGAAAGCCGTGCCAGCCGTAGTGGCCGGTGTTCTCGTAGGAGAGCCCGGGCAGCGCGGCGATCGCGTTGTACTCGCCGCGTACCCCCTCGACGCTGTCGGCGCCACCTTTCATGAACTGACAGAGGTGGACCCGGTAGCCGTGGCCACAGGCCCGGGCGGCCATGCCCAGCGCCGCCGTGGTCTTGCCCTTGCCCGTCCCCCACCAGACCTGGACGAGGCCGAACTCCTCGGGGGCGGCCGCCTCGATCGGCCGGGGCTCGGGGGTGGTGCCGCCGCCGGGCGTCGCGCGCGTGTCGTCGGTCACGACCGGAGGTCGGCCGGGGCGGACATACCGGTTGTGCCGGCTCGGCGGGGTGCCGTCGCGACGGGCGTGATTGGACCGAAGACACCTCGAAAGCCCCCGGCGCCGACAGATCGCTCCGCGTTCTGGTTGGCTCGCGGGAGCTCCGCTCTGGTGAAGTCCGGGCACGCCAGGACGCCGGGGGCTTTCGAGGTGGTCCCGGTTTCGCCGGCCCGTCTGCACACGACCGCGACCGGCGGGCCAAAGAGCTACCCGGCCGGCCGACGAACGACGACCGTGGACCCCGACGCCGTCGAGACCGCGCTGATCGCGGGCGCGAGCGGGGGGACCGGGCGCGAACTCCTCCGGCTCGCCGGCCCGCGCGTGCCGACGGTCCGCGCGCTGACCCGCTCACCCGGGAAGCGGGCGACGCTCCGGCGCGCGGGGGCCGACGAGGTGGTCGTCGACGACCTGCTCGCGCCCGAGGACCTCGGTCGCGTGGTCGCGGGCGTCGACGTCGTCTACAGCGCCGTGGGCTCGGGGCTGGCGGACGTCCGTCGCGGTGGCCCGCTGGTGGACGGACAGGGCGCGCGGGCGCTGCTCGACGCCGCGGTCGCGGCCGGCGTCGCGGCGTTCGCGATGGAGTCGGCGCTTGGCGTCGGCGACGGGCCGGCGAGCCCGCTGGCGCGGCTGTTCGACCTCGCGATCGGGCCGGTCCAGCGCGCGAAGGCCGAGACCGAGGCGGCGCTGCGGGCGGCGCCGCTCGGGCACACGATCCTCCGGCCGGGCGTGCTCACGAACGGGCCACGGACCGACGCGGTCAGCGTCGCCCGCCCGGGCGCGCGCCTCTGGGGGAGCGTCTCGCGGGCCGACGTCGCCCGGCTGTTGCTCGCGGCGCCGGTGACGCCGGCGGCCGCCGACGAGACGTTCGAGGTCGTCGCGAGCCCGCGCTTTCGCGGGCGAGAGCTCGCGATCGACTGGCGGCTGCCGCGGGCCGCGACGGGCTGAGGCCGCGCCGCGGTGGGGTGGGGTCGCGTCGGCCGGCTCAGCCGTCGTCGCGGTCGGAGCGGTCCGACCGGCGCTCGGCGGTCTCGACCAGGCTGTCCCGGAGCTCAAGCCGGCGCAGTTCGCGCTCGTGTCGGCGCTCGGCCTGGCGATCGAGATAACGATACAGCCCGACGGCCCCGACCGAGGCGACGACCGTCAGCGCGACGAGACCGAGGACGAGTCGGGCGACCATCTCGGGCTCAGGCGGTGGTCTCGTTCGCGGTTTCGTTCGTGGCCGCGGTCGGGGTGGCGGTCGGCGGCGCGTCGGGGGTCGAGGTCCGGTTCGCCGTCGCGCCGGCGGTCGCGCCCGCGCCCGCGTCGAGGATGATCGGCGTCTCGCCCGCGCCGCCGGAGCCGACGACGAACACCGAGCCGCCCTGGAGCGCCTCGACGTAGCGCTCGCGCAGGACGATCGGGTTCCGGCGGAGCGACTCGCCCTTGATCCGGATCACGTCGGCCTCGGCCTCGGCCTGGACCCGGCGCTGTTCGGCGCGGGCCTGCTCCTGGGCGATGCGCTCTTGCTCGACCTGCACCCGCTGTTTGGCCTCCTCCTTCTGGTCGAGCGCCTGGTCGATACCGTCGGGGAGGTTGACGTTCCGGACCTGGACCGCCTGGAGGAGCACCGGCTGGTCGGAGAGCGCCTCCCGCAGGGCGCTCCGGGTGACCTCGCTGAGGCGCTGGCGGCTCGTCTGCTTGTAGATGGCGTCGGTGCCGGTCGTCTGGAGCGACGACGCCTCGTCGCGCAGGACCGACCGGACGGTCGGGCGGATCAGCCGCCGCTCGAGCTGTCGCTCGTCGTTCCACGTCTCGACGAACGTGTCCGCCCGCCGGGGGTCGATCCGGTAGCGGATCGTCACGTCGATGTCGACGCTCGACCCGTTCACCGTCTTGACGGTGATCGCGTCGGGGGACTGCTTGTTCCCCTCGCCGGCCGTGGCGCTCATCGTGTAGGTTCGGGGCCGGGTCTCGACGTTCTGGATGCTCTGTTGGATCGGGACGACGATCTGTGCGCCGCTGTCGCGCGTCTCGCCGGTGACGGCGCCGAACTCCTTGATCACGCCCTCGTGGCCCTCGGGGACCTGCTCGTACGCGAGCACGCCGGCGACGAGAGCGACGACGACGAGGACGGAGGCGGCGACGACACCGATTCGTGGAGGGCTCGCCACGGGGTGTCGTGACGTGCTCGGCGACTAATACGTTCTGTTTCCGCCCGACGCCGGCGCGTCTCGGCCGCGGTCGCGACCCGGGGACGCGCCGGTGTCCGACCGGGACCGGGACCGGGGAGCGAGAGCGTTGGGGTTAATCCGTCGGTGGATCACGGTGGGGCCGTGTCCGACGACACGGTTCCGACGCTCGTCGATCCGGCGTGGCTCGAACGGCGCCTCGACGCCCCCGACGTTCGGGTGCTCGACTGCACGGTCTACCTCCGGCCGGCGGCGGACGGCGAGGGCTACGAGGTCGAGTCGGGCTACGACGACTGGGCGACGGGCCACGTGCCCGGGAGTCAGTTCGCCGACCTGATCGAGGAGCTCTCCGAGACGGACGATCCGAACTACCGGTTCCAGCTGCCGACGCCGGAGGCGTTCGCGGCGGCGGTCGGCGAGCTTGGGGTGGGTGACGACTCGCGCGTCGTGCTCTACGACGCCGTCGACCGGCGGCGGCGCAACGAGTGGGCGGCCCGGCTGTGGTGGACGTTTCGCGTGTTCGGCCACGACCGGGTCGGCGTCCTCGACGGCGGGTGGGGCCGGTGGACGGCCGAGGACCGGCCGGTGTCGACGACGCCCGCGGCGCCGGAGCCGGCCACGTTCACCCCGTCGTACCGCCCCGAACTCGTCGCCGACGCCGCGACCGTCGAGACCCGGCGCGGCGAGGACGACGCCTGCGTGATCAACGCCCTGGCGCCGGCCGACCACGCCGCCGAGCGGATCCCGGGGACGACCAACGTGCCCGCGATCGGCGACAGCGGCGTGCTCGCGGACGACGGCACGTACGAGTCCGCGCCCGATCTGCGCCGGCGGTTCGCCGAGGTGGGCGCGACGGCGGCCGAGGCCGTCGTCACCTACTGCGGGGGCGGGATCGCCGCCAGCAGCGCCGCGCTGGCGCTGTACCGGGCCGGCGTCACCGACGCGGCCGTCTACGACGGCTCGCTCGCCGAGTGGACCGCCGACCCCGACCGGCCGGTCGAGCGCGACGAGGGCTGATCGGTCGGCGCGGCCGTCGCGCCCGAGCGTCCCCGGATCCCGCCGTCGGAGCCCGTCACGGGCCGGGACCGGTGGCGTCCGGCCCGACACGCGTCGACGCGAGCACGGTCGGAGCGGCGACGGTGGAGCGTCGGCTGATTCGCCGGCCGGTCGGCCGGACGCTGGGAGCCACCGGATCAGTCCCGCAGTCGATCGCGGAGCCAGCAGCCGATCCGCAGCCGTCTCGGGGTGACGGCGGCGGCCGTTCCGAACGCGACCGCGGCGTACGCCGGTTCGAAGAGCGGGCTCCCGAGAAGCGCCGAGACGAGCCCGGCAACGCCGACGCCGGACAGAACCGCCGCGACGACAGATCGGAGCCGCTCGTCCGAAGTCGTATCCATAGCGGGGCCGCCACACCGTCGGCAGGGCACGGTAATCAACGCTGTGGGGCGCGTTCGCGAAGAGAGAGGCGGGGAGGCTGAAATCCGTCTCGAACCGTTCGGTGGGCTGATACGCCGACGCCCCCGTGTCCGGTCCGGAACGATGTCGCTCTCGATCCGTGCGGCCGTTCGGAGTGGCGCGTGTCGGCTCGCGTCCCGGAACGGGGCGGTGCTGACCGCCGGCTACGCGCTCGTGGTTCTGGTGTACCAGGTGTCGCCGAACGGGCTGCTCGCCGCCGTCCTGGGGCGCTATCTCGGGGCCGAGGCGAGCCCGAACGTCGGGCTCACCTACCCGGCCCCGACGGGCGTCTACGCGCTGGTCGTCCTCCTGGCGCTCGTCGCTCTGTCGACGCTCACCGTCGTCGCCGTCCGGACGTTCGTGGCCGGCCGGACCGACACCATCCCCGGCGCGTACTACAGGCGGCTCCCGTGGGCGACGCTCAATCTCGTCGTCGGCGGACTCGCGTTCGGTCTCGTCGTCCTCGTCGGGTCGGTCCTGCTCGTCGTGCCGGGGATCGTCGCCTACGTCGGGCTGAGCTTCATGACGATGTACGTCGCGGTCGAGGACGAGAGCTTCCCGACGGCCATGCTGCGGAGCTGGCGGCTGGTCCGACCGGCGTTTCTCTCGATGGTCGGGCTGATGCTCGTCGTCGCCGTCGGGATCGGCGTCGGTGGCGCCGTCGTCGGCCTCGTGGTCGGGGCCGGTGCCGGCGCGCTCGGCGGCGAGGCCGCGGTCGGTGTGGCGACCAGCGCGGTGAACGCCCCGCTCGCACTCCTCCCGCTGGCGATCCTCTCGGCGGCGTTCGACCAGCTTCGCGGCGCCGACGAGATCGCGGGCCTCGCCTGAGACGGCGCGATCCCCCCGTCGCCACGGGCGCGGATCGGCCGAACCGACCCGGCACGGCGTCGCGTTCGTCACTCGACGACCGACCGTTTACCAGCCTGGCGTCCGTACGCACGTTCGCATGAACGCGTTCCAGGTGCGCGAGGTCGCCGACCGGCTCGCCCGGGAGGACGAGGAGTCGAGCGAGACGCTCCGAACCGACGCGGTTAGCGCGGAGGTGATGCGGTTCGAGCCGGGTGACGAGGATCCGATGCACGCCCACGCCGAGAACGAGATCTACCACATCCACGCCGGCGTCGCGAAGCTCGAGGCCGGGGGCGAGGTGACGCCCGTCTCGGCGGGCGACGTGATCCACCTCGATCCGGGGACCGAACACCGGTTTCGCGACTTCGAGGAGGAGCTCGTGATGACGGTGCTGTACGCCCCGGCGAAGGGGTCGAACGAGTAGGGCCGGGCCGAGCGCGCTCGGACCGTCGTCGCCGGCTCCGGCCGTCGCGGTGACAACCGATATGAGCCGACGGTCCCTGGAGGCGACCGTGTCCGACACGGGTCGATTCGGGGCCGAGCGGGTGAACGAGCTGTACCGACGGGGAACCCTGGAGGGATCGACGACCGACTTCCCGGTCTCGTACGACGACCTCCGCGACGCGGCCCACGAGGCGATGGACGAGCGCGGCGTCGCGTACGTCCACGGCGGCGCCGGGAGCGAGGAGACGTTCGAGCGCGGCCGGGACTTCTCGGCCTGGCGGCTCGTCCCGCGGATGCTCCGGGGCGTCGAGACGCGCGATCTCTCGACGACGCTCCTGGGGACGGCGCTGGACTGGCCGGTCGGACTGACACCACTCGGGGTCCAGAGCCTGCTCCACGAGCGCGGCGAGGTCGCCACCGCGACGGGCGCGGCGGCGCTGAACGTCCCGCTCTGTCTGAGTTCGCTCTCCTCGACGCCGCTGGAGACGGTGGCCGAGACGCTCGGGGAGACGCCGAAGTTCTTCCAGTTCTACTGGTCGTCGTCGGACGCGATCGCGCGGAGCTTCCTCGAGCGCGCCGAGGCGGCGGGCTACGACGGGATCGTCGTCACGGTCGACGCACCGATCCTGGGCTGGCGCGAGCGGCTGATCGAGCGGGGCTACTACCCGTTTCTCGAGGGCGAGGGGGTGGCGAACTACGTCTCCGACCCGGCCTTCCGGGCCCGGCTCGACGAGCCACCCGAGGACGACCCCGAGGCGGCCGTCGAGGAGTTTCTCGAGATCTTCGGCGACCCCGGTCTGACGTGGGCGGATCTCGAGTTCGTCCGCGAGGTGACCGACCTGCCGGTGCTCGTCAAGGGGATCCTCCACCCCGAGGACGCGCGCCTCGCGGTCGAACACGGCGCGGACGGCGTCGGCGTCTCCACCCACGGCGGCCGCCAGGTCGACGGCTCGATCACCGCCGTCGAGGCGCTCCCCGGGATCGTCGACGCGGTCGGCGACGAGGCCGACGTCACGCTGGACAGCGGGATCCGGCGGCCCGCGGACGCGCTCAAGTCGCTCGCGCTCGGCGCGGACGCGGTCATGCTGGGTCGGCCGTACGCCTACGCGCTGGCCGTCGGCGGGGCCGAGGGCGTGGAGACGTATCTC
>CAZMLQ010000130.1:4222-6597 GCA_964567195.1 uncultured Haloferacaceae archaeon | reverse complement strand
TTCGAATCCCCTGCGTGCTCTCCGGTCGCTTCGCTCCCTACGAGCACGGTGGGATTCGAACCCACGACCACCGGATTAGAAGTCCGGCGCTCTATCCGGACTGAGCTACGTGCCCCGTCGCCCACTCCGCCCCGGCGGGTGAAAAACCGGTCGGGTCAGCCGTCGAACCGGTAGAGCGAGGTGACGTAGGGCAGGCGGTTGAACAGCCAGAGCGCGACCGGCAGGCCGACGACCGTCACCGCGAGCAGCGCGGCGACGTTCGCCCAGAGGAGCGAGAGCCACCAGCCCACGAGCAGGAAGTAGACCGCCCTGAGGGCGAGCGAGCGCTGGCCCGTCCCCGGCGCGTCCGGATCGAGCACGGACCGGGGCTCGCGCAGGGTCAACACCGTCGGCACGAGGTTGATCAGCTTGATCCCCAGCGGCAGGAGGACGACGGTGACGTTGAGCGCCCACGCGACGTTGACGACGACCGGCGTGGCCCACCAGCCGACGGCCAGAAACCAGAGCGCACGGACCAGCAGCGAGCGATCGCCCATGCCGACCGGAGACGGGGCGGGGACAAGAGCGCGTCGGGGCGGGTCCGGAAGCGAACGATACAAGACCGGCGGCGGAAAACGACCGGTGATGGGAGTCATCGGGACGGTCGGCCTGCCCGGCAGCGGCAAGGGCGAGGCGGCGGCGGTCGCGCGGGAGGCTGGCGTCCCGGTCGTGACGATGGGCGACGTGATCCGGGAGGCCTGCCGCGACCGGGGGCTCGACCCGGCCGAACACCACGGTGACGTGGCGCGGGCGCTGCGCGAGGAGGAGGGCCCGGACGCGGTCGCGGCGCGGTCGCTCCCCCGGATCGAGACCGCGCTCGGGGACCACGAGACGGTGCTGGTCGACGGCCTGCGCGCGCCGGTCGAGGTCGAGCGCTTCGAGGCCGCCTTCGGCGACGCGTTCCGGGTGGTGAGCGTCGAGGCGCCGTTCGAGACGCGGGCGCGGCGGCTGGCCGACCGGGGACGCGACGTCTCCGACGCCGACCGCGAGGCCCTGCGCGACCGGGAGGCCCGCGAGCGGTCGTTCGGCATGGACGAGGTGATGGCCGACGCCGATGTCCGGATCGAGAACGACGGCTCGCTCGAGGCCTTCCGGGCGCGGGTGCGCGAGCTCCTGGGGGTGGCGTCGTGATCTACAGCGTCGACGTCCGGATCGTCGCGCCCGTCAGACCGACCGAGGTGCCCGAGCGGGTGGCCGACGCCGTCCGGAACGTCTTCCCCGAGGCCGACCTCGAGCGGACCGACGGCCGGCTCGTGGCCGAGAGCCACTCGCTCGAGGGGCTCTCGGAGCGCCTCCACGGACAGGAGATCCTCGACACCGCCCGGCGGGAGTTCCGTCGGCGGGCCGACGACGACGGCTTCTCGTTCGCGCTGAACAAGCAGGCCGCACTCCAGGGCGTCGTCAACTTCGCCGTCGGCGACCCGGCCGAACTCGGCGAGATCGAGGTCCACGTCACCGTCCGCGAGCCGGCCGTCGACGAGCTGATCGCCGCCGTCGCTCCGCCGACCGAGGACGGCGAGCCGGTCGCGTAGCGCCCCGACCGGGATTTATGTCGCGGGCCGGCGTCGTCTCGCGCATGAGCGACCACGACGGCGACGGCCCGCTCGACGGGGCGGCGGCGCTGGTGACCGGCGCGAGCGCGGGGATCGGGCGCGAGACGGCGCGGGCGCTCGCGGGCGACGGGGCCGACGTGGCGCTGGCCGCCCGCCGCGAGGGGCGTCTGCGGGAGATCGCCGACGGGATCGCGGCCGAGCACGGCGTCGAGACGCTCGTCGCCCCGACAGACGTGACCGACGAGACGGCCGTCGAGGCGACCGTCGACGCCGCGGTCGAGGCGTTCGACGGTCTCGACGTCGTCGTCAACAACGCGGGTACCGGCACCGCGCGGGGCGTGGCGGTCGAGGACCTGCCGACCGAGCAGTACCGGACGGTGATGGACGTCAACACCGACGGGATGTTCTTCGTCGCGCGGGCGGCGATCCCTCACCTCCGCGCGTCGGCGGGGACGCTGGTGTTCGTCGGCAGCTTCGCCGGCCACTACCCCCGGCCCGGCGGCCCGGTCTACGCCGCAACCAAGTGGTGGACCCGCGGGTTCGCGCTCAGTCTCGCCGGTCAGGTCGGCGACGACGTGGCCGTCACCGTCGTCAACCCCTCGGAGGTCCGCACGGAGTTCGGCAAGGAGTTCCGCGACGAGACCGAGCTCTCGCGCGAGCGCTACGAGCCCGACGAGGTGACCGAGCCCGAGACGGTGGCCGACGCCGTCGCGTACGCCGCCCGAACCGAGACGCCCGACGCCGTCACCGAGCTCGACCTCTACCGGCGCGACAAGTTCGTCG
>CAZMLQ010000130.1:0-4122 GCA_964567195.1 uncultured Haloferacaceae archaeon | reverse complement strand
GTCACGACGGGCGACCCCCCGTGACGGACCGCGTCGGCGGACGCTCGCACACGTGTACGGACACACCGCACCCGTCGAGGATCGAGACAGTTTTGCCTTGGCCGGCAGTTATCGGAACTGATTCTCGACGGTCACGTCGCCAGCAGGACGACGAGAGCGAGCGAGATGAACGCGATCTTGAACGCGGTGTTGACGAGGACGACCTTCGAGCCGAAGGCGGGGCCCCAGACGCCGTACTGGAACGGGATCGAGCGCTTGAACGTCGAGACGGCGAACGAGACGACGCCGCCGACGAGCAGCGCGGCGACGGCGGTCCGGGGGGTGAAGGGTCCGTCGGGGCCGATCAGGGGGGCGGCGGCGGCGGCTCCGGCGGTCGTGTCGAACGCGAACACGACGATCACGGGGACGGCGGCGCCCGGCAGGCCGACGAGCGCGGTCAGCGGGTCGGCGGCGGCGGTGACCGACCGGAGGTCGGCCCGGGCGACCACGAGCGTGACGAGCGCGTAGACGACCGCCAGCCGGGGGACGATCCGGCCGACGGTCGAGCGGGTGCGCCCGGCCGCCTCGCGGAGCGCCCCCGCCGCGTCGGGGCGGCCGCCGTCGGGCGCGGCGGCCGTGTCGACGGTCGCACCCGGATCGACGTTGCGCTCGGAGAGGAGAAACGCCCCGGCGAGCAGCCCCGAGACGGTGATGGCGAGCGCGATCGCGGCCCGGCTGCCGACGTAGAGCAGGCCCGTCTCCAGCCCGAGAATCGGGATCAGCACGGGCGCGTAGAAGGTGAACACGTGCTGGACGAAGCCGAAGAAGGTGTTCGTCGTGACGGCCACGAGCGTCGCGCGGTCGTCGAGCATCCCCGACTCGCGGAACTCGGCGAGCATCCCGTAGCCGGCGGTCGTGGAGGCGGCGGTGGTGAGAATCGCGGTCCCCACCTCGTCGGGCAGGTTGGCGGGGCCGGTCAGGTAGCGCGAGAGCCCGGCCACCCGCTCGACCGCGCCCAGCGAGACGGCGACGTTGGCGAGAAAGACCCCGGCGGCGACGAGCGCGGCGATCCGGGCGACCCGGACGGCCACCTCGGCGAGCAGCGCCGGCTCGACCGGGAGCGCGAGCGCGGCCCCGACGGCGGGGACGGAGGCGGGCACGGGCGCGAACACGGGCCGGGCTGGGCGACGCGCGGGCATATGACCGTCGGTCGGACTCAGACGAACAGCCGGACGGCGACGAACAGCACGACCACCCCGAGCACGTCACAGACGTTGGTGACGACGGGCACGACCACGTCGTCGGGATCGAGCCCGAGGCGGTAGGCGGCGTAGGTGGCGACGAGACTGACCGCGACCGCGAGCCCGGCGAGCGCGAGCCCCGCGGTCACGGCGACGAGCAGGACCGTCCGGAGCGAGAGACTGGTCGCACCCCCGGCGGCCGCCACGGCCCACGCGCCCGCGCCGACGGCGGGAAAGAGCGAGGCGCCGAGCGCGAGCACCGCGAGGGCGTTGCCGGCGAGGCGGTCGTCGGTCGGCGAGAACGAGAGCAGACCGAGGTGGAAGGCGGTCGAGAGCCGGGCCGCGAGCACGCTCCCCAGGTTGCCGGCCGTCCCGATCGTGACGGGCACGAGCACGAGCAGCGAGGGGTGTGCGAGCAGGTCGGCCTCGAACGCCCCCAGCACCAGCCCGCTACCCACCTCGACCAGCGTGAGCACGAGCAACAGCGGGAGGGTGGCGCGGGTGATCGCCCGCACGGTCCAGTCGGTCGGCACTCAGCCCCCCACCCCCGCCGTCGCGCGCAGGGCCGCGCGGAGCCCGGGATCGGCCAGCCCGGCCCGGCGGACGAGGCGGGTGGCCAGGAGCAAGAAGAGTAGGCCGAACACGTCGCCGGTGGTGGTGACGACGGGGCCGACGAGCGCGTCGGGATCCGCCCCCCGGCGGTAGCCGACGACGGCCGCGACGACCACGACGACGACGAGGACGAGCCCCGAGCAGACGCCCGCGAGCAGCGCGATCGCGACCAGCGCCGGCAGGGGCGCGACCGACCGGCCGACGGCCGAGAGCAGGCCGAAGACGACACAGGCGGCGACCGTCGAGGCGAGCAGGCCGTTGGCGAGGGCGGCCGCGCCGGCCCGGAGCAGGCGGTCGTCGGCCCCGAGCCGGGGGGCAAGCACCCCCTGGTGGAGCGCGGTGGCGATCCGCGCGCCCAGCGCGCCGTAGACCGTCCCGCGGACGGCCAACAGCGCGGGCACGAGCACGAGCAGCCCCGGCAGCGCCGCGAGGTCGGCCCGCATCCCGCCGAGGGTGGCGCCGGCGACGAGCCCGCCGGCGAGACTGGCCGCGAGCGCCGGCAGGGCCGCCCGGTAGGCGTCGCGCGCCACCGCGAGGACGCTCATCGGGAGCCACTGCGGCGCCGGGGCTCAAAAGCCGCCGGGATCGTCTCCCCCGGGGTCGACGGCGGTCGCCAGCGCCAGCCCCGCGACCAGCGCCAGCGCCGCCGCCAGCCCGACCACGAGCGAGAGGAAGCCGAGCCGGAGCGAGCCGACGGCCGCGAGCCCCCCGACCAGCGCGGGCGCGACGGCGCCGCCGCCGAGCATCGCCGTCCGGACGGCCCCGAGCGCCCCGCCGGCTCGGTCCTCGGGCAACAGCGCGACCAGGTGGGCGTCCCGGGCCGGGCGGGTGCCGTGGATCCCGACGCCGAGGGCGGCGACCAGCGCGACGAGCGCGGGCGCCCCGACGGTCGGGCGCGCGACCAGCGCCGCGAGCGCGAGCGCCGCCAGGAGGAGAAAGCCCGCGACGACCCGCAGCCGGCCGGCGCGGTCGGCGGCCTCGCCACTCAGGGGCTGGACGACCGCGACGGCGTAGAAGGCCGCGGAGACGAGCCCCGCCCGTCCGAGGCCGAGGCCGGCGACCTCGCTCAGATACAGCGGCAGGAAGGCGATTACGCCGTTGGTGACGAACGCGAGCAGGACGGCGACGAGCGCGAACCCCAGCGCCGCGGGGGCGCGGACGGCGGCGGCGTAGCCGGGCGGAGCGTCGGCGTCCGCGGTCGGCTCGGTGTCGGCGTCCTCGGGCTCGGGATCGCCGATCCGGCGGGCGAACGCCGCCGCGAGCGCGAGGCCGGTGCCGGCCGCGACGACGAACAGCGCCCGCCAGCCGACCGCGACCCCGAGCAGGGCGACGGCGGCGGCGGGCGCGAGCACGCCCGCGAGCTCGCCGACGGTGTCCATCGTCCCGAGCGCCCGGCCGGTGTGGTCGGGGTAGGTCGCCGAGAGCAGCGTGATGGCGACGGTCTTGTGCGCGCCGGTGCCGACCCCGAGCAGACAGAGGGCCGCGACCAGCAGGGGGAACGTGGGCGCGGCCGCGAGCGCGAGCGCGGCGCCCGCCGCGACGACGGCCCCGCCGACGATCACCCGGGTCGGACCGAGCCGGTCGGCGAGCGCGCCGGCGGGGAACTGGGTGGCGCCGTAGCCGGCCATCAGCCCGGTGAACGCCAGCCCGAGGTCGGCGGTCCCGACGCCGAACGCGGACCGGAGCGGCCCGAACAGCGGCGGGAGCGCGTAGCGGAGGAACTTCGCGAGAAACCACAGCGCCGCGGTCAGCGCGAGAACGTCGAGCGCCGGCCCGGCCCGGACGCGCTCGTGTACGCCCCGGAGCCGGGCGGCGACCGGCGGGTCCACGGCCGGCTCAGCCGAACGGGCCCATCCCGCCCATGCCGCCGGCGCCCCCGCCGCCGCCACCCTGCTGGAGGCGCTTCATCATCCGCTGCATGTCGCCCTCGCCCATGCCGCGGAACTGCTTGAGCGTGCGCTCCATCATCCGGTGCTGGTCGAGCAGTTCGCGCACCGTCTCCTCGGGGACGCCCGAGCCGCGGGCGATCCGGCGGACACGGCTCCGCCCGATCGTCCGGGGGTTCTCGAGCTCCTCGTCGGTCATCGAGTCCATCGCCACCTCGAACGACCGCATCCGCTCCTGGGTGACGTCCATCGCGTCGTCGGGGAGCTCGTCCATCAGCCCGCCGCCCAGCCCGGGGATCATGTCCATCACCTGGTCGAGCGGGCCCATCCGGTTCATCGCCTCCATCTGGCGGCGCATATCGACCAGCGTGAACGAGCCCGACATGATGTCCTCGGGCTCCCAG
>CAZMLQ010000129.1:0-6655 GCA_964567195.1 uncultured Haloferacaceae archaeon | reverse complement strand
GAGGAAGGCGCTCTCGACGCTCCCGCGGCCGTAGCTGTACCACTCGTCCTCGAAGCAGTCGTGGGACTCGTGGTAGGCCCCCGCGTTGTACAGCCGGACGCCGTGGACGACCGCGCGCCGGAGGGTGCCGTGGGCCCAGCCGTTCGAGACCCCCCGCGAGCGCCGCCAGCCGGTCGGGCTCCCCCGCGTCGGCGGGCCGACGCTCTCGTCCACGGTGTGCTCGTCCATGCGGGCGTGTCCGACCGATCGCGGCCGAGCCACCTAACGCCTCCGACGGCGCCCGTCGAGTCGTAAGCTAAAGGTCGGTCACCCGCCTACGTCGGGCCACCCCCGAAAGCGGGGCCGCGAGGGTAGCCAAGTGGAAACGGCGGCGGACTCAAGATCCGCTCTCGTAGGAGTTCGTGGGTTCGAATCCCTCCCCTCGCACTCGTGTTCGCGCCCGGTCGCCACGCGAGGAGTGTGACCGGTGGTCGGGGTCACCTCCAGTCGAAGCCCACGGGTCGGCTCAATAGCGATACTGTGACGACCCGACCGCTCCGCGGTGGGACCGACCGGCGCGGACCCCTCCTAGAAGCGGCTTTGTCGGTCCGCGGGCCTCTCTCGCACATGGACGTCGACGCGCCCGACGACGCCCCCGCGAGCCCCGGCGACCGGCACCCCCGCGTCGCCGCTCTCCCGGCCGACGCCGCCGACGGGGCACCGCTCCGGGCGGTGGTGGTGCGCTACGAGGCCAGCCCCGACCGCCGGACGCTCTACCCCGCGGGCGCGACCGAGACCGAGCGCCTCACCCGCTGGCTGAGCGCCGACGCCGACGCGTTCGTCTCGCTGGAGCGGGCGCGCTAGTCGGCCGCCTCGACCCGGTCGCGCATCGCGCGACAGTACTCGGCGGCGACCAGCGGCTCGCCGGGGGCGGTCCGCTCGACCAGGTCACAGCCGTGGACGAGCCGGTCGGCGAGCGGGCCGTCGGGCAGCTTGTTCTCGGTGACGGTCCGGGCGCTGTCGACCAGCGCGGCCGCGTCCTCGGGGCGGCGCTCGCGCGCGGCCGCCGCGGCCTCCTCGAACAGCTGGGCGAGGGTATCGCGCACGTCGGTCGGGAGGCCGGTCACGTCCGTCACTGACCGCGCGGGGGTGAAAACCGCCATGATTAGGTTCCGAGCGCGCGAGCCAGGGAGCCGTGAGAGACGCCGAGGCGGACGCCCCCGACCGAGACGTCGACGCGGGCGCACGGGCGACGGCCGCGCTCCGGGCGGCACTCGACGGGGGAAGCGTCGCCGCCGACTACGCCGACGACCTCCGGGTCGAGACGAAGGCGGGCCGGACCGACGTGGTGACGGCCGCCGACCGGGCGGCCCAGGCCCGCGTCGTCGAGCGCCTGACCGCGCTGTACGACGAGCCGGTCGTGGGCGAGGAGGCCGCTGACGGGCTCGCGGAGACGGTGCCCGCGACGGGCCCGGCGTGGATCGTCGATCCGATCGACGGGACGAACAACTACGTCCGTGGCCTACCGGTCTGGACGACCGCGGTCGCCTGCGTGGTCGACGGTCGCCCGGTCGCCGCGGCCGTCGTCCGGCCCGCCGACGGGACCCGCCACGTCGCCGCGGGCGCGACCACCCGCGACGGCACGCCGGCGGCGACGAGCGACCGGACCGATCCGGCCGACTGCGTCCTCGCGCCGACGCTGTGGTGGCCCCCGGACGACCGCGCCGCCTTCGCCGCGGCGCTGGGCGCGGCCGTCGAGCGCGTCGCGGACCTGCGCCGGCTGGGCTCGGCGCAGGCGACGCTCGCGGCCGTCGCGGACGGCGGGCTGGACGGTGCGTTCTCGGACCTGCGGGGCGAGCCCTGGGACACCGTGGCGGGCGTCCACCTGGTCCGGCGGGCCGGGGGCCGGGTGACCGACCTCGCGGGCGAGCCCTGGCGCCACGACGCGACGGGGCTGGTGGCCTCGAACGGCGAGCCGGCCGTCCACGAGGCGGCGCTGGCGGCGGCGCGGGCGGCGCGGGACGCCCGGGCCGCCGAGGGGTAGCGCGGTCTCGCGGCCGGGACGCCGGAGACCGGAAGCCTGAACAGCGCCGCTCACCGTCCGGCGTGTATGGCAGTCGCCGACCGGCTCGACGCCGACCCCGAGCGGCTCTGGGGCGGGGTGGTGCTCGCGCTCGCGGCCGCGCTCGTCGGCGGATCGGTCGCGCTCCCCCGGCTGGTGTACGATCGGTTCCTCTGGCGGTACTTCTGGGGGCCCGTCCAGGCCGACGCCAACTCGGCGGTCTGTGCCGTCCGGGCCGACGGGACCACCCGGTATCTGGGCGACGCCGCCGCGTGTTCGGCCGCGGCCGGCCCGGTCGCGTACCCGGGCTACACGCTCGTCTCCGAGGTGGGCTACGTCCTCGTGTTGTTGCTCGCGCTGAGCGGGCTGGTCTTTCTGTTGCGCCGACTCGACGTCGGCGGCGACCGGCGCTTCCTGTTCGCGCTCGTCCCGTTCGTCTTTCTCGGTGGCGCGCTCCGGGTGGTCGAGGACGCCACCGACACCGCCGGGAGCGCCGACGCGCTCGTCACCTACCCGCTGAACACGCTGATCATCAGCCCCGTCATCTACTTCACCGTCTTCGGGCTCACCCTCGCCGCGGTGGTCGTCACCGTCGGGGCCCAGCGCCGCGGGCTGGTCGCCGACTACGCCCCGTCGCTCGCCGGGCTGGGCGTCGCCGCGCTGGTCGGGGTCGGCGCGCTGCTCGCCGCACTCGACGGGACGGCGTTTCACCCGCAGGTGCTCGGGGTCGTGGCCGTCCTCGCGACGGCGAGCGCGGCCGCGACCGTGTGGATCGCCCGCCGGATCGCGCCCTGGATCGACGGCGGCACCGGCCGCGCCGGCCACCTCGTCGTCTGGGGCCACGCCGTCGACGGCGCCGCCAACGTCGTCGCGCTGGACTGGATGCCGGCGCTCGGCGCGGGCCCCAACCTGGTGCCCAAACACCCGGTCAACCGGGCCATCGTCGAGGTGACCGGCGCGGCGCTGCCCGGGTCGGTGCTCGCGGTCACCGGCGACGCGTGGCCGTTCCTGCTGGTGAAACTCGTCGCCGCCGCGGTCGTCGTCGCCGTCTTCGACGAGCAGGTCTACGTCGAGAGCCCGCGCTACACCGTGCTCCTGCTGATCGCGGTCCTCGCGGTCGGGCTCGGTCCCGGGACGCGGGACGTGCTCCGGGCGACACTCGGGGTCTGACTCCTCGCCCTCCGGTCAGGGGTAGGGGTGGTACGGGCGGTCGAGCCGGGGCTCGTAGCCGAGCCGCCGGGGGACCGACTCGGCGCGCCCGCCAAAGTACGGCTCGCCGGTGAACAGCGGCTGGGCCTCCGGGACGACCACCCTGACCGCCTCGAAGCCGAGCGACGCGACGTCTGTGGGCGTGATCCGGGCGGCGTAGGCGTCGAGGCCGGCGTCGCGCACCCGCTCGACGAGCGCGCGGAGCCGGTCGGGCCCGGTCGGGACCTCGTCGGGGCCGACGCTCGCGGCCGGGACCGGCCCCTCGCGCTCGACGAACGCCCGCGCCGCGTCGGGGAAGGCGGCGTACTCGCCGATCGCGCCGCCCTCGTCGGCCGCGGCCTCGGGGCCCATCGCCCGGAGCTCCATCCAGTTCTGGAGCGCCTCGGCCAGCCCGGACCGGGCCGCCGCGGCGGGGTCGAGCCCGGCGCCCGAGCCGACGGCAAAGCGGGGCCACGCGCCCCCGGCGCGGTGGACCGCGACCGCCACCACGGGCACGTCCACGTCGGTCGTGACCAACAGCGGGGTGACCGAGAGCCCCTCCGACCGGGCGCGCCGGGCCAGCGCCGCGAAGCCCTCGTCCTCGACCGACAGCGCCAGCGGCTCGTAGGTCGAGTACCACGAGACCACGGTCGCGTCGCGCTCGATCACCTCCGCGAGGCCGGCGGCGAGCGCCCCCGGCCCGTCGGACCAGACCGCCAGCCCGGTCGTGATCGCCGGGCGGTGGCGCTCGGCCGGCGGCGGGTAGTGGACGAACTCGGCGGGCAGCGAGACCCGCTCGCCCGTCGCGAGCCGTTCGCCGGGCACCCACGGGATCGGCTCGGTGGGGTCCGGCGGGCGGATCCCCTCGGGCGCGGCGAAGCGGGCGGGCGAGACGGGGTTCGCACGGGTGCGCTCGGGCGCGACGGTGAACCAGTCGGCCCGGTAGAGCCCGGCCGCGTAGCGCTCTAGCCCCTCGCCCAGCGCCTTCAGGAAGGCCCCGTCCCAGTCGGCGGCGACGCCGGCGGCGTGCTCGGCCGCCCGCGCGTCCGAGAACGGCGTCGTGTCGCCGGTCGCGACGAGGTAGTAGGGGGCGGGAAACGACTCGCGCTCGCCCGCCTCCAGCAGCGGCCCGAACCGGTCGTCGAGCGCGCGCTCGGCGCGCGCGAGCGGGTCGGCCGCGTCCCCGCCGCCGTCGGACTCGCGCCGGAGTCGGCGGTCGGGCGGCGCGTCGGGGACGGGCAGGAGCGTCCGTGTCGGGCCCACGTCGGTCCCGGCCACCTCGACCACGGTCCCGTCGAGGTCGGCCCCCGCGAGCGCCGCCACGGCCCGGCGGCCGGCGACCGCGCCCGCGAGACGGACGGCGCTCCGGTCGCCGCTGGGCCGGTCGGCGACGGCCGGGGACGACGCCCCGGCCCGGAGCCGGAGGTCGGCGTAGCCGACCCGGCCGAGGACGCTCACCGCGGCGTCGAGGTCGTCGAGCGCGCGCGCGCCGAGCCCGCCGATCTCGACGGCGATCCAGGGGTCGCTCCCGCCGGCGGTGGCGTCGAACGCGGCGGCGCCGGCCGGTGCGACGACGACGGCGAGGTCGGTGTCGGCGTCCGTCCCGCGGACCTCGGCGGGCGGTCGGTCGACGACGGCGGCCTCGACGTCGGCGAGTGCGGCCCGGACGGCGGCGGCCGCGGGGCCGGACCCGGCGAGGGCGACGGTGGGGGGCTCGCTCATGCGCCGGGCGACGGGGGGCGCGGGCAAAAGACGGGCGGTCAGGCGAGCCGGTCGCGGGCGGCGTCGACGAGCGCCGCCAGGTCGCCGGTCGGCGCGGCGGGACCGAGCTTCAGCCGGAGTCGGGGGCGGCCGACGTCGATCGGCACCTTCTCGGTGTCGACGAGGTCGACCTCCTCGAGGCGGGTCTTGGTCCGGGAGAAGGTGGCCTTCGAGGCGATGCCGACGTCCTCGCCCCACTTGCTGATGTCGTAGAGGAGCACGTCGTTGCGGGCGGCGACGAGCAGGCTGATCGCCACCTCGTCGAGGCCGTCGTCGCCGTCGACGGCCCGGAGGTGGTCCAACACGGCGTCGAAGTCCGCGAGCACCGTCTCGCCGACGTCGACCGCGAGCGTCTCGCGGACCCGCGAGAGCGGCGGGGTCCGGAGACCGAACTCCTCGGCCGCCTCCCACCGGCCACGAAACGCCGCGAGCGCGGCCTCGACGAACGCCGGCTCGTCGGTCGAGAGCCCGGCCACCCGGTCGCCGGCGGCGACGACCGCGGTCACCGCGTCGCCGGAGACGAGCAGGCCGTCGGCCGTGTCGGTGTCGCCGTGGCGCAGGGCGAACGTCCCGTCGGCGACGAGGTCGGCGACGGCGCTCGCCACGAGAAAGTCCTCGACGACGCGTTTGAGCGTGCGCTCGGCCGCGAGCACCCGGACCGTCGGCAGCGCCCCGGCCGCGTCCGACGCGACGGCGACCAGCCCCTCCAGCGTCGCCGCGTCCGGCGCGACGACGAGCAGCTCCTCGCCCGCGGCCGAGAGCGCCGACTCCAGAAGCTCCGACAGGCTCCCCGCGTGGTGGTTAGATACGAGTGGCACGCGTTGAAAAACGTCGGCTCGATACTTGATTTTAACGGGACCGCCCCGTCGTAACAGGTCGGGTGACCGGATCGAGGGACAGGCTTAACCGCCGAACGGCCCGGAGTCGGAGCATGGAGTTCGACACGGTGCGCGGCGTCGACCCCGCGGTCGCGGACGCGCTGGCCGCGGAGGTCGACCGCCAGCGAGACACCCTCGCGATGATCGCTAGCGAGAACCACGCCAGCCCCGCGGTGCTCGAGGCCCAGGGCTCGGCGCTCACCAACAAGTACGCCGAGGGCTACCCGGGCGCGCGCTACTACGCCGGCTGCGAGCACGCCGACACGGTCGAGGAGCTGGCGATCGAGCGCGCCGAGCGGCTCTGGGGGGCCGACCACGTCAACGTCCAGCCCCACTCGGGCACGCAGGCGAACATGGGCGTCTACCTGTCGGTGCTCGAGCCCGGCGACCGCCTCCTCTCGCTCGAGTTGAACCACGGCGGGCACCTCTCGCACGGCCACCCGGCGAACTTCACCGGCCAGCTGTTCGAGGTCGAGCAGTACCAGGTCGACCCGGAGACGGGGCGGATCGACTACGAGGCGCTGGCCGAGACCGCCGACTCGTTCGAGCCCGACATGATCGTCTCGGGCTACTCGGCGTACCCCCGCGAGGTCGAGTGGGGCCGGATCGACGCCGTCGCCGACGCCGTCGACGCCTACCACCTCGCCGATATCGCCCACATCACGGGGCTGGTGGCCGCGGGCGTCCACGACTCGCCCGTCGGCGTCGCGGACTTCGTCACCGGCTCGACACACAAGACGATCCGCGCCGGCCGCGGTGGCATCATCATGTGTGACGAGGAGTACGC
>CAZMLQ010000128.1:0-6721 GCA_964567195.1 uncultured Haloferacaceae archaeon | reverse complement strand
CATGAACACCGGCGCGTTCCTGTTCGTCGCGCTGGTCGAGCGCTGGGAGCTTGGTCGGACGTTCGAGGACCTCAACGGGCTGGCGAGCCGGGCGCCGATGGCCTGTCTCGCCATGACCGTCTTCATGTTCTCGCTCGCCGGCCTGCCGCCGTTCGGTGGCTTTCTCTCGAAGTACACCCTGTTCTACGAGGCCGTCCAGGGCGGCTTCTGGTGGCTGGCGGCCGTCGGCGCGGTCAACAGCGCGCTCTCGCTGTTCTACTACTCCCGGGTGGTGAAGGCGATGTGGATCGAGGAGCCGGCCGCGGGGTTCGAGATCCCGAGCCGGCCGGTCGGGCTCTACGCCGCCGTCCTGTTCGCCGCGCTCGCGACCCTGCTCTTGCTGCCCGGCTTCGGGCCGGTCGTCGAGACGGCCCAGGCGGCCGCGGCCGCGCTGTTCGCGTAGCCGGGCAACTCAGCGCCGGCCCGCCCGACCCCTCGCCCGCCGGTCGAGGACGCTCGCCAGCGCCTCGGCCACGTCCTCGGAGCGCCGGAGCGTCAGCCCGTCGGTCGTGAGAAAGACCCCCTGCCCGTCGACGGTCACCCGGGTCAGGTAGCCGTTCTCGAACGCGCGGACGGTGTAGCGGTAGCCCCCGAGCTCCGAGTCGCGGTAGGCGGTCCGGGCGCGAAAGCCCGCGCTCTCGTGCTCGACGAAGCCCGCGAGGTCGGCGTCGCCCGACAGGTCCGCGCGCAGGTAGAGCTGTTCGAACGCGTCGGGCGTGAAGTAGGTGATGCTCCGGAGGCTGTCGCCCACCGCCGTCCGGGCGGCGCGCTCGATCCGCTCGGCGAGTCCGGGCTCGGCGAGGTCGACCTCGAAACGCATGTTAACACACCACACCACCGCGGGGGATTAAGCCTGTCGCCGGACCGGTACGGTAGGGTTTTGACCGGCCACGCACACCCGGCGGTATGGTCAGGTGGCTCGTTCTCGGGGGCGGGGGTGCGAGCCAGACCGTCCTCGGGGTGCTCTCGACGTGGCCCGGCGAGCTCGAGGCGATCATGGACGAGCGGCGCCGTGCCCGGACGCTCCGGGACGACACCGTGGACGTGACCGTGGGCGATCCGGGTGATCCGGCGGGCTACCCGGCCGCCGCGGACGTGGTGCTCGTGACCGTCCCGCCCGACGACGTGGTCCGGGTGACCGAGCGCGCCCGGGGGGCGTTCCCCGGTGCCCGGCTCGTCGCCGTGCTCGACACCGCCGCCGAGGAGACGGTCCGGCACCGGGTGGCGACGCTCGCGGACCGGACCGTCGACGCGAGCGCGTTGCTGTCCGAGGCGGTCCTCGGCGCCGCGACGGGACCGGCGGCCGACCGACTCCGGGGGCTCCGGCGGGCGCTGCGCGCGGCCGTGGCGCCGTTCGCCGTCGTCACCCACGACAACCCGGACCCGGACGCGATCGGGAGCGCGCTGGCGCTGGTCCGGATCGCGTCCGGCGTGGGCCTCGACGCCCGGGCCTACTACTCGGGCGAGATCTCCCACCAGGAGAACCGCGCGCTCGTCAACCTCCTCGACGTCGACCTCGTGCGCCTGGCCGACGCCGATCCGGCGTCGTTCGGCGGGGTGGCGCTGGTCGATCACTCCCGGCCGGGGGTCAACGACGGGCTGTCGGCCGAGACGGACGTCGACGTGGTGATCGACCACCACCCGCCCCGCGAGCCGGTCGAGGCCCGGTTCGTCGACCTCCGGCGCGACGCGGGCGCCACCTCGACGCTGCTCGCCGAGTATCTCGACGGCTACGGGATCGAGCCCGACCGGACCGTTGCGACCGCGTTGCTGTACGGGATCCGGATCGACACCGACGACTTCACCCGGGAGGTGGCCGCCGCCGACTTCGAGGCCGCGGCCTTCCTGCTCGAGCACGCCGACGCCACCGCCCTCTCGCGGATCGAGGCCCCGAGCGTCGGCCCCGAGGTGTTCGACACCTTCGCCGCGGCGATCCGCAACCGCGAGGTCCACGAGGGGGCGCTGATCACCGGCGTCGGTCCGATCGGCGACCGGGACGCGCTGGCTCAGGCCGCCGACCGCCTGGTCCGGATGGAGGGGGTGGAGGTGGCGGTCGTCCACGGCTTCACCGACGGCGTGATCTACGTCTCCGGCCGGGCCAGCGGCGCGACGATCGACCTCGGCGAGACCCTGCGCGACGCGTTCGGCGCCATCGGGAGCGCGGGCGGACACGCCAACATGGCCGGCGCACAGCTCCCGCTCGGCATCCTCGCCGACACCGACGCCGGCGCCGACCGGGACGCCCTCGCCGCGGTGGTGGCCGACCTGCTCGCGCGGCGCTTTTTCGAGACGCTCGAGACCCCCCGTCGCCCGGTCGAGGACGGCCACGACCTCGGGCAGGCGCTCCCGTTCGAGCCCGACGCCGGGGCCAAGCAGGAGCGAGAGAGCGACGACCAGCCGCCGTGACGACCGGAGGCTTTAGCCCGCGGCCGACGTAGTCGGACGCGATGAGCCGGACGGCGACGGTCAAGGAGTACATGACGAGCGAGGTGGCGACCGTCTCGCCCGACGACACCGTCCGCGAGGTGGCGACCCGGATCGCCGAGAGCGACGGTCACGACGGCTTTCCCGTCTGTGAGGGCCGCCGGGTCGAGGGGTTCGTCTCCGCGCGCGACCTGTTGCTCGCCGAGCCGGACGCCCGTATCTTCACCGTGATGATCTCGGACATCGTCGTCGCCCACCCGGAGATGGACATCGACGACGCCGCACGGGTGATCCTGCGCTCGGGCATCCAGAAGCTCCCCGTCGTCGACGACGCGGGCAGTCTGGTCGGCATCGTCTCCAACACCGACGTGATCCGCTCGCAGATCGAGCGCGCCACCCCGGAGAAGGTCGGCAAGCTGATGCAGACCTTAGAGCGCATCCACGAGGTCGAGACCAGCCAGGAGCGCCGGACCGTCGCCATCGGCGATCTCACCCCGACCCAGGGGCGGGTGTACGCCGACGAGCTCGAGGGGCGACGCTACGAGCTCGAACGGGGGCTCGCCGAGCCGCTGGTGGTGATCGACAACGACGGCGACCTGCTGCTGGCCGACGGCCACCACCGCGCCCGGGCCGCCCACCGCCTCGAGATCGACGAGATGGATGCCTACGTGATCGTGATCGACGAGACGGTCGATCTGGGGATGGCCCGCACCGCCGAGCGCGAGGGGCTGCGCACCATCACCGACATCGAGGTGGTCGACTACGCCCGCCACCCGCTGGTCGAGACGACCGAGCGCCTCCAGTAGCCCGCCTACCCCTCCCTCCCCGTCGCGGCCGCCCGCCACGCCCGCGCCCGCTCTAGCGCCGCCTCCCGGTCCGGGACGACCGTGTGCCGGTAGGCCGGCCCCTCGGGCGCCTGGGTCAGCCGGTCCAGCCGAACGACGTACCGGCCGTCCGGTCGCTCGCGAACCCTGACCGTCGCGGTCCCGTCGCGGCGTTCCCACTCGGTCGTCGGTCCGTCGGTCCGCTCCGTCCAGTCGCCGCTCACACCGCCCGTTCGCTCGCCGACGACAATCAGTCCGTCGTCCCCGCCCCATCGCCCGCGCGGGCGAGCCCGAGCGTGTCGAGCGCCGGATCGAGCCGGCCGAGCGTCGCGAGCCCGAACGACCGGACGAACGCCACCGCCGGCGTCTGGACCAGCAGGACGACCCCGGCGGCGACCGCGAGGTAGGCGAGTGCCAGCCCCGCGGCGACGGCGAGCGCCGTCCCACCGAGCCCCGGCCCCGGTGCGAGCGCGACGAGCGCGAGCCCGGCGAGCGCGAACGGGACCGCGACGGCGACGGCGGCCAGGCCGCCGACCAGCCCCGTCGCGACCGCCGCGGCGACGCCGAGCACGACCCGGACCAGCAGGTAGAGCCCCACCTCGGTCGGGTCGGCCGCGAGCACGGGCCAGAGCCGGCGCCAGGCGGCCACCGGGCCGCGGGCGTCGGTCGCCAGGATCGTCGGCACCGCCAGGTCGGTGGTGAGCGTCTGGACGAGCCAGACCGCGGCGAGTGTCGCCAGCCCGAGCGGGACCAGCGCGAGCGCCAGGAGCGCGACCGCGGGCGAGAGCGCGACGACCCCCGCCAGCACCGCCGCGGCGGGGACGCCGACGACCGCGAGCGCGCTCGCCCACAGCCCCAGCCGGAAGGCGACCAGCCGGAGGCCCGGCCAGAGCGCCGCCCGCGCCGGTCCCGCCAGCGCGACCCGCCGCTCTCGCAGCCCAACCACCAGGACGAACTCCGAGACCGCCCCCACGACCGCGTAGCCCAGCCCGAGGACGAGAACGAGAACGGCGACGCCGGCGGCCAGCGCGGCCGGATCGACGGCCGACGGCGCCGGCGGCTCGACCGGGAGCGCGACGGGACCGGGGCCGGCGATGCCGGGTCGCGCCCCCGGCGGCACCGGTCCGCCGAGCGCCGACGCCAGCGGATCCAGCCCGACCGCGGGGAGCCCGCCGCTCCCGACGAACGGCGCGAGCGCCGCCAGCCGCAGCCAGCGCCCGGGGACGACCGGGACCAGAAGCTCAGCCGTCGCCGCCCGCGCGTCGTCGAGCGCCTCCACGGTCGGCCGGGTCACGCCGGATTCGGGGGCGCCCGACACCTCAAGCTCTCGCCTCCGGCACGGTCGGCGGTAGCCCTTTGCCCACACCCCGCCAACGCGAGGCGTGTTCCCCCACGAGGACCGTCTCGACGCGGCGCGGGCCGGGCTACGCGAGGTCGGCGCGACCGCGCTGGTCTGTGGCCCTGGCCCGGACGCGCTACCTGTCGGGCTGGTCTGTGGGCCCGTCCGAGCGCCTGGCCCTGCTGGTCGTGCCCGCGACCGGCGAGCCGGCGCTCGAGGCCACGGCCGCGCGCGAGTCGACGGCCGTCGCGACGGTCCGGGCCTGGTCCGACGAGGCCGACCCGACCGACGCGCTCGCCGACCTCGTCGCGTCGCGGGGGCTGGACGCGCCGGCGGCGCGGCTGCTGGTCGACGACCGGCTCTGGGCCCGTCACCTGCTCGCGCTGCGCGAGGTCGCCCCGGCGGCGGCGCTCGGCTCGGCGAGCGAGGTGCTCGCGCCCCTGCGCCGCCGGAAGGACGCGGCCGAACTCGACGCGCTCCGCCGGGCGGCGCGGATCGCGGACGGCGTGCTCGACGGGCTGCGGGCCGAGCCCGACGCGGTCGCCGGGCTGACCGAGACCGACCTCGCCCGCCGGATCGAGCGCCGCCTGCTGGACGCCGGCGGCGAGGGGATCCCCTTCGAGCCGGTGGTCGCGGCGGGTCCGAACGGCGCCCACCCCCACCACGCCCACGGCGACCGGGAGATCCGGCCCGGCGAGCCGGTGGTGCTCGACTTCGGGACGACCGTCGGGGGCTACCCGAGCGATCAGACCCGGACGCTCGTTTTCGGCGGCGAGCCGACCGAGCGGCTCTCGACGGTCCACGACCTCGTGCGCGAGGCCGGCGAGGCGGCGATCGCGGCGGTCGAGCCCGGCGTGACCGCCGGCGCGGTCGACCGGGCCGCGCGCGACCCGATCGCGGCCGCCGGTCTCGGCGACGCGTTCGTCCACCGGACCGGCCACGGGGTCGGCCTGGAGGTCCACGAGGAGCCCTACGTCGTCGCCGGCTCCAAGGTCGTTTTCGGGCCGGGCGACGTCTTCAGCGTCGAGCCGGGCGTCTACCTCGAGGGCGAGTTCGGCGTCCGGGTGGAGGATCTCGTCGTCGTCACCGATGACGGGGCCGAGCGGCTCACCCGGACCGACCGGGGCTACCGGTAGCCCCCCGCCCTCGGTCCGGCGACGGAGACCGGCGCGGGGCCCGGCCCGGGCTCCGGTCCCGTCCCGGGGGGATGGTCAGTGCTCGTGGCCCATCGCCTCGGCCAGCGACGTGCCAAAGCGCTCCTCGAACAGCGCCTCCATGCGCTCGTTCAGCGCGGCCAGATCGGCGGGCACGTCGTCGCCGCCGTGGTGGACGACCGCGTGGCTCTGCTGGGCGAACGCCTGGACGGCGAAGTCCGCGACCACCTCGGTCGCGGCCTCGCCCTGTTCGCTGAACACGTCGGCCAGCCCGGCCGGCAGCGCGAACTCGGTCCGCTCGCCGTCGGGCCCCTCGATCGCGAAGGTCTCGTCCTCGTCCATACCGGGTCGAGCGCCCGCGGACGTAAGTAGGCGCGGGTCTCGTCGGCCCCGGCGACCCCGACGGCCGGCTCAGTCGTCGGCGGCGACCTCGGCGTCGGCCGCGCCCGTGGCGGGCTCGCGGTCGAGATCGTCGAGGTAGTCGTCGGCGTCCATCGCGGCCTGACAGCCCATCCCGCCGGCGGTGATCGCCTGCTGGTAGTGGTGATCGACCACGTCACCGGCGGCGAAGAGCCCCTCGACGCCGGTGGCGGTCTGGCCGCCGCCGTCGCCCCCGGCCGTGTCGACGTAGCCGGCCTCGTCGAGGTCGACCCCCGTGGACTCGAGATAGCCCGTGTTCGGCGTGTGGCCGATGGCGTAGAAGACGGCGCCGGCGTCGAAGTCGAACGCCTCCGTCTCGGGGTCGTCGAGCCGGTCGGTCGGGTGGCCCTCGGGGTGGCGCACCAGCCGGACGTGGTCGATCCCCGCCTCGCGCGTGCCGTGGATCTCGGTCAGCTCCGTGTTGAGCAGCAGTTCGATCTCGCCGGCGTCGACCTGCTCCATCACCCGGTCGACCCAGTAGTCCTCGGCGCGGAACTCCTCGCGCCGGTGGACGATGTAGA
>CAZMLQ010000127.1:0-6722 GCA_964567195.1 uncultured Haloferacaceae archaeon | reverse complement strand
GGCCGGGAGGGATTTGAACCCCCGACCGACGGATTAAGAGTCCGTCGCTCTCCCTAACTGAGCTACCGGCCCCGACGACCAATCGTAGCGGAGCCGCGGGGATATAGGTTTTCGTTCGCCGGCGCGTCGGATCGCGAGTCCCGGGAACGGTGGACATTTAGGCCGCGCCGTCGGTTGTCTCCTACGCATGAGCACCGGCGTCTCCGTCTCCTCGATGTCGACATACGCCATCCTCGGCTGTGGCAGCGTCGGCCACGCCGTGGCCGAGGAGCTCGCGTCGGCCGAGAAGGACGTCCTCATCCTCGACAAGGACGCCGACCGGGTCGAGGCGTTGCGCGACCAGGATCTCGACGCGCGCACCGAGGACATCGCCGAGGACAGCGTCTACGGGGCGATCGCCGACCGCGACGTCGTGTTGATCCTCTCGTCGGACGTCGAGGCGAACAAGGCCGCGGTGCGGACGATCCGGGCGGCCGGGGGCGCGCAGTTCGTCGTCGTGCGCGCGACCGACCCCGTCTCGGAGGACGAGCTCCACGAGCTCGGCGCCGACGTGGTGATCAACCCCTCGAAGGTGATCGCCGACTCCGCGCTGCGGGCGCTCGAGACGGGCGAGCTCGAGCACAAGGCCGACCAGCTCCGCGAGGTGCTCGAGACGACCGAGGGCCGGCTGGCGATCCTGACGGGCGAGAACCCCGATCCGGACTCGATCGCCAGCGCGGCCGCGCTCCAGGCCGTCGCCGAGTCGTTCGGGGTGGCCGCCGACGTGATCCACGACGGCGACATCGGCCACCAGGAGAACCGGGCGTTCGTCAACCTGCTGGGGCTCGAACTGCTCGATCGCGGGTCGGCCCCGTCGCTGGACGAGTACGCCACGGTCGCGCTGATCGACCGGGTGGAGGACGCCGCCGACGTCGGGGTCGCGGTCGACGTCTACCTCAACCACCACGAGCCGGCGGAGGGGTTCGAGGCCCGGTTCTCGGACGCCCGGCCGAACGTCTCCTCGACCTCGACCATCCTCACGAAGTACGTCCAGGAGTTCGACCTCCGGCCGAGCGAGGCGGTGGCGACGGCGCTGCTCTACGGCATCCGCAACGAGACGCTCGATTTCAAGCGCGACACGACGCCCGCGGACCTGACGGCGGCGGCCTACCTCTACCCGTTCGCGGACCACGACACCCTCGAGCAGGTCGAGTCGCCGTCGATGTCGCCCGAGACGCTCGACGTGCTCGCCGAGGCGATCCGCAACCGGGAGGTCAAGGGCTCGCACCTGGTCTCGAACGCCGGCTTCGTCCGCGACCGCGACGCGCTCTCGCAGGCGGCCCAGCATCTCCTCAACCTCGAGGGGATCACCACGACCGCGGTGTTCGGCATCGCCGACGACCACATCTACCTCTCGGCCCGGTCGAAGGACATCCGGATGAGCCTCGGCAACGTGCTCGAGGACGCCTTCGCGGCCATCGGCGAGCCGACCGGCCACTCGACGCAGGGCGACGTGCGCATCCCGCTGGGCATCTTCACCGGCATCGACGCGAGCGAGGACAACCGCGACACGCTGCTCTCGCTCACCGAGGAGGCCGTCCGCCGGAAGCTGTTCGAGGCGATGGGCGTCGAGGGCGGCGAGGGGCCGAACGGCTCCTGAGCGCCCGGTCCGGCCCGTCGCGTCTAGGCGACCGGCTCCTCCTCTTCTTCCTCCTCGCGCAGGCGCTCGATCACGTCGTTGATGAGGATCACGTCTCCGACCGCCCGCACCCAGCGGTAGGGGACCATCACGCCACGCCCCGCCTCGATCCGGTCGCCGAACAGTTCGTCGTTCAGGGCGGCCAGCGCCAGCCCCGTCACCGCCTCGCGGTCGAGATCGAGGCGCACGTCCTCGACCTCCCCGACGAAGACCCCGTTGTTCGAGTAGACCTCGCGGCCCACGAGCGTCGTGATCTCCTGGGGCGTCCCGTCCATGCCCGGTCGCTCGGTGTCCCGCCTCTTAATAGTTCCCGGCCACGGGTGCGAGCAGTTCGACCGGGTGGGGGACCCGCTCGCCCGTCAGGTCCCCGATCTGGTCGCGACAGGACGTACCGCTGGCGACCGGCCGGCGGTCGCCGTCGAGTTCGGCGACCAGCGACTCCCCGACGGCCCGGCTGAGCTCGTGGTACTCGCGCTTGTAGCCGAAGCTGCCGGCCATCCCACAGCACTCGGCCTCGGTGGTCGCCACGTCGTAGCCGACACGCTCCAGCGTCGCCACCGTGTGCCCGGCGAGCCCGAGGGTGCGCTGCTGGCAGTGGGCGTGGTAGTCGACGCCGGGGTGGTCGGTCGGCGCCGCCCGCAGCGCGCCCGGATTGGCCCCGTTCTCCAGCAGGCCGTAGAGATACGCGACGACCTCGTAGCCGTTCGCGGCGAGGCGCTCGACCCGGTCGTCGTCGGGTCGGAGCTTCCGGTAGTCCCCCCGGAACATCGCGAGGTCGGAGGGCTCGATCACCACCACGTCGCGGCCGTCGTCGACGGCGGGCGCGAGCGCGTCAAGGGTCCGGCCGGCCGCGTCCTCGGCGGTCGCGAGCATCCCCTGGGACAGCGGGGCGCGGCCGCTCTCGCGGGCCGCGGCGGCGGGCACGTCGACCGCCACCCCGAGCGCCTCCAGCGCCCGCACCGCCGCCTTGCCACGCTCGACGAGGACGTGGTTCGTGTAGAGGTCGGGGTAGAGGACGGCCGTCCGGACCGGCTCGGTCGCGGGCTCGCGGTCGCGGTTACGGGCCCACTCGACCAGCGTCTCGCGGCGAAACGTCGGCAGGTCGCGCCGGCGGTCGATCCCGAACAGCCGCTCGGCCAGCCATCGCGCGGGCGCGAGGTCGGCCAGCCGGTTCGAGACCGGCGCGGTCGCGCTGGCGACGCGCGCCAGCCGGCCGACGTTGCCGAACAGGCGCTTGCCCGGGTCGATCCCGCCCCCCTCGGCGTCGGGGGTCAGCCCCTCGACGAGAAAGTCGAGCGCGCCCTCGCCCCGGCGGTTCAGCCGGTCGCGCACGACCGCGTTGATCCACGGGATGTCGATGCCGACGGGACAGGCCTCGACACAGCGCGAACAGCCGGTACAGAGGTCGTTGAACCCGGCGGCGGCCTCGGGCCCGCCGACGGTCGTCTCCCAGCCGGTCGCGATCCCGCCCGAGTACGTGTCGCCGCCGAAGGCGTGGCCGCCGACGTGCTGGAAGTTGGCACACGAGTTCGCACAGGCCGAGCAGCGCACACAGTAGAGCGTCTCGCGCAGCTGTGGGTCCTCACGCGTCGCCAGCCGGCCGTTGTCGACGAGCACGAGGTGGAACTCGCGGTCGTCGGGGTCGCCGGTCGTCCCCGTCTCGAAGTCCAGGGTTGCCTCGGCGACCGGCGGGGTGAACAGCGAGACGTAGGCGGTCAGGTCCTGGCCGGTGCCCGACCGGCCGAGCAGCTCGAGGAAGGGCGCGAGCTCCTCGACCGAGGGGATCACCTTCTCGACGCCGGCGACGGCGACGTGGACGTCGGGCGCGAGCGCGGTCTTGCGGGCGTTGCCCTCGCTCGTCACCAGCGCCATCGTCCCCGAGTCGGCGGTCAGGAAGTTCGCACCCGTGATCCCCACGTCGGCGCGCTCGACCTCGGCGAGCAGGCGCCCGCGGGCGAAGGCGGTCAGCTCCTCGGCCGACCCGGGCGCCTCGTCGAGGTCGAAGCGCTCGGCGAACAGCTCGGCGATCGACTCGCGCGAGCGGTGGATCGCCGGCGCCACGATGTGAGAGGGGGCCTCGTCGGCGAGCTGGAGCACCCACTCGCCGAGGTCGGTCTCGACCACGTCGACGCCGGCGGCCTCGATCGACTCGTTCAGCTCGATCTCCTCGGTCGTCATCGACTTGGACTTCACGACGCGCTCGGCGTCGGCGGCCGACAGCACCCGACCCACGTAGCGGTCCGCGTCGGCCGCGTCGTCGGCCCGGTAGACGGTCCCGCCGTTGGCCTCGACCGTCGCCTCGAGCTCGTCGAGCAGGGCCGGCAGCCGGTCGATCGCGTCGGCCTTGATCTCGCGCGCCCGGGCCTTCAGCGCCTCGTACTCGTCGAGGTCGGCCACCTGCTCGTAGCGCCCGCGGTTGAACCCCGTCGTGTTGGCCCTGACGGCCTCGCCCTCGGCCGTCATCAGCCGGCGGATCTCGGCCGCGCGCTCGGCCCGGCTCACGGTCGCACCCCCGCGGTCTCGTCCCCGTCGCGCTCGGGCGTGGCCCCGGTCCGGTCGGCGTCGGCCGGCGGCGCGGCCCCCCGGACGAGCAGGAGGTGGACCTCGGCGGGTCCGTGGGCGCCGAGCACCAGATCGCCCATGTCGGCGGTCGCGCTGGGCCCGGTCGCGAGGACGTGACTCGACCGGTCGGCGCGGATCCGGGGGCCGAGCGCGGCCAGCGCGTCGGCCATCCCGTCGACGACGTCGGCCGCCCGGAGGACGACGACGTGGCGCTCGACGAACAGCGAGGCGGGCTCGGTGCCGTCGCCACCCCGGAGGGCGACGGAGCCGTAGTCAGCGATCCCCAGACGGGCGGCGGTGACGCCGGTCACGGCGTCGTCGAGCGCCGCGGGCGTCGGACGGGCGGCCGACGCGGGGAGCGCGAGCCCCGGGAACGGCAGCGCCACGCCGACCACGGGGGGCGCGAGCGCGTCGGCGAGGTCGGCGTCGAACGTCTCGGGGGTGGTCTCGGTGACGGTCACGGCGTGGCGATCGAGCCCCGCCCGGAAGCGGTCGAGCCGGGCGGCCGTCCCGGCGTCGGCGTCGGGGTCGCTCATACCCCGGCGTGCGGGCCCAGCGGCTTGTGGGTTCCGGGGGCACCGGGTTTACGTGCCCACACCCCGAGTGGCGGTCATGGCGACGGACGGAGCCGGCACGGACGCCACGGAGGAGCCGGCGGCCGACCCGCGGGCGGCGTACGACTACCGGGGCGGCGAGGTCGAGCGACCGGGGCTGGTCGCCGACCTCGAGCGCCTCGTCGACGGCGAGGTCCGCTTCGACGAGTACACCCGCCAGCTCTACGCGACCGACGCCTCGGCCTACGAGATGACGCCGATCGGCGTCGTCTGTCCGACCTCGACGGCCGACGCCGCGGCGGTCGTCGAGTACTGCGCCGAGCGGGAGATCCCCGTCCTCCCGCGGGGTGGCGGCACCAGTCTCGCCGGCCAGAGCGTCAACGAGGCGGTGGTGCTCGACTTCTCGGCCGAGATGGACGGCGTGTGCGCGGTCGATCCCGAGGCCCGGACGGTGACGGCCGAGCCGGGCGTTCGCCTGGGGGACCTGAACGCCCGGCTGGCCGAGCACGGCCTGAAGTTCGCGCCCGACCCCGCCTGGGGGGACAAGAGCGTCCTCGGGGGCGCGATCGGCAACAACTCGACGGGCTCGCACTCGCTGAAGTACGGCAAGACCGACGCCTACGTCGAGTCGGTCGAGGCGGTGCTGGCCGACGGCAGCGTGGTCACGCTCGGCGAGACGCCACTCGCGGAGATCCGGGCCGAGGCCGACGCCGAGGCCGACGCCCTCCTGCCCCGCATCTACGCCGCGGTCGTCCGCATCCTCGACGAGGAGGCCACGGAGGTCGACCGGCGCTACCCGCGCCTGAAGCGCAACGTCTCGGGCTACAGCCTCGACGTGCTGGTCGAGGAGGCCCGGGCGGGCGAGACGGTCAACCTCGCACGCCTGCTGGCCGGCAGCGAGGGGACGCTGGCGGTGGTGACCGAGGCGACCGTCTCGCTGGAGCCGGTGCCCGAGACGAAGGCGGTGGCGCTGCTCACCTACGACGGGCTGATCGAGGCGATGGAAGACGTCGAGCCGATCCTCGCCCACGAGCCCGCCGCCGTCGAGGTGCTCGACGACGTGTTGCTCGATCTGGCCCGCGAGACGACCGAGTTCGCCGACGTGGTCGCCATGCTGCCCGACGGGACCGACGCCGTGTTGCTGGTCGAGTTCTACGCGACCGACGACGCCGACGGCCGACGGAAGGTGGCGAATCTCGTCGCCGACCGGGTGGGCGGCGTCGAGACCGAGGCCGAGCCGGCCCCCGACGCCGCGGCGACGACCGACGCCGAGCGCCGCGCGCTGACGGCGATGGAGGCCCACGAGGCCGCGGCCCGCGAGCGGTTCTGGAAGCTCCGCAAGTCGGGCAACCCGATCCTGCTCTCGCGCACCTCGGACGCCAAACACGTCTCGTTCATCGAGGACACCGCGATCCCCGCGGGGAACCTGCCCGAGTACGTCGCCGGCTTCGAGCGCATCCTCGACGAGCACGACACCTTCGCCTCCTACTACGCCCACGCCGGGCCCGGGGTGTTGCACGTCCGGCCGCTGGTCGACACCAAGTCACTCGACGGCGTCGAGCGGATGGAGTCGATCGCCGCCGACGTGACCGACCTCGTCGTCGAGCTCGGCGGGAGCGTCTCGGGCGAGCACGGCGACGGCCGCGCCCGCACCCAGTGGAACCGGAAGCTGTACGGCGACCGGCTCTGGCGGGTGTTTCGCGACCTCAAGACCGCGTTCGACCCCGACTGGATCCTCAACCCCGGGACCGTCTGTGGCGACCACGAGATGACCGAGCACCTGCGCTTCGACCCCGCCTACGAGTTCGACGCGGGCTTCGAGTCCGACCTCGCGTGGGAGAACGAGAACGGCTTCCAGGGGATGGTCGAGCTCTGTCACGGCTGTGGTGGCTGTCGCGGACCGCAGGAGACAACTGGCGGTGTGATGT
>CAZMLQ010000126.1:0-6724 GCA_964567195.1 uncultured Haloferacaceae archaeon | reverse complement strand
GCTTCGGCGTCTGGGCACACCACATGTTCGCCACGGGCATCGACCCGCGCCTCCGCTCCTCGTTCATGGCCGTCTCGCTCGCCATCGCCATCCCCTCGGCGGTCAAGACGTTCAACTGGATCACCACGATGTGGAACGGCAAGATCCGACTGACCACGCCGATGCTGTTTTGTATCGGCTTCGTCTCCAACTTCATCGTGGGCGGCGTCACGGGGGTCTTTCTCGCCTCGATCCCCGTCGACCTGGTGTTGCACGACACCTACTACGTCGTCGGTCACTTCCACTACGTCGTGATGGGCGCCATCACCTTCGCCGGGATGGCGGGTATCTACTACTGGTTCCCCATCTACACCGGCCGGATGTACCAGCGCCGGCTCGGCAAGCTCCACTTCTGGCTCTGGATGATCGGCTCCAACGTCACCTTCTTCGCGATGATCCTGCTGGGCTACGGCGGCATGCCCCGGCGCTACGCCACCTACCTCCCGCAGTTCGCCACGCTCCACCAGCTCGCGACCCTCGGCGCGCTGATCATGTTCGTCGGCGGGCTGATCTGGATCTACAACTTCGTCGTCTCCTGGGCCGAGGGCCCGCGCGTCACCGACGGCGACCCGTGGAACCTCGAGGAGCACGGCCTGCGCACCAACGAGTGGGTGTGGTTCGAGCAGCGCCGCGAGACCGCCATCGCCGACGGCGGCGACGAGACGGCCGCCCGGACCGACGGCGGCGAGCCCGACGAGACCGACGGGTAGCACAGCCGTCTCCCGTCCTCGGTCCGGCTACGTCGCGAGGATGACGCCCGTCGCGAACATCAACAGCGAGACGCCCGCCAGCACGACCCCGAGCAGGTCCGTGTCGCTCATGCCGGACCTCGGGCCGCCGGCGTCATCAACCGATCGGTCCGGGCGGCGCGGACCGACAGCCAGATTGGCCCGCGGCTCGGAGCCGGGGTGTGAGCGACGCGCGCGAGACGGCGGAGTCGACGACCGCCGACGGGGAGTCGGCCGGGACCGGCGGCGCCGGTCGGAGCGGCCCGGGGTTCGTGCTCGTCCTCTACGCCCTGCTGGTCGCGTTCGGCGGCGTCGCGGGCGTGTTGTTCGCGACGGTGGTGGAGAACCCCCGGCCGCCCGCGCTGTTCTTTCTCGTCACGCTGGCGCCGACCCGGCTGGGCTTTGCCCTCTACGGCGCGTTGACCATGGTCGTGGTGCTTGGGCTCCCGCTGGCGGCCGTCGTCTACGTCTCGCGGACCCGGATCGACTAGAGCGCGTCGGCCAGCGCCGCGAGCGAGTCGACCGTCAGCCCCGGCATCGGCCCGATCGTCTCGAACGGCTCGCGGTGCCGGTTCACCCACGCGGTCTCCATCCCCGCGGCGCCCGCGCCGGCGGCGTCCCAGGCGTTCGAGGAGACCAGCGTACACGCGCCGAGATCGACCCCAAGCTCGTCGGCCGCGTGCCGGTAGACCGCCGGCGAGGGCTTGAACGTTCCCACGGCGTCGGCGCTGTAGACGGCGTCGAGGTGGGCGTCCAGCCCGGCGTCGGCCGCCAGCCGGGCGAGGCTCTCGGGGTCGCCGTTCGAGAGGACGGCGAGGGTGTGGTCCTCGCCGAGTCGCTCCAGCGCCGGGACGACCTCGGGGAACGGGTCGAGGGCGTCGTAGCCGTCGACGAGCCGGTCGCGGGCCGCGGCCGGCGGGTCGAGCGCGTACAGCGCCAGCGCCCGGTCGAGCGCGGCGGCCGTGACCGCCCGGAACGGGCGGTAGTCGTCCATCAGCGCGACGAGAAACGAGTACCGGAGCTGGGTGCGCCGCCAGGACGCCGAGACCGATCCCGCGAGATCGGCCGGCAGGTCGAGGACGCGGCCGAGCCGGTCGGTCACGGTCGTCGGGTCACAGAGCGTCCCGTACACGTCCAGACAGAGCATGGCCACGGCGCGGACTCGTCCCCGGGCGACGTGTAGCTTGCGCCCACAGTCGCCACGCGGTCGGTTGCGCGGGTATTTTGTGGTGAGCCGTCGTACACCGTCACATGAGACTCCGGGACGCGGACCCCGAGGACATCGAGGGCATCCGGGAGGTCGCTCGCGGCTCGCTGGTCGCCTCCTACGGCCACGCGCTCGGCGACGACGTGATCGACGACGCGGTCGAGCGCTGGTACGACGCCGAGGGCCTCGAGAGCGGACTCCGGAGCGACGACGCCTTCCTGGTCGCCGAGGACGACGGGCGGCTGGTCGGGTTCGCCCAGAGCTACGTGGTCGAGCGCCGCGAGCGGGTGGGCGAGATCGACTGGCTCCACGTCAGCCCGAGCCACCGGGGCCGGGGCGTCGGCACCGAACTCCTCGGCGAGGTCGAGAGCCGCCTGCGCGAGGCGGGCGTCGAGCGGATCGAGGGGCGCGTGCTCGCCGCCAACGAGGAGGGCGCGGAGTTTTTCACCGCCAACGGCTTCGACTCGGCGGGCGAGGCGACCGTCGAGATCGGGGGCGAGACGTTCGCCGAGCACCGCTACGTCAAACAGATCCAGGGCGACGCCGGCGAGGTGCTGCTCGAGGCCCGCTCCACCCCGGCGGGCGAGCGCCGCTACGTCGCCTACGACGAGCGCGAGCGGGGGGCGTTCGGCCCCTTCTACGTCACCTACGCCGACCCCGACCGCGAGGAGCGCCACGGCTGGTACTGTGGCAACTGCGGCGGCTTCGAGACGGCGATGGACGCGATGGGCCGGGTCGAGTGCAACGGGTGTGGCAACCGGCGCAAGCCGAGCCGCTGGGACGCCGCCTACCTGTAGCCAAGCGCCCGCAGGCGCGTGGCGACGCCCTCGCCCGCGTCGGCGTCGGCCCGATCGCCACCGCCGGCGACCGCGCGCTCGATCCGCGCCGTCCGCTCGCGGGCCGCCGTCCGCAGACGCCCGAGCGCCGCCGGCCGCGCGCCCGTCGCCAGTCGCTCCTCGGTCTCACCGGGATCTTCACGGCGGTCGTAGAGGCGCTCGTCGCCCGTCGCCGCGTTCTCGACGTAGGTCCACCGCCCGGTTCGGGCGGCGACGAGCAGGTCGCCCTCGTCGGGGTGGCGCGGGATCGGCTGGGTCGTGACCGACTCTCCGCGGACGGTGACCGAGACGACCGGCCGGTCCGTCCCGGCCGTCCCGCCCGCCCGGACCGCCGGCGCGAGCGAGCGCCCCGTCCACCCGTCGGGGACGGGGACGTCGAGCAGGTCACAGAGCGTCGGCGGGACGGCGTCGAGTCCGACCGGGCCGTCGAGACGCCCGGCGGCGCCGTCGGGTGCGTCGATCACCAACGGGACGTGGACGAGTTCGCGGTGGAGCTTCGGGTAGTGTGCGAGGTGGCCGTGCTCCATGAACTCCTCGCCGTGGTCGCCCGCGACCGCCACGACCGTCTCGTCGCGGACGCCGGCCGTCTCGAGGCCGTCGAGCAGTCGGCCCAGCGAGTCGTCGGCCTGCCGGACGGCGGCGCGGTAGAGCGAGCGCAGCGTGGCGAGCGTCCGGTCGCCCACCCCGCGGCCGAGCCCGGTGCGGAGGTGGGCCCAGAGCATCCGCGCCGCGTTCAGCCGGGCGTCGGTCGTCTCGCGCAGATACCGCAACGCGGGGACGTAGGGCGTGTGTGCGTCCATGTAGTGGACCCACAGGAAGAACGAGGTGTCGGTCGCCGCCATCGTCTCGACGAAGTCGGTCGCCCGGCGCTCGATCGCCAGCGTGTGGGCGGTGTCGGTGAACGGCCGGTCGTCGGCCTCGCCCGCGAGCGAGGCGGCGAGCCGACGGACCGGGGACGCGGCGAGGTCGCGCCACGCCCGCACGGTCGGGTGGGCGGTCATGTAGCGGCCGTAGCGGGTCGTCGGTTCGTCGAGGAAGGCCTCGAACCGGTCGAAGCCACGGTCGTACTCCCAGAGCGGGGTGAGAAAGCCGTTCGCGGCGTTGAACCCCGCGGTCGCGCGGTCGGCGGCCGAGAGCCGCTCGGCCAGCGTCGGCGCGGACCCCGGGCCGAGCCCCGGCCCGTCCACGAAGACCGGCCGACCGCCCAACAGGCCGGGAAAGGAGAAAGGCGTCCAGTTGCCACCCGCGACGGCCGTCTCGACGCTCGTCCCGCGCCGGGCCAGGGCGTCGAGCCGCGGCGTCACCCCGGTTCCGGGGACGTCCGCCCGCAGGGAGTCGACGGTCACCAGCACCGCGTTTCGGGCTGCACCCATCGACGGCCGTTCGGCCCCCGGCGACTTGACTCCTCGCGCTCCGGCGACCGCGGTATGAGTGGCTACTACCACAAGGTAAAAGCCTTGTCGAACCCCACCGACGCGCGATGAACGACCGCGGAGGTGGTCGGCCGTGGCGGCGGTGAGCCCGGGGCTCGCGCTCGGCACGACGGCGCTGGTCCTGGTCGCGTTCGCCGCCGCCGGGGTCTGGTACGCCCGGGGGCGGGTCGGATCGGTCGAGGAGTACATCGCCGCGCGCGAGAGCGCCGGCCGGGGGACGCTGACGGCGACGCTGGTGGCGTCGAGCATGGGCGCGTGGATCCTGTTCAGCCCCGCCGAGGCGGGGGCCGCCTTCGGCGGGATCGGCGCCGTCCTCGGCTACGGGCTGGGCTCGGGACTGGCGCTCGCGGCCTACGCGGTCGTCGGCCCGCGGATCCGGCGGCTGGTGCCCGCGGGCCACGGTCTGACCGAGTACGCCTACGCCCGCTACGGGACGGTCTTTTACGCCTACGTGCTGGTCGTCAGCGTCGCCTACATGTTCGTCTTCCTGGCGGCGGAGTTCACGGGCATCGCGGGCGCGCTGGCGGCGCTCGCCGGGGTGCCGGGCTGGCAGACCGCGCTCCTCGTCGGCGCGACGGCGCTTGTCTACACCGGCTACGGCGGTCTCCAGGCCAGCATCGCCACCGACCGGCTGCAGGCGCTGGTGATCCTCCCGCTGCTTCTGGTCGTCACCGTGGTGGCGCTGTTCGAGGCGGGCGGGACCGGGGCGGTCCACACCGCCGTGGTCGCGGAGTCGCCCGCCCTGCTCGCGCCGACGAACCTCGCGGGCGTGCGCTTCGGGCTCTACGTCGTCGTCGCCGTCCTCGGGGCCGAGATGCTCAACCAGGCGTGGTGGCAGCGCCTCTACGCCGCCCGCGACGGCGCGACCCTGCGGCGCGGGTTCGCCGTCGCCGCCGTCGCCGTGGTGCCGATGGTCGTGCTCGCGGGGCTGTTCGGACCGATCGCCGTCGGACTCGGCGTCGCGGGCGAGGATCCCTCGGCCGCGCTCTTTCTCGTCGTCGGCGAGCTGTTGCCCGCGCCGCTGGTGCTCGCGGTCGTCGTCCTCGCGGTCCTGCTGGTGGTCAGCAGCGCCGACACGCTGTTCAACGCCATCGCGAGCGTGGTGACCGCCGACCTACCGCGGCTGGCGGGCGTCGACGAGGACCGCCTGACCGCCGTGGCCCGGATCGTCACCGGGCTGGTCGCGCTCGGCGCCACCGTCGTGGGCGCGCAGGGCTACAGCGTGTTGACGCTGTTCCTGCTCGCGGACCTGCTGGCCGCGGCCACCTTCCTGCCGCTCTATCACGGGCTCTACTCGGGCCGGGCGAGCGCCGCGGGGGCGCTGGTCGCGAGCGCGGGCGGGCTCGCCGTCGGGCTGGCGCTGTTCCCGCCGGCGCGGGCGGTCCTGCCCGCGGCCGCGGCCGGGCTCCCCGCCCCGACCTTCCTCCGGTCGTTTTTCGGGGCCGCGGTCGTCTCGGGCGGGCTGGCGCTCGCGACCGCCCGGATCGGGGACGCCCGGTTCGATCTCGACGCGCTGGGCGCGGCCGTCCGGCGGCTCGACGGGGGTGAGCGGTAGTGGCGGCCCCGCTCTCCCCGCTCGCGTTCGCGGTCCTGGTCTGGGGCGCCGTCGCGGTCGTCGCCGGGGCGACCGTCTACCAGGCGCTCGCGCTGCTGGCCGAGCGCCCGGACGGGTCCATACGCACATAGTTCACACGGGTTCGCCCCCGGTCGCTCCTGTCAGCTACCAGGGAAACGCCCAAGCGACGGGCCGTGCTACCGATCGTCGTCGATGTCACTGTCGGACTACGCCGGTCGGACGCCGGCCGGCGAGGGTGGGACCGAACTCGTCGTCGGTCGCGTGATCCCGCGCCGGGTCTGGGACGTCCGGTCGGAGTCGCGCGGACGGTGTGCGAACTGCGACGCCGAACTCCGGCTTCGCGAGCGCCACGTGCTCGCGACGCTGGTCGAGCGACCGAACCGCAGCGCGACACGGCGGCGGTTTCTCTGTGACGAGCGCTGTGTCGCCGAGTGGGTGGACGGCCGGGAGTAGGCTCAGTCGCCCCGGGCCATCGCCTCGATCTCGGAGACGACCTCGGGGTTGCGAAGCGTCGACGTGTCGCCCAGCTCCTCGTCGTCGGCGATGTTCTCGAGCAGGCGCCGCATGATCTTGCCCGAGCGGGTCTTTGGAAGATCGGGCGTGAACACGACGCGCTCGGGACGGGCGATCGGGCCGATCGCGCCCTCGACGGCCGCGACGATCCGGCCGCGCAACGCGTCGTCGCCCTCGTGGCCGTCCTCGGTGATGACGAACGCGTAGACCGCCTCGCCTTTCACCGGGTGGTCGCCGCCGACGACGGCCGCCTCCGCGACCCCCTCGACGCCGACGATGGCGCTCTCGATCTCCATGGTGCCGAGCCGGTGGCCCGAGACGTTCAACACGTCGTCGACCCGACCCAGGTCGGTGATGTAGCCGTCCTCGTCGATCTTGGCACCGTCCTCGGG
>CAZMLQ010000125.1:0-6781 GCA_964567195.1 uncultured Haloferacaceae archaeon | reverse complement strand
TCGGCGACCTCGTGGTAGCGGGTCTCGATCGAGAAGACGGCGTCGCCCGAGACGCTCGCAAGCGTCTCGACCGCCACGTCGAGACGTTCGAGCTCCTGCTCGGCAGAGAGCACGTCGAAGCGCTTGTTCGCCGACTCGAGCCCCACGTCGACGATGTCGGCACCCTCGTCGATCATCTCGTCGACGTAGGCGGCGGCCTCGCCGGGGTCGGCGAAGACGCTCGGATCGTACGGCGACTCCCGGCTCACGTTGAGCACGCCCATCAGCCGCGGGGGGTGGTCGTCGCCGATCCCGAGCCCCGCCGCGTCCACGTTTCGCATGCCCGAGCCTGTGGCGGCGACCACATAGGCCCCGCGGTGTCGGCTCGGCGGCGCGCCCTTTTTTGCCGTCGGGGCGGTAGTGGAGCCGATGTCCAAGGTGAGCGTCGGACTCCGCGGCTGGCGGTTCGACGAGACGGCGATTTTCACCCCCGACGGCGAGTTCCGTCCGCTCGACGAGATGGCCCGCGACGACCGCGAGCGTCTGCTCCGGCTCGGGACGCTCGTCGAGCGCCCCTGCGACGCCTGCTACCTGATCCACGGCGAGACCGAGAAGGCGCGCTGCCGGCAGGCCACGGTCGTCTACGGCGAGCCCGGCGCCGAGGTCGTCTGCTGTGACGAGCACGAGCGCGAGTTCGTCTACTGGTTCCACGAGGCCGGCGGGAGCGACCACCGGGGCGAGCGCACGCTCCGCGACAGCTTCCACGAGTGGTTCGCGACCGGCGGGCGCGCCCCCGACGGCTACGCGGGACTCGACCACGTCGAGACCGCCCCGGAGGAGCTTCCGGCCCCGCCCGGCCCGGGCGCGGGCGACGAGGTACGGCGCCGGATCGACCTGCGCTCCCAGCGCGAGGCGCTGTGCGACGGCGACACGACCGACGGGGCCGAGGGCGCCGACCGACCGACGTGACCGACGCGGATCCGGCCGGCACGGACACGGACACGGGTGCGGGAGCGCCCCTGGCTCCGGCCGTCGTGCTCGTCGGCGCGGAGACGCCGGGCAACGTCGGCACCGTCGCCCGCGCGATGAAGAACTTCGGGCTCTCGGAGCTGCTGTTGGTCGATCCGCCGCCGCTCGAACCCGGGGGCGAGGCCTACGGCTTCGCCGGCCACGCCCGCGAGGACGTCCTCCCGGGGGCGACCGAGACGACGCTCGACGCCGTGATCGAGCGCTACCACACCGTCGGCTGCACGGCGATCACCGGCGAGGACGCCCGCCGGCACGTCCGGTATCCCTACCGGACGCCCGCCGACCTCGCCGACTCGCTCGAGGGGGTCGGCGGGGCCACGGCGGTCGTGTTCGGCCGGGAGAGCACCGGCCTCGACAACGCCGAACTCGCCCGCCTCGACGAGGTCTGCTCGATTCCCGCCAGCGACGAGTACCCCGTGCTCAATCTCGGGCAGGCGGCGACGGTGGTCTGTTACGAGCTCCGCCGGCTGACGGTGACCGAGAGCCAGCTTCCGGGCGTCGACCACGAGCGTGCCGACCCGGACGCGGTCGAGCGCCTCCACGACTACCTCGACGGCGTGCTGGCGGCGGCGGGCTACGACGAGCGCGAGCGCTCGCGGACCGGGCTGCTCGTCCGCCGGCTGGTGGGGCGGGCACAGCCCACGGGTCGGGAGGTCCACAGCCTGCTCGGCGTGCTCCGGCGGCTGCGCCGACAGCTCGGCCACCGCCGGAAGCTGCTGGACCGGTACGACGAGCCCGACCACTGGCGGCTGTCTGCCGGATCGGACGAGGACGAGTGACTCGGACCGACGCGCGGGCTCGCGCGCGCAAGCGGTCGGCTTTTGACCGTCCGGTCCAAGCCTCGGTCGATGTCAGACCGAGCGAGCGGTCGCACGGAGCCGGTCGGGAGACGGGGTTTTCTCGCCGCGGGCGGCGCCGCGGCGGTCGGCCTGGCCGGCTGTACGGGGGCCGCCGGGATCGGCGAGAGCGGGGGCGAGACCCTGCGGGTCTCGGCCTGGAGCGGGACGAACGAGACGGTGTTTCGCGAGGTGGTCAAGCCACGCTACGAGGAGGCGACGGGCAACACCCTGCGGGTGAGCGGAAACTGGCAGGGGATCCTCTCGAAGATCCGCCAGTCGCCGGCCGACGATCCGCCCTTCGACGTGACCGTCGGGGTCGGTCGGACCCACCACCGCGGCGCACAGGACGACCTCTGGCTCCCGATCCGGTACGACAACCTCTCGAACGCGGGCGGAATCAAGCCCCGGCTCCGGGAGTTCCCGATGGCGGAGCGCGCGGTCCCGGTCGCCTACGGCGTCCACGCCTACGTCTACAACGAGGACAGCGCGGCGTGGACGCCCGAGACGTGGGCGGACGCCCGCTCGGAGGCGGCCGAGAACCTCGCGCTCCCGAGTGACTTCTGGCTGAAGCTGTTCATGATGGCCGCGCTGACGACCGACGACGAGCCCATGGCCGGCGAGGTGTACGACCCGGCCTACGCCGACGCCCTGCTCGACGTGATCGGCTCGCTCCCGACCTCGACGTTCTACCAGGGCACCCAGGGGCTCTGGACGGCGCTCGGACAGGGGCTGGCCGACGTGGGACACTACTTTTTCGCCTACGGGCTGAGAAAGGCCCGGACGACCGACGAGTACGAGATCGGGGTGACGGTCCCGCCCACCACCACGGGCTACATCGACTACTACCAGGTGGTGCGCGGGACCGACAGGCGCGAGACCGCCGAGGAGTTCGTCGACTTCCTGCTCGATCCGGAGCTCCAGACCGCCTACGCGGCGGAGTTCAACCTCGGTATGTCCCACGCCGACGCGGAGCATCCGGACGCGACGGCGGCGAACGTCCCGATAACGAACGACGAACTCGGGGAGGTGGCCTTCCAGAACTTCGCGCGCGTCGCCGAGTTCTCGGGCGATCTGAGCGACCGGTTCCGCGCGCTGGTTCAGGACAGCTGAGACCGTGCTCGACATCGAGAGAGTCACGACGCGCTACGGCGACCTCGCGGCGGTCGACGACCTCTCGCTCTCGGTCGAGGCGGGCGAGCTGTTCTGTCTGCTCGGCCCCAGCGGCTCCGGCAAATCGACCGTGCTCCGGACCGTCGCGGGCTTCGAGCGACCGTCCGCCGGTCGGGTCGTCGTCGGCGGGACCGACGTGACGGCGGCCCCGCCGTACGAGCGCGACTGCGCGATGGTCTTTCAGGACTGGGTGCTGTTCCCGGACAAGACCGTCCACGAGAACGTCGCCTTCGGTCCGCGGATGGCCGGCGTCGGGCGTGCCGAGCGCGAGACGCGCGTCGCGGAGCTGCTCGATCTCGTCGAGATGAGCGAGTACGGGAACGCCCGGCCGGACCAGCTGAGCGGCGGCCAGCGCCAGCGGGTCGCGCTCGCCCGGTCGCTCGCGGTCGATCCCGACCTGCTCTTGCTCGACGAGCCGCTGTCGAGTCTCGACCGCCGGCTGCGCGAGACGATGGGCCTCGAGCTCAAGCGGATCCACGACCGTCTCGACACCACGATGCTGTACGTCACCCACGACCAGGACGAGGCGTTCACGCTCGCCGACCGGCTGGGACTGATGGCCGACGGTCGGCTCGTCCAGGTCGGCGAGCCCGCGGCGGTCTACGGGGAGCCAGCCGACCGCTTCGTCGAGTCCTTCCTCGGCTCGACCACCTTCCTCGACTGCCGGGTGCGCGAGGCGGGCGCCCCGCCGACCCTCGACACCCCAATGGGGGTCGATCTCGTCGCACCGATCGACGGGACCGACCTCGCCGCCGGCGACCGCGTCGAGGTCTCGCTCCGGCCCGAGCGGCTGTCGATCGAGCCCGGCCGCGCGACGACGGACGGGAGCGGACGGGCCGAGAGGGGGGTCGCCGGAGCCGGAGCGGGAGCGGTCGCGGTCGCGGGTACGGCCGTCGAGCGGATCCACCGCGGTGGCACCGTCCTGGTCCGGGTGCGGGCGGGCGAGGCCGAACTGGCCGTCGAGCGGCCGGCCACCGCCGACGCGACGGTTACCCCCGGCGACGACCTGCGCCTCCGGATCGAGCCCGACGAGGCCCGGTACTTCGACGCGTCGGGTGTGCGGCTGCGATGAGTGCGCTCGGCCGCCGTCTCCCCGGCCTCGACGGGCGCTCGCTCCCGACGCGGTGGCGGACGGCCGCGCTGCTGGCCCCGCTGCTCGCGCTCGATCTCGGCGTGTTCGTCGTCCCGATGGGCTATCTGCTCCGGCTGAGTCTCGCCGGACGGACCGAGAGCGGGGCGTTCGTCGAAGGGTCGTGGTCGCTGGGGGGCTATCGCTACGTCGCGACGACCCCGCTCGTCCACGAGATCGTCGGCTTCACGCTCGCGTTCGCCGCAATCGTGACGCTGCTCGCGGTCGCCGTCGGCGCCGCCTACGCCTACGCCGCCTGGCGGGCGACGGGCGCGATCCGGACGCTCCTGCTCGCCGGTGCGGTCCTCTCGCTGTTCACCACGCTCGTGGTGAAGCTGTTCGCCGTCGTGCTGGTGTTCTCGCCGCGGGGCGTGCTCAACGATCTGCTCGGCTGGCTCGGGCTGGTCGCCGGACCGCTCGTCCTGGTGGACAACCTCGCGGGCGCGGTGATCGCACAGCTGTACATCGTCGTCCCGTACGCGGTGCTGGCGGTCTACGCCACGCTCTCGACGCTCGACGACCGGCTGGTCGAGGCCGCGCTCGACCTCGGGGCCGACCGTCCCCGGGTCGTCCGCGAGATCGTTCTCCCCCACGCGCGACCGGGGATCGCCGTCGCCGTGGTGATCAGCTTCACCTGGTCGGTCGGGGCCTACCCCGGACCGCTGTTGCTCGGCTCGGGGAGCGAGCAGACGACCGCCATCCTGATCTCGCAGCTCCTGCTCACACAGTTCGACTGGCCGGCGGCGGCGGCGCTCGCCGTCGTCACCGTCGTGATCGTGCTGGTGGCGCTTCTGGGCGCGCTCTGGCGACTCGACGGGGGGGCGAGCGGTGCACGCTGACCGCCTCGGCGGCGCGGTCGGACGGGCGGTCGTCGCCGTCCTCTTCGTCCTGCTCGTCGCCCCGCTCGCGGTGGTCGTCGCCACCGCGTTCGACGCCTCCGGCTCGGTCGTCTTCCCGCCCGGCGCGCTCTCGACCCGGTGGTTCGGGGCGCTGCTCGCGTCGTCGCCGTGGCTCCGGGCGCTCTCGAACAGCCTCCTCGTCGCCACGGGGACGAGTCTGTTCGCGACGGCCGTGGGGACCACGGGCGCGCTCGGCGTTCGCCGACTGGGCGGGCGCTTCCGGTCCGCCGCGGTCGCGCTCGCGGTCCTGCCGCTGCTCGTGCCCGGGGTGATCGTCGGCGTCACCCTGCTCACCTTCTTCAGCCGGTTCGGTCTCCAGGGGAGCTACCCGGCGCTCGTGCTCGCACACTCGCTGTGGGCGACGCCGCTCACGTTCTCGGTGATGCAGGCCGCGTTCGCACGCTTCGACTGGCAGCTCCACGAGGCGGCGCTCGATCTCGGCGCCCGTCCGACCCGCGCGTTCGTCGCCGTCGTCGTCCCGGAGGTCAGAGCCAGCCTCGTCGTCGCGGCGCTCGTCGCGTTCGTCGTCAGCCTCCAGGAGTTCGTAATGGCGCTGTTCCTGTCGAGCCCCGACAGCCGAACCGTCCCCGTCCGGGCGTGGAACTCGCTCCGGGGCAGTCTCGATCCGCTGGTGAGTGTCGTCTCGACCCTGCTCGTGGTCGCGGTCGTCGTCCTCGTACTCGCGGCGGGCGCGCTGGCCGGCCTCGAGCGGCTGGCGACCGACACCTGAGTCGGCACCCCCGACCCCGGCCGGCGCCGGCACGACCCCGGGGCGGGCGTCCGCCGGTCAGGCCTCCGCGAGCCGACCGATCTCGTCTCTGAGCGCGTCGCTGACCACCTCGCCGTCGGCCTTGCCCCGCAGCGCGCCCATACACTCGCCCATCAGCGCTGAGAACGCCCCCATCCCCTCGGCCCGGACCTGCTCGGCGTGTCGCTCGACCACCTCGCGCACGGTCTCGCGCACCTCGGCCTCGGAGACGCCGCCCAGCCCCGCGGCCTCGACCGCCGTCTCGGGGTCGAGCGACGGGTCGGCCGCCAGCTCGGTCAGCACCGCCTCGATCCCCTCCTTCGCGAGCTCGCCCGCGGCGACGAGCCCGAGCGTCCCGAGCAGGGCCTCGTCGTCGAGGCGGTCGACCGCCACCCCGTCGCGTCTGAGCTCGGTGAGCGTCGACTCCAGCGCGGTGGCGGCGACGCCCGGGTCGACGCCGCGCTCGACGGCCCGCTCGAAGAGGGGCATTCGCTCGGAGAACGCCACCTGCTCGGCGAGGCCGGCGTCCAGCCCGAGGGCGTCGCGGTAGCGCTCGGCCCGCTCGGTCAGGAGCTCGGGCGCCTCGATCCCGTCGGCGTCGATCTCGACGGGGGGCACGTCGGTCTCGGGGTACATCCGGGCCGCGCCCGGCAGGGGCCGGAGGTAGCGGGTGGTGCCGTCCTCGGTCGCGCCGCGGGTCTCCTCGGGCACGCCCTCGATCGCGGCCCGGGCGCGCTCGGCGACCGCCTCGATCGCCAGCGCGGCCGTCTCGGGCTCGTCGGCCACGAGCGCGACCGCGTCGGTCGGGCCGGCGTCGACCGCCGCGCGCAACGCCCCGACCTCGGCCTCGGTGACGCCGTAGGCGGGCAGCTCGTCGGTGTGGAAGATCCCGCCCGCGCCGTGACGGGTCGCGTGGTCCGAGAGCTCGGTCCCCAGCCGGCGGTCGGGCTGGATCTCGCGGCCGACCACCCCGTCGAAACCGTAGAGT
>CAZMLQ010000124.1:2694-6943 GCA_964567195.1 uncultured Haloferacaceae archaeon | reverse complement strand
TGGCGTTCTCGTCGGTCTCGGTGCTGTCGAACAGCCTGCTCTTCCGGCGGTACGACCCCGACGAGGAGTACGCGCTGTTCGGCCGGTTCCGGTAGGTCGGTGCGGTCGGGCCTCGGCTCGGCTCAGGCCCCGGGCTCGGGGGTCGGCATCGCCCGGTGGCGTCGCGGCGGGACCAGAAAGTAGCCCCGCCGGCGGACGAAGACGTACTCGAGGATGCCGTTGTTCACCCGCTGGCGGATCGCGGGCGTCACCTCCGTGAGGTCCGTCCCGTTCATCGCGCGCCGGACGGCCTCGAACTGGCCGATCCGGCGCTGGAGCGAGGGGAAGTGGAGACTCGCCACCCGCTGGTCCGAGCCCACCTCGTCGGTCGACTCGAAGTGACGACGCAAGAGCACGACGTTGCCGTCGTCGTCGCGGTTGGCCCGCGCGGCCTTCTGTGCGTGGCCGACCCGGCCGTGCTCGCGGGCGTCGGCCTCGATCCGGTCGACGAACCGGTCGATCCCGCTGTCGGCGCCGAGCCCGTCGCCGACCCCCTCGACGAGGCCCCGCCCGGCGTGGCTCGGGCCGAACATCTCGGCCACGCGGTCCTCGTGGCTCTGCTCGCCGTACCAGTCGTCGAGACGCTGGCGCAGGTTCGAGACCACCTTGGTCGTGCCGCCGGCGAACGGCCCCTCGTCGAGGGTGACGTACTCCTCGGTCGCCTGGTTGCCCCGGAAGCCCGCGGTGAAGCCCATGAACAGCGGCGAGGCCTCGGGGACGGGGCGGGAGTCGGGCACACCCGCCACGTCCTGGTTGGCGGCGGGCAGACCCGCGCCGACGAAGCCGGTCCGGCGCGAGTCGATCCGCCCGACGTCGGTGAGCGCGGCGGCGACCGGCTCGCCGTTGAGCCGGTCGCGTTCGCCCCGCAGCGCGCGGTCGGCCGCGAGCACCACCTCCGCCCGGTCGCTCGCGAGGTGGACGAGCGCGTCCTGGGTGTCGAAGGTCGGGGTCTCGAACGGCGAGAGCGCCCGGGGGGCGGGGAGCAGCCCCTCGGGGAGCGACGCGTCGTAGCGATCGAAGTACGACCGCGAGTACGCGACCGAGTGGAGCAGCCCCTCGCTCCCCCAGGCGTAGGCGCGGTCGAGCGTCCCGAGCGCCGCCGCGAGCGTCTCGCGGGCCGCGTCGCCGGGCGGGCCGTCGCCGTCGAACTCGACGTACAGCAGGACCTGGTGGCGCGGCAGTTCGGTGTTGCCGTGCTCGTCCCGGCGGACGTACCCGTTCCAGGCGTGCTGGCGCGCGGGGATCGCGTCGGGATCGCCGGCCGGGGCCGGCTCGTCGCCCGCCCGCTCGAGACAGGCGCTCAGCGCGCCCGCGCCTCCGAGCGCGACCGCGATCCGCAACAGCTCCCGCCGGGGGAGTCCGGCGTCGCTCATCGCCGGCCCTGGGCGCTCGGCGACAATCCAGGTTACGGTTCGTCGGACCGGTCCCGCGTCGGTGGAACGCGATCCGCTCGGTCGTGTCCGTCGGGCGCTCCCGCGGTGGTGGCGACGGCGGCGGGCCCACGCCGGGTCCGTCCCCCGAACTTATGTCCGGAGCGCCGCCCCGTGTTGGGTATGAAGTCGGCGGAGGGGACGGCGGCCGCGAAGCGACGGGCGGGCGAGTCGGCGGCCGACCTGGTGACCGACGGCGACGTGGTCGGCCTCGGTACGGGCTCGACCGCGGCCCACGCCGTCCGGGCGCTCGGCCGGCGGGTCGACGCGGGCCTCGACGTCCGGGGGATCCCCACCTCGCACGGGACGCGGGCGCTCGCGCGCGGGGTCGGCCTCCCCCTGACGGGGCTGGACGAGGCGCTTCCCGACCTGGCGATCGACGGCGCGGACCAGGTGGCCGGCGACGGCGCGGCGCTGGTGAAAGGCGGCGGGGCGGCCCACGCCCGCGAGAAGGTGGTCGACGCCGCGGCCGACCGGTTCGTGGTCGTCGTCGATCCGACGAAGCTCGCGGCCGAACTCGACCGGCCGGTGCCGGTCGCGGTCCGGCCCGACGCGGTCGCGGCGGTCGAGCGCCGGATCCGCGAGGCGGGCGGCGAGCCGAGCCTCCGGGCCGCCGAGCGAAAGGACGGCCCCGTCGTGACCGACGACGGGGATCTGGTCGTCGACTGCGCGTTCGGGACGGTCGCGGAGCCGACCCGGCTGGCGGCGCGGCTGGCGGCGGTGCCGGGCGTCGTCGAACACGGGCTGTTCGTCGGGCTGGCGGACGCCGTCCACGTCGGTCGGGCCGACGGGGTCGACGTCCTGACACCCTGACGAGCCTACAGGTCGCGGGGCTGGACGGTCTTGCGGTCGTTCTCCTCGGCGCGGCGGGCGGCGTCCGAGAGGAGTTCGGCGACCTCCTCGTCGAGCGCGTCGTAGAAGTCCGATGCGACGTTCTTGTCCTGGAGCGCCTCCTTGACGGCGGCCTTGACGATGAGATCTGCCATGCGCCCGTCCGTTCCGCCGCCTTATTAATAAGATTTCCCAAATCGGCCTCATCCGCCGCCCCAGCCCCCGAAATCGTCCGTTCGGCCCCAAGGCTTTATATCCCCCGCCCCGTCCGCGCGCCCTCACGCCGTCTGTGTGTGGTTCGTGGACTCGATCGGCCGACCCCTGGACGCGCGTCCGGGCGTCGACGCGACGCTGGACGGACGTGGGACTCGCGCGCACGCGCGCGAGGAACTAAGTCCCTCCCCCGCGTCTGATCCGCTACCGGCACCGGTGAGGCGCCGGTCGGAACCAATGCCAAGCTGTGACCACTGCGGGGCACACGTCTCGGAGGGCTTCGCGCGGGTGTTCGCCGACGAGCGCGGGCGGCTGATGGCCTGCCCGAGCTGTTCGGCCAACGCCGGCATCGCCGAGGTCGCCCGGGACCGGTCCCGCGAGAGCTGAGATCCGACGGAACGGGCGCCGCGCCCACACACCACACCACCACGCGAAGCCGTCCGGGTCTGCCCCACGGCGGGTTTTTTGGGCCCCAGCGCCCACCCCATCTCGATGCACCACGTCTACGTGATCGAGTGTGCCGACGGCAGCCTCTACACCGGCTACACCACGGACGTGCCACGCCGCGTCGCCGAGCACGACGCGGGCGGGGGGGCCACGTACACCCGTGGCCGGACGCCCGTCCGGCTGGTCCACCGCGAGGCCTACGAGACCCGGTCGCTGGCGACCCGGCGCGAGCACGAGCTCAAGTCGCTCTCGCGCACGGCCAAGGAGCGGCTGGTCGACGACCACGTGGTCTGAGCCCCCGGAGTTTTGCCCTCGCCCGCCGTCGTCGGGCCCATGGACGGAGACGCCGACCTCGACCCGATCGCGTTCGGCACCGACGGCTGGCGGGCGCCTCTCCCCGAGTTCACCGAGCCACGGGTGCGTGCGGTCGGCCGGGCCGTCGCCGCCCACCTCGACGACGCCGGGCTCGCGGGACCGGTGCTGGTCGGCTACGACGCCCGCGAGCGCTCGCCGGCGCTCGCGGCGGCGCTGGCCGAGGCGCTCGCGGCCGCCGGCCGCGAGGCGGTGCTCGCGACGCGAGACCTCCCGACGCCGGCGCTCGCCTGGGGCGTGCGCGAGCGCGACGCCGCCGGCGCGCTAACGATCACCGCCTCGCACAACCCGCCCAGCTACAACGGGGTGAAGCTGCTCGGTCCCGCGGGCGCGCCCGCGCTTCCCGAGGCGACCGACGCGGTCGCCGACCGGCTCGGCCGGTGTCCGAGCGCCGACGGCGGGCGCGTCGTCCGCGCCGACCTGATCGGGCCGTACCTCGACGACGCGCTCGCGTTCGTCGGGTGTGATCTCGACGGGCTGGTCGTCGCCTACGACGCCCTCCACGGTAGCGGCCGGGGGGTGACCGACGAGCTGTTGACCCGGGCGGGCGCGAGGGTCGAGCGCCGCCGCTGCGGGCGCGATCCGAGCTTCGGCGGCGCCGCGCCGAACCCCTCGGCCGAGACCCTCGACGCGCTGGCCGAGACCGTCCGGGCCGGCGAGGCGGCGCTCGGGCTGGCGAACGACGGCGACGCCGACCGGCTGGTCGTGGTCACCCCCGAGCGGGGGGTGCTCGACGGCAACGCGACGTTCGCGCTGCTGTACGATCACCTCCTCGCCGACGCGACCGGCCCGGCGGTCCGGACCGTCTCGACCACCGCGCTGATCGACCGGATCGCGGCCGCCCACGGCGCGGCGACGGTCGAGACCGCGGTGGGGTTCAAGTGGGTCGCCGAGGCGATGGCCGAGACGGACGCGCT
>CAZMLQ010000124.1:0-2684 GCA_964567195.1 uncultured Haloferacaceae archaeon | reverse complement strand
CGACGCGCTCGTCGGCGGCGAGGAGTCGGGGGGCTACGCCGTCCGTGGTCGCCCCCGAAACAAGGACGGCGTGCTCGGTGCCCTGCTGGTCGCGGCCGCGGCGGTCGAGGAGCCACTCGACGACCGCCTCGACCGGATCGGCGACGTCCACGGCCGGCCGGCGACCGGGAAGGTCAGCCTCGACTGCCCGGACGACGCCAAACCGGCCGTGCTCGACGACCTGGCCGACGCGCTCCCCGGGACGGTCGCCGGCCGTGCCGTCGTCGACACGACGACCACGGACGGGTTCAAGCTCGCGCTCGCGGACGGCTCGTGGCTGCTGGTCCGGCCCTCGGGCACCGAGCCGAAGCTCCGCCTCTACGCCGAGGCCGACGACGACGACCGCCTCGCCGCCCTGCTCGAGGCCGGCCGGGAGCTGGTCGCCCCGTTCATCCCCTGATCGTCCCCCGACACCGCGTGCCGTCGCGCTCGATCGTGAAGCCGAGCGCCTCGTAGAAGCCCCGCACCCGGGGATCGAACCGGGCGGTCAGACGGCCCGCGGCATCGAGCGCCCCCGCGACCAGCGCGGTTCCCACCCCCTGCCCCCGCCGGGACGGGGCGACCGCGACCGCCTCGACCCGCTCGCCCGTCCGGACCAGCCCGCCCACGACGACGCCCCCGACCAGCGCGACGCGGGCGTGGCGGTCGGCGTCGTCCCCGACCGCCGCCCGGACCGTCCCGGGCTCGACCGCCAGGAGCGCCCCCTCGATCACCCGCGCGAGGCCCTCCCCGTCGCCGGCGCGGGCCGGTCGGACGGTCACGGCCGCCGGCGGCTCGGGTGCGCGCGCCAGCCCCGTCACGACCCCCGGCGTCCGTCGGGGTCGGCGTCGTCGGCGCGCAGATCGCCGAGGACGGCGAGCAGGTCGTCGACCGACGGGCGGTCCCACGGGCTCGTGCCGCGGTGACTCCAGGCGAGGCGGGGCTCGTCGCCCCGGCGGTCGATCACCACCGCCTCGGGCATCCGACCGACGAGGTCGTGGAGACGCCCGAGTGCCCCGAACCGGACGGGCTGGTCGTAGCGGTCGCCGACCCGCCCGCCGTCGTCGGCCAGCAGCGGGAACGGGGGGTCGGCCCAGCCGCGGGCGCGGTCGGCGGGCTCGGGCAGGACCGAGACGACGGCGGCGCCGAGCGCCCGGAACTCGTCGTAGCGGTCGGCGACGGCCCGGACCTGCTCGCGGCAGTTGGTGCAGTGGTAGTCGCGCTGGAAGAGCAGGACGACGAGGTCGGCCTCGGCGTCCGCGAGCGAGAACGGGTCGGGGCCGGCCCCGACGTTCGGCAGTTCGAACCCGAGGGCGTCGGTGCTCACGGTTCCGTTCGGTCGGCCGAGATCAAGTCGGTTGCGCGGACCGACGGCCCGCCGCCACGGACCAGCCTGAGCACCCGCACCCGGTCGGCGTCGTCGGGAACGGGGCTGTCGGCGGCGACGGGACGGTCCTCGACGAGTGCGGTCGCCTCGGCCGGCCGGAGCCCGACCGCACGGACCAGATCGCCGTAGGTGGGCTCGTCCGCGACGGTGACCGACCGCTCCGCCCCGCCGACGACGGCGACGGTGATCCGGCGCGTCACGGGCCCGCTCGGTCGGCGACCGGCCTAACTCCGTCGGTCGCGCCGGCTCTCGGGTGGTTTATTGACGGCGGTCCCCCACGTCCGGACATGAGCGAGGCCGAGCGCGAGGCCGCGGACGGGGAGTCTGAGGCGACGGGCCGGGAGATCTGGATCGAGAAGTACCGCCCCCGGACCCTCGCGGACGTCCACGGCCAGACCGACATCGTCGAGCGGCTGCGCAGCTACGTCGACCGCGACGACCTGCCCCATCTTCTGTTCGCCGGCCCGGCGGGCGTGGGCAAGACCACCTGTGCCACCGCCGTCGCCCGCGAGGTCTACGGCGAGGCGTGGCGCGACAACTTCCTCGAGCTGAACGCCTCGGACGAGCGGGGGATCGACGTGGTTCGCGACCGGATCAAGGGCTTTGCCCGCTCCTCGTTCGGCGGCTTCGACCACCGGATCATCTTCCTCGACGAGGCCGACTCGCTGACCGACGACGCCCAGTCAGCGCTCCGGCGGACGATGGAGCAGTTCTCGGACAACACCCGGTTCGTGCTCTCGTGTAACTACTCCTCGCGCATCATCGACCCGATCCAGTCGCGGTGTGCGGTCTTTCGGTTCTCGCCACTCGCCGACGAGGCGGTGGCCGGACAGCTCCGCGAGATCGCCGGCGCCGAGGGGATCGACGTGACCGACGACGGGGTCGAGGCGCTGGTCTACGCCGCCGGCGGGGACATGCGCCGGGGGATCAACGCGCTCCAGGCGGCGGCCACGACCGGCGAGACGGTCGACGAGGCGGCCGTCTACCGGGTGACCGCGACCGCCCGGCCCGAGGAGATCGAGTCGATGATCGAGGCGGCCGTGGCGGGCGATTTCCCCCGGGCCCGGAGCCGACTCGACGACCTGCTGACCGACGTGGGGATGGCCGGGGGCGACGTGATCGACCAGCTCCACCGCTCGGTCTGGGAGTTCGACCTCGACGACCGCCGGGTCGTCAGGCTGATGGAGCGCCTCGGCGAGGCCGACTACCGGATCACCGCCGGCGCCAACGAGCAGGTCCAGCTCGAGGCGCTGCTGGCCGCGCTCGCGCTCGAGGCCGA
>CAZMLQ010000123.1:0-6972 GCA_964567195.1 uncultured Haloferacaceae archaeon | reverse complement strand
GCGTTACACCCGTGATCTCGACGAGGTGGACTGGCCCTGGCTGAGCGACCTGATCGACGGGACCGTCGGCGACACGACCGCCGCCGGGGACGCGGCCGACGACGGCGACGAGACCGCCGCCGGGGACGCGGCCGACGACGGCCCTCCTCGTCCCGAGCCCTCGAAGAAGTTCCTCCAGGATCTGATCGCCGGGCGGCCGGTGTTCGGCCATCCGAGCGAGCCCGGCGGCTTCCGGCTGCGCTACGGTCGCGCCCGCAACCACGGCTTCGCCACCGCCGGCGTCCACCCCGCGACGATGCACGTCGTCGACGACTTCCTCGCCACCGGCACCCAGCTCAAGACCGAGCGACCGGGCAAGGCGGCCGGGGTCGTGCCCGTCGACTCGATCGAGGGGCCGACCGTCCGTCTCGCCGATGGTACCGTCCGCCGGATCGACGACCCCGAGACCGCGCTCGAGCTTCGCAACGGGATCGACGAGGTGCTCGATCTGGGCGAGTATCTCGTCAACTTCGGCGAGTTCGTCGAGAACAACCGCCCGCTCGCGCCCGCCTCCTACACCGTCGAGTGGTGGCGCCACGAGTTCGAGGCCACCGACGCCGACGTCCGCGCGCTCGACGACGATCCCCACGTCGACCTCGCGGACCCCGACGCCGAGCGCGCGCTCGCGTGGGCGATCGAGTACGACGCCCCGCTCCACCCGGCCTACACCTACCTCTGGCACGACATCTCGGTCGCGGCGTTCGACGCGCTCGCGGCCGCCGCCGCCGACGGCCGCCTGATTGACGGCGCGACCGACGGCGGCCGGACCCTCGACGGTCCGGCCGCGGCCGCGTCCACGGCGCCCACGCTCGTGCTCGACGCCGACCACGGCGACGGGACCGTCGGCCGGACGCTGGAGCGTCTGCTCGTCGAGCACCGCCGGGTCGACGGCGAACTCCGGATCCCCGACGCGCGCGCGCTGGTGCGCTCGCTCGGGCTCGACGCCGACCTGACACGGTCGTGGACGCTCGCCGACCTCCCGGCCGCCGCCCGCGAGCACGACGACGGCGCGAACGCCGTCCGCGCGGCCGACGCCGTCGCGCCTTTCGGGCTCCGCGAGCGCGCGCCGACCCGGGTCGGGGCGCGGATGGGCCGGCCCGAGAAGTCCGAGTCGCGCGAGCTCTCGCCGGCCGTCCACGCCCTCTTCCCGGTGGGCGAGCCCGGCGGCCCCCAGCGCGATCTGTCCGCCGCCGCCGGCTCCACAGACGGTCCGGCGGGCGAGATGCTGTCGGTCGACCTCGGCCGCCGGCGCTGTCCGGACTGTGGCCGCGAGGACTACCGCACCCGCTGTCCGGACTGTGGTGCCCACACCGAGCCCCGCTACGAGTGTGGCTCCTGTGGCTCGGTCGTCCGGCCCGACGAGTCCGGTCGGGTCCACTGTGACCGCTGTGACCGCGACGCCACGAGCGTCGACGAGTGGGAACTCGCGCTGGGCGAGCGCTACCGGGAGGCGCTCGAGAACGTCGGCGTCCGCGAGACGGCCTTCGACGTGCTGAAAGGCGTCCGCGGACTCTCCTCGGCGCACAAGACCCCCGAGCCGATCGAGAAGGGGATCCTCCGCGCGAAAAACGGCGTCTCGGCGTTCAAAGACGGCACCGTCCGCTACGACATGACCGACCTGCCCGTCACGTCGGTCCGGCCCGCCGAACTCGGCGTCGACGCCGACCGCTTTCGCGAGCTCGGCTACCGGACCGACGTGGACGGCGAGCCGCTGCGCTTCGACGACCAGCTCGTCGAACTCCGGGTGCAAGACGTCGTGCTCTCGGAGGGGGCGGCCGAGCACATGCTCCGGACCGCCGACTTCGTCGACGACCTGCTGACCGAGTTCTACGACTTGCCGGCCTTCTACGAGGTCACCGAGCGCGACGATCTGGTGGGCGAGCTCGTCTTCGGGATGGCGCCACACACCTCCGCGGCCGTCGTCGGGCGGGTGGTCGGGTTCACCGACGCCGCCGTCGGCTACGCCCACCCGTACTTCCACGCGGCCAAGCGCCGGAACTGCGACGGCGACGAGGACTGCGTGATGCTGTTGCTCGACGGGCTGCTCAACTTCTCGACCGACTACCTCCCCGACCGGCGGGGCGGGCGGATGGACGCGCCGCTGGTGATGTCCTCGCGGATCGATCCGGCCGAGATCGACGACGAGGCCCACAACGTCGACGTGGTCGAGCGCTACCCGCGGTCGTTCTACGAGGCCACCCGGGAGATGGCCGACCCCGAGACGGTCGCGATCGAGCTGGCGGGCGACTCGCTCGGCGAGCCCGACCAGTACCGCGGCTTCGCTCACACCCACGACACGGCCGACCTCGCGCTGGGGCCGGCGCTGTCGGCGTACAAGACCCTCGGGAGTATGACCGAGAAGACCGACGCCCAGCTGGCGCTGGCGCGGACGCTCCGGGCGGTCGCCGAGACCGACGTGGCCGAGCGGATCATCGAGTACCACTTCCTGCCGGACCTGATCGGCAACCTCCGGGCGTTCTCGCGCCAGGAGACCCGCTGTCTGGACTGTGGCACCTCCTACCGCCGCGCGCCGCTGACGGGCGACTGCCGCGAGTGTGGCGGGCGGGTCACCCTCACCGTCCACCGCGGCTCGGTCGAGAAGTACATGGACACCGCGCTGGAGGTGGCCCGCGAGTACGGCTGCCGGGAGTACACCGTCCAGCGTCTCGAGATCCTCGAGCGTTCGATCGAGCGCACCTTCGAGGACGACACGAACAGACAGAGCGGCATCGCGGACTTCATGTAGCGCGCCCCCGCCGACAGCGTGTCCGCCGACAGCGTGCCCGCCGACGGGAACCGGCGACGACGGTTTGCCCGCGCGGTGCGTAGACGGCGCATGTCCGAGTCAGGATCGGAGGAGCGGGAGACGCTGGCCGACGTCGAGGTCGGCCAGGCGATCTACGACGAGAACGGCACCGAGATCGGCCGGGTGCGGGGGCTCGACGACGACGGCTTCTACGTCCGCGCCGGGGGCGCGGTCGGCCGGCTGACGCTCTCGCGGGCCCGCGACCTGTTCGGCAAGGCCTACGTGATGTGGCGCTGCTGGGACTGTGGCGAGATGGGCTCGCTCGAGGGCGACCTCCCGCCGGAGTGTCCCAGCTGTGGCGCGCCCCGCGAGGAGCTGTACTACTGGGCGGAGGACTAGCCCGGGCCACGTCGGGTAGCCCCGCCGCCGGCTACTCCAGGTAGCCCCGCCGCCGGCTACTCCAGGTAGCCCAGATCGCGCAGGCGCTCGCGGGCGTCGGCGTCCATCTCGGCGACGGCGTCGTCGTCGACCGGGCCGTCGGCGGCCCCGGTCCACGCGCCGCCGACGGTGCGCTCGAAGCCGGCGAGCGCGCGCTCGGTCGCGGCGATCCGGTCGTCGTCGCCGCCGGCGCGGTTCTCGCGCTCGCCCGGATCGTCGTCGAGCCGGTAGGCCTCGTCGGGGATCCGGTCGATCCGGACGTACTTCGCGTCCGGGCGGCGGGCGGCGCGCATCCGGGCGTAGAACCGCGAGTCCTCCGAGAGCTCGATCCCCGCGGCCGCGGCCTTCTCCTCTAGCTGGGTGAGCTCGACCACCGGCCGGGAGTACTCGACAAAGCCGTAGGCTCCCCCGCCGCGCTTGCCCGGACCGCCCGGCTCGTCGGGGTCGGGCGCGGCCGGGAACTCGCGGTAGGTCCCGCTCGCGATCGACCGGTCGCGATCGAGCGCGACCGCCCGCTCGTCCGGCCCCGCGGGCTCGCCGCCCGCGACGCCGAGCGCGTCCAGCACCGTGTGGTAGAGATCGACGAGCTCGACGGTCTCCTCGTGGCGGCCGGCCTCGATCCCCGGCCCGTCGATCACGAGCGGGACGTTCACCAGCGGATCGTAGAGACAGAACTCGTGGCCGTAGAGCTCGTGTTCGCCGTGGAGCTCGCCGTGGTCGGCACAGACGATCACGAGGGTCTCCTCCCACTCGCCGGCCGCGCGCAGCCGGTCGAACAGCCGGCCCAGTTCGGCGTCGACGTGGGCGATCTCGGCGTCGTACAGCCCGCGGATGTCGGCCCACTCGTCGGCGTCGATGGCGCGTGCGCCCGAGTTGTACTCCTTCGAGTTCTGACAGACGGCGTCGGCGTCGGCGCCGGGGGCGAACTCGGCGGCGTACTCCTCGGGCGGGTGGTAGGGCAGGTGGGCGTCCATCAGGTTGACGAACGCGAACCAGCCGCCGTCGGCGCCCGCGGCGAACTCGGCGGTCCGGTCGACGATCGCCGGCGTCTTCGAGTCCGAGCCCTCGCCGCCGGCGAGATACTCGTGGGCGACGTTGCCGAGCGAGACGAGCTTATCGGCGACCGCCCGGAGCGCGTCGCTGTCGTTCATCGTCTGCCAGGCCCGCGCGAGCGGGCCCGAGAGCAGGTCGGCGGGCATCACCTGGAAGAAGTTGTCCTGGTCGTCGAAGCCGGCGGTGAGCCGGGTGTAGGGCGTGATCCAGGCGTTCGAGGAGTAACAGGCCGTCTCGTAGCCCGCCGCCGAGAGCGTCTCCGCGAGCGTCGTCATCCCCTCCAGGTAGGGGGTCTCCTGGTCGGCGCCGTGCTCGCTCGGGTAGGTCCCGGTGAACAGCGAGGCGTGGACCGGCAGGGTCCACGGCGCCGGCGCCACCGCCTGCTCGAACACCGCCGCCGACTCGGCGAACGCGCCGAGTTCGGGCGTGGTCGGCCGATCGTAGCCGTACGGCGTGAGGTGGTCCTTCCGGACGGTGTCCATCACGACCAGGAGGACGTTCTCGGCCCCGCCGCCGGCGTCGTCGCTCATGGGCCTCAGTTGCCCGCGCGGCGAGAATAAAGCCCGCGTTCTCGCCCGCCGGCGCTCTCAGCTCAGAACGGCGCCTGCGGCCCCTCGTCGTCGGGGCCCTCGTCGCTCGACTCGCCGGGGAACGAGGGGCTCGCACCGCCCATGCCGCCCATTCCGCCGCCGTCGCCCATGCCCGTGTCGGCGTGGACCTGGGTGATCTCGGGGATCTCCTTGACCATCCGGCTCTTGATCGCCTGGATGGTCATCGGGGAGATGCCACAGCCCGAGCAGGCGCCGCCCAGCTGGATGTGTACCTCGCCGGTCTCGCGGTCGAGCCCCTGGATCGCCGCGCTGCCGCCGTGCATCTGGATCTGGGGGAAGTTCCGGCGCAGGAAGTTGGTGATGCGCTCGCGCAGGTCGTCCTCGCCCGTCTCGGCGTCCGTGCTCATACCCCCACGTTCGCGGCCGCCGGGCTTCAACCTTCGGTCTCCGGGCGTTCGACCCCGAAGACCCGGTGGAGCTCGCGCTCGATCTCGGCGACGAACCGCTCCAGCGTCGCCGACAGGGTCTCCTCGTCGACCTCGACCGCGGTCACCCGGTCGGCCGCGTCGGCGGGCAGTTCGACGACGAACCGGCCGTCCTCGTAGAACGGCTCGGACTCCGCGAGCACCTGCTGGTCGATGGCGTGGACGAGCTCCGAGTCGGCCCGCCCGCTCATCGTCTCGAAGGCGTCGCGGTAGGCGCGCTGGAGCTCCGGGAAGTACTGCTCGTACTTGTCCTCGAAGCGCTCGGGATCGAATTCGGTCACGCCGGCCGTTGGGCGTGGCCCCACAAGAGCGGGCCGGTCGCCACCGGCGCCCCGGGACATACCCGCTGTGGCCGATTCGGTCCCGTGGAGACGGTATCCGTCGACGGCGCCGGCCGCGCCGGCGGGGGGCGACCTCGACCGCCGCGGGCTGACCGAGCCACTCGGGGCGACCGGGCTGGCGATCAACCGCTACGCGCTCGCCCCGGGCGAGGCGTTCTCCGGCGGGCTCCACGCCCACGAGGATCAGGAGGAGCTGTTCTACGTGCTCGAGGGCGTCGCGACCTTCGAGACGGCACCCGATCCGACCGCCGAGCCCCGGACGGTGAGGGTCGAGGCGGGCGAGGCGATCCGGTTCGCCCCCGGCGAGTACCAGCGGGGCCACAACGCGGGCGAGGACCGGCTGATCGCGCTCGCGCCGGGTGCCCCCCGTGACAGCACCGACGTCCGGATCCCCGGGCCCTGTGAGAGCTGTGGCGCCGACGCGCTCGCGGCCGTCCCTCTCGACGAGGGTGAGGGCTTCGGGCTGCGCTGTCCGGACTGTGGCGCCGAGTTCGACCTCTGAGCCGGGTCGCCCGGCGGCCGCGCCCCCGGCGATGACCGGGTGACCCGAGCCGGGGCTCGGCTCCGCCCGCCCGCGACGGTCCGCGCGTGTCGCTACGCGGTCGTCCCGCGGCGTGGTCGGTTCCGTATCGCGACACGCGGTGTACGGCCCCCGAGGACCGGCTCACCGTCTCTCTCGCCGCAGAACTCCCGACGCGTGTGCTCCGTCCGAGGGGCCGTCGGAGCGCGGGACAGCCGACCGCGACGAGCCGTCTCCGGACGGCGGCTCGATAAATCGTACGTCGCGATACGGAACGCGATGGCGGTCGGTCCCGGTTTCGCTCTCCGCTCTCGGTCGAGCGCCCCCGCCGTGGTCGGCGAGACGCGGTCTGGCGCCGCCTGTGGCGGAGCGGGTCGGTCGACGCCGCTCGACGAGCACACGCACGCGACCGTCCGTCCCGACCCACGCCGCCGGTCGACCCCCGGCGCGCCGGCGGGGGCGACGGCGACGCCAACGGGACGACGCCACGCCTCGGTCGGTCCTCCCGACGGATCACACGCGCCCGATCGGGATTCGCCGCCCACGGCTCCGCCAGGGCCGCACGTCCGCCAGCGACCGTCGCGTCGGCGTCGGCCGGGTCCGCCCCGACGGGGCCGGCCGCCGCGGAGCGGGCGACCGGAAGTTCGATATCGCGACGTACGGTTTACGAGCCCGGGATGTCCGGCGCGAGCGGATCGGTCGAGCCCGCGCGAGCCCGCCGGCTCAGAGCTGGTCGGCGACCACGGCGTCGGCGGCGTCGAGAAACTCCTCGCGGGCGTCGGCGGGGATGGTCGCGCCC
>CAZMLQ010000122.1:0-7058 GCA_964567195.1 uncultured Haloferacaceae archaeon | reverse complement strand
TGTCGACCGCCGTCGGGTCGGTGCCGAGCTCGGCCTCCCGGGCGTCGTCCAGCCCGTCGCCGTCCGTGTCGACGCCGTCGTCCGGGGGCTCGGGCGTCGGGGTGGGCGTGGGTGTGGGCGTCGGTGTCGGCGTCGGGGTGGGTGTGGGCGTCGGTGTCGGCGTCGGGGTGGGCGTGGGCGTCGGCGTCGGCGTCGCCGTCGGTTCGTCTGGCGGGCGCTCTGTCGGCGTCGGCGTCGGGGTGGGTGTCGGGGTCGCCGTCGGCGTCGGCGTGGGCGACATCGTCCGCGCCGGCACCTCGATCCCCGCGCCGCCGCCCGCCACCCCGGGTGCGGCCCCGGCGTCGGCCGGATCGGCCCGGACCGTCACGGCGGCCGGGAGGTCGTCGGCGGCGGCGGCGGCCCGCACGACGACGCCGACGGTCATCGTCGCGCCGGGCCGGAGCACGAGCGCGTCCTCGGTCGTGAAGCTCGTCACCCGCGGGCCGACACGGCCGACGAACGAGACGGCCCGGCCCGGCGCGTCGAGCGCCACCGCGGTCGGTGTCGGCCCGCGGTTGGTGACCGCGACGACCGATCGCGCCACGATCCGGCGGTCGGTCCCGGCCGCGCCGTCGAGGACGAGTTCGACCTCGCCGTCGCCGTCCGCGTCGGTCGCGTCGACGCGACCCCCCTCGCGTCCACGCGCCGCCTCCAGCGCGACCGTCCCCGGCGCCTCGACCTCGAGTTCGGCGTACTCGCCGGGGACGCCGCGGTCCGGCCCCGTCGGGAGCCCGAGTTCGAGTTCCCCCGGCGGGACCGGCGCGAGGGCCGCGCTCGTGACCGCGAGCAGCGCGACCGCGACCGTGGCCGCGCCGGCGGGCGAGAGCGGGCGGCGGTCGGTCACCGGCCACCCCCCGGACCGAAGACGTAGACCGCGCCCGCCTCGGGGACGCCCGCGGGCGTGGCGTCGCCGTCGGCCGCGACGGCCAGCCGACCGGTGCCCGGGTCGGCGTCGGCGGTCACGCCAAAGCGGTCGCCGGCGGCCCGGCCGGGCGGGTCGAGTCGCCCCCGCCGCGTCCACGCGCCGTCGTCGCGGGCGAAGCGGTAGGCCGCGCCGCTCCGCGCGCCCGCCGCGTCGGTGCCGTACGCGCCGACGACGGCCGCCCCGCCGGCGAGGGCGACCGCCCAGCCGAAGAACGCGCCGGGCGTCGGCTCCGGCGGGGCGAGCCGGGTCGGCGCGGGCGCGTCGCCGGCCGTGACGGGTCGGGGGAAGGCGTAGGCGGCGCCCGCGTACGTGTCGTCGGTGCCCGGGACGCCGACCAGGATCGTCCGGTCGTCGACCGCCAGCGCCGCGCCGAGGCGGTCACCCGGGGTCGGGGCCGGCGCCGCGAGACGCGCCCGCTCGCGCCAGCCCGCCGGCCCCCGCTCGAAGACGTAGGCGGCGCCGGCGTCCCCGGCCGCGCCGTAGGCCCCGATCACCGCGGTCTCGCCGCCGTCGGCCAGCACGAGCCGGCTCCCGAAGTAGTCGCCGGCGGCGCCGTCGGCGGGCGCGAGGGTGGCGGTCCGGCGCCAGCCCGCCGTCTCCCGCTCGAAGACGTACGCGACGCCGGACTCGGGACCGTTCGCGCCGACGCCGTCGGCCCCGACGAGGATCCGGTCGCCAGCCACCGCGACCGCCTGTCCGAACGAGTCGCCCGGACCGGGGGTGGGCGCGGTCAGCCGGGCCGTCCGCCGCCAGCCCTCGGTCCGGCGGTCGAGGACGTGGGCCGCCCCCGCGTTCCGGCCGCCGCCGTCGTCGCCGGTCGCGCCCGCGACGATCCGGTCGCCGTCCAGCGCGACGGACTCGCCCAGGAGGTCGTCGGCCCCGTCGGCGGGGGCGAGCCGGGCCGTCCGCCGCCAGCCGTCGGCCCGGTCGAAGACGTAGAGCGCCCCCGGCCCCTCGCCGTCGGCGGCGACGACGAGCCGGTCGCCGTCCAGCGCGACCGCCGAGCCGAAGAAGGCCCCGCCGACGGGCGCGCCGGCCCGGAGCCGGACCGGCGAGACGCCGGCCCCTCCCTCGGCGGCGTTGTGCCGGCACTGCTCGGCGTAGAGACCGAGGTCGAACGCCACGGCGTCGGTCTGGACCGCGTTCGTCGCGTCCGTCGGCAGCCACCACGCGAGCGTGAGCGCGTGGACCGTCTCGGCGGCGAAACAGCGCCCGCCACGACCGCCGGCCGCCCGGGCCGGGCGGTCGCCGGGCAGGAGCAGCCCCGGGCCGGTCCCGTCGGCGAGCGCGGCCAGGGTCTCGCGGAGCCGGCCGGCGAACACGAGCGACTCGTCGGCGTCCTGGAGGCCGTCGCCGTCGTCGATCCAGAGGGCGGTCCGGACCGCGTCCAGGAGCTCGACGCCGTCTCCCTCCGCCGGGGCCGTGGCCTCCGGCTCGGTCAGGCCGCCCTCGGTCGCGTCGGTCAGGCGACCGACCGCCCGGACGTAGCCCGGCGCGTCACAGAGCGCGAACGAGACGGTGACGAGGCCGAAATCGCCCGGCTCGACGTCCGAGAGTCGGATCGCCGGCCGGTCGACGCCGGCGGCGAGCAGGTCGGCGTCGCAGGGCTCGTCGAGCCCCCGGGCGGCCACGGGGTCGAAGCCGGCGGGGACGCGGTCGGCCGTCCCGTCGCCCGGGTCCGGGCGCTCGCCGGCGGTCCGGTCGAGAAACGCCCCGGCCGCCGTCGCGTTCGCCAGCGCGACCAGCGGCGAGTCACCGACCGCGGTCTGTGTCGGGAGCCCGACCGCGCGCCGGTCGGTCGTCCCGCCGGCGGGGAGCGAGACGGGAGGGCCCGCCGCCCCGTCGGCCGACCAGTTCGCGTACCGCTCTACGAGCCCGACGCGCAGATCGAGCGTCCCCGCGGCGAGGCGGTCGTTCCCGAACCGCTCGCGGTCGCCCAACAGCGTCGTGGTGCCGAGCCCGGCACCGGCGGAGGCCGCACCGACCGTCCCCAGCGCGGCGAGGGCCTCGCGTCGCGAGACGTCCAGTCCGTCGTCGGTCATGGCGTGTCGTCCCCTGGCACGGATCCGGCCCCGCTCGGGGGTGGATCGGTGTAGTTAGCGGGCGTTTACCGGCCGGGGTTCGGCGTCGTTACCGGACGCGATGGCGGCGCTAACCGCCGATTCGAGCCGTCCCTCCCGGCGTAATCGGGCGTTTGAGTGGGGCCCGACCGCCGGAGGTGGTTTGTGGCTCGCCCCCGGGGAGACGGACGTGACAGACGCCGCCGAGCCCCCGGCCGACGGACCGGCCCCGGACGCCGAGCGGATCGCCGACCTGCTCGTCGAGCTCGAGGAGCTGACCGACACGCCGGCCGAGCGCGAGCAGGTGCGCGAGGCGGTCGAGGGGGGTACGGGCGAGGTGGGCGCGCACCTGGCTGCCCGGCCGCTGGCGGTCGAGGCGACGCTTGTCGCGGCGGTCGCGGTCGTGGTCGGGATCCGCTACGTCTCGGAGCTCCAGGACGTGCGGGTGCGCGAGCCGCTGTTCGGGGTGGTGTCGCGGCGGCTGGTGGGGGTGGTCTGTGTGGCGGCGCTGACGGCGGTCGCGCTCCTGACCCTCTGGGGGCGGGTCGACTGGGCGCGGCCCGGGGTCGCGGTCGCGACCTGTGCCGTCGCGTTCGTGCCGATGGCGATCGGGGCGGCGCTGTCGGACATCCTCCCGGGGACCTGACGTTCGGAAGACGTAAGCCGCGAACGGGCGACCGGCGTCCATGGACGCCTACGAGCGGATCACCCGGAACGCGGTCGAGGTGGTCACGGAGACGGAGGTCCGGGCGCTGGCCGACGATCCCGAGGGCCGGCGGGCGTACGTCGGCTACGAGCCGTCGGGCGTCCTCCACGTCGGGCACATGCTCACGGCGAACAAGCTGATCGACCTCCAGGAGTCGGGCTTCGAGGTGGTCGTCCTGCTGGCCGATGTCCACGCCTACCTCAACGGGAAGGGGACGTTCGAGGAGATCCGCGAGACGGCAGAACGCATGCGCGCGGGCTTTCTGGCCTACGGGCTGGACGAGGCGCGGACGGAGTTTCGCTACGGCTCGGAGTTCCAGTTCGACCGCGAGTACGCCCTCGATCTCCACGCCCTGGAGCTCGAGACGACGCTCTCGCGGGCCGAGCGCGCGATGAGCGAGATCGCCGGCGACGGGGCGGCGACGGTCGCACAGGCCGTCTACCCGCTGATGCAGGCGCTCGACGTCGAGTGGCTCGATCTCGACCTCGCGGTCGGGGGGATGGAACAGCGCAAGGTCCACATGCTCGCGCGCGACGTGCTCCCGTCGATCGGCCACGCGGCGCCGACCTGTCTGCACACCCCGCTGATCGCCGACCTCTCGACGGGCGTGGGCAAGATGTCGTCCTCGACGGGCGTCTCGCTGTCGATGTCGGACTCGACCGCCGAGATCGAGCGGAAGGTCGAGGCGGCCTACTGCCCGCCGACGGCCGAGCCCGAGCCCGACGAGGCGGGCCGCGAGCGCGAGAACCCGGTGCTCCAGCTGTTCGAGTACCACGTCTTCCCGCGCTTCGAGCGGGTGGTCGTCGAGCGCCCCGAGGAGTACGGCGGCGACCTGAGCTACGCGAGCTACGACGCGCTGGCGGCGGATCTCGAGTCGGGCGAGCTCCACCCGGCGGACGCGAAGGGGGCGCTGGCGACGTACCTCGACCGGCTGATCGCGCCGGGGCGCGAGCGGCTGTCGTCGGTGTAGGCCGTCGCGTCGGCGGGTTTAATGTGGCGCCGGATCGAACGCGGGACGATGAGCGAGGACGACGAGTCCCGTCCCGACCTGCGGATGCCGGAGGAGGGCGAGGTCTTCGGTGTCGTGGTCGAGATGCTGGGCGCGAACCGCGTCCGGGTCCGGTGTGCGGACGGGGTCGAGCGGACCGCCCGCATCCCGGGGCGGATGCAAAAGCGCATCTGGATCCGCGAGGACGACGTCGTGCTGGTCGAGCCGTGGGACTGGCAGGACGAGAAAGGCGACGTGGCCTGGCGCTACGAGAAGAGCGAGGCCGACCAGCTCCGCGAGGAGGGCCACATCGGGTGATCGGCTCGCCCGGCCCGGCCCTTATCGGTCCGGACGCCATACGGACGGCGGCATGACCGGCGACGGCGGGGCCGAGCGCGAGCGCTACGACCTGCTCGAGCCCGACGAGGGCGAGGGCGAGAGCTTCGGCGACGAGTGGGAGGCACTCGACGTCTCGGACACGGAGGCCGACCGGATCGCCCGCCGTCGCGACCGCGAGTTCGCCGACTTTCGCAAGCGGCTGAAAGACGCCGACCAGTTCAAGGTCGAGCAGTCGGTCTTCGACGACGCCACCTTCGCGGCCATCTACAAGCTCGTCCAGGACGGCCACGTCGAGGCGTTCGGCGGGCCGATCTCGACGGGCAAGGAGGCGAACGTCTACGAGGCGCTGGGTGGCGAGGGCCGGGACGTGGCGGTGAAGATCTACCGGATCAACGCCTCGAACTTCCGCCAGATGCGGGAGTATCTCGACGGCGACCCCCGGTTCGAGGGGATCGGCTCGAACAAGAAGGAGGTCGTGCTCGCGTGGACCCGCAAGGAGTTCGCCAACCTCCGCCGGGCGCTGGCCGCGGGGGTGCGGGTGCCCGCGCCGGTCGCGGTCGAACGCAACGTGCTCGTGATGGAGCTGGTGGGGCTGGTCGAGGACCGGGCCCGCCGGCTGGCCGAGGTGCGCGTCGAGAACCCCGAGACCGCCTACGCCGTCGTCCGGGAGTACATGCGCCGGCTCCACCGCGCCGGGCTGGTCCATGGCGACCTCTCGGAGTACAACCTCATCGTCCACGAGGGCGCACTCTACGTGATCGATCTCGGCCAGGCGGTGACGGTCCATCACCGCAACGCCGGGGAGTTCCTCCGACGGGACTGCCGGAACGTGACCGCCTTCTTCGCCCGACAGGGCGCCGAGGCCGACGCCGACGAGCTGTACGCCCACGTCACGGCCGCCGAGGCGGACGACGAACGCCCCGCGCCCGAGCCCGGGCCGGCGGCCGGTGGCGGGGACAAGGACGAGCACGGGGACGGGAACGGCGAGGAGCGCCCGGACGGCGACTGAGCCGGGACGGGCTAAAGGGACACGGAAGGGTTTAGTCGCGCGCAGCCGGATAGCTCGCGCATGCAGCACGTGACGGTCCCGCAGGACCGGATCGGCGCCCTGATCGGCGAGGGCGGCGAGACGATGCGGGAGATCGAGCGACGCGCCGAGGTCCGTCTCGACATCGACTCGGAGACGGGAAGCGTCGCCATCGAGGTCGTCGGCGACCCGCTGTCCGGGATGGTGGCGCCGGACATCGTGCGCGCGGTCGGGCGCGGGTTCGCGCCCGATGAGGCGCTCTCGCTGCTCGACTCGGAGATGCGGATGTTCGAGCTGATCGACGTCTCCGAGGCGACGCGCAACCGCAACGACCTCCAGCGCCAGAAGGGTCGACTGATCGGCGAGGACGGCCGCACCCGGGAGCTGATGGAGGAGCTGACGGGCGCCGAGGTGGTCATCTACGGCACGACGGTCGGCATCATCGGCGACCCCGAGGAGGTCGAGGCTGTCCGCCGGGCGGTCGAGATGCTGCTCGACGGTGCCCCCCACGGCGCGGTCTACGCCTTCCTCGAGCGCAAGCACAACGAGCTGACCCGTGGCTTCGACGTCGGCCGCTCGGGCTGATAAAGCCCCGGCGAGACAACCGTTCGCACACGCCGAGCGGCGCCGCGGCGCCGCTCTCTCACACCCGGAACGAAGTTTTTATATAGAACCACATACAATCAACGAGTGACTCATGTCCCAGCGAATGCAGGGCCAGCCGATGATCATCTTGGGCGAGGACTCCCAGCGGACCCAGGGGAAAGACGCCCAGTCGATGAACATCACGGCCGGCAAGGCGGTCGCGGAGTCGGTACGGACCACCCTCGGACCCAAGGGGATGGACAAGATGCTCGTCGACTCGACGGGCGACGTGGTCGTCACGAACGACGGCGTGACCATCCTCAAGGAGATGGACATCGACCACCCGGCGGCGAACATGATCGTCGAGGTGTCCGAGACCCAGGAGGACG
>CAZMLQ010000121.1:0-7128 GCA_964567195.1 uncultured Haloferacaceae archaeon | reverse complement strand
CCATCGTCGACATCACCTCGACCGGGACGACGCTGGCGGTCAACCGCCTCGCGGTCGTCGACACCGTGCTCCACTCGTCGGTCCGGCTGTTCGCCCGGCCCGACGCGACCGACGATCCGACCGTCGAGCGGCTTGCGACCGGGCTGGGCTCGGTGCTGGCCGCCGAGGGCCGGCGCTACCTGATGATGAACGCCCCCCGCGACCGCCTCGACGAGGTGCGCGAGGTGATCCCGGGGCTGGGCGGCCCGACGGTGATGGACGTCGCCGGCGGCGAGCGCGTCGCCGTCCACGCCGTCGTCGACGAGCGCGAGATCTACGGCACCGTCGCCGAGCTTCAGGCCGTCGGCGCGAGCGACATCCTGGTGACCGAGATCGAGCGACTGGTCGAGTAACGCGGGGGCTTTCTCCACCCTGACCCTTCGGTCGAAGCGGGGGGTCGGAGGCGGGCCGGCTCAGTCGCCCGCCCCGTCGGCCGTCGCGCCCCACCGCCACCAGCGCAGGCGTGGCACCGACAGCGGGGCGAGCGAGAGCGGGCCGTGGCGCAGGCGGACGTAGGCGGCGATCGCGCCCGTCCCGACGACCATCGCGGCGACGCCGAGCAGGCCGGCCTCGGGCCCGAACGCGCCGCCGGTGAGGCGCTCGGGGCCACGCACCTCGACGACGAGCAGGCCGACCCCGAGATCGAGCCCGCTCACCGGGAGGCCGAAGACGGGGCCCTGGAACAGGTTCCAGCCGACGTGGAGTCCGACCGGGATCGCGAGCTCGCCGGTCAGCAGGTAGCCCGACGCGAGCATCACGCCCGCGAGCGAGATCGCGGCGACCGAGACGGGCGTGGCGTTCGGGTTGCCGGCGTGGAGCGCGCCGAACACGCCCGAGGAGAGAAGCGTCGCCAGCGCCAGCGCGCCGCGGGTGCCGAACCCGCCGAGCGCCTCGGCGACGTTCGTCAGCACGTAGCCCCGGAGCAACAGCTCCTCGCCGAAGCCGACGGCCAGAAAGAGGACGACGACGGCCCCGAACGCGACCGGGGGCGAGAGCCCGCCCGTCCGGACCGTCCCCCGGAGGACGAGCCAGCCCGCGGCGAACTCGACCGCGACGAGCAGCCCCATCAGGAGGCCACCGAGCGCGATCCCGAACGCGCAGTCGAGCGCCCAGTCGCGATCGAGCCCGAGGCCGAAGTCCGCGACCGGCCGGCGGTCGAGCGCGAGCGCGGCCAGTCCGGCCAGTCCGAGCGTCACCAGGGCGGCGACGGTCGAGGCGAGCGCCCGCCCGACGACGCCGTCGAGCGGGAGGATCGCGGGGACGGTCGCGCCCCCGAGCGCGGCGCTCCGGAGGAGCGCGCGGGCGACGGTGGCGGCGACCGCGAGCCCGCCGAGGGCGACGACGTAGGCGACGGCGAACGCGAGCAGGCGCCAGGGCGCCCGGAGGCGGCGTTCGCCGGCGTTCCAGAACGGGGCCGAGAGGCGCACGTCAGCCGGGTGCGGAGCGCAACAGCAAGAACCCGGCGACGAGGACGGCCCCGGCGAGCACGCTGACGACGGCGTGGATCAGCGTGATCAGGAGCGTGAGCCGGCGGCCGGCGTCGTAGAGGCGGCCGATCAGGAGCGCGTCGGCGACGACCGCGACGGCGACGGCGAGCCCGGAGGGCCACGAGAGCGCGGTGAAGACGACGGCGACGGCGGCGGGCACCGGCCCGATGGCGAAGGCGTTGCGGACGGGTACGTCGCCGAGGACGTTCCGGGCGGCCACGTGGGCGGTGACCGAGAGCAAGAGCGCGAGGGTGGCGAAGGTGCCGGCGACCGCGAGCACGCCCGCGCCCGCGCCGGTCTGGAGGGGGAGGGGGAGGGGAGGGGAGCCGGCCGGAGCGGGGCCGGGCACGGTCAGCCGAGCAGCCCGAGCTCGTCGAGCCGGGTGACGATCACGTCGACCGCCTCCTCGGCGTCGGCCGGGCGCTTGCCGCCCGTGATGACGAGCTTGCCCGAGCCGAACAGGAGCGCGACCACGTCGGGATCGTCGAGCCGGTAGACCAGACCGGGGAACTGCTCGGGCTCGTACTCGATGTTCTCCAGGCCCAGCCCGATCGCGATGGCGTTGAGGTTGAGGTTCCGGCCGAGGTCGGCCGAGGTGACGATGTTCTGGACGACGATCTCCGGGTCGTCCTCGACCTCGATCCGGAGGTCACGGAGCTTGTCGAAGACGAGGTGGAGGCTCTCGTGGACGTCGTCGGTCGACTTCGCGCCCGTACAGACGATCTTGCCCGAACGAAAGATCAGCGCCGCCGACTTCGGGTTCTGGGTGCGGTAGACCAGCCCCGGGAACTGTTCGGGGTCGTAGTCCGCGCCCTCGAGATCCATCGCGACGCTCTGGAGGTCGAGTTCCTGCCCGATGCCCGTCGAGGCGACGACGTTTTCAATGTTGATCGTCTCCTTGGGGTCGGTCATTCTGGCTTAAGTCCGTACTTAAGGGTTAAATAACTGGTGGGGCCGTACCGCCCGACGACGGAGTTACGTTCCCGCCGGGGCTCGGTCGGGGCGTGTACGCCCTCGAGTTCGGCGGCGAGGACGACGGGTTCGCGGCGCTGGAGGCCCGCGCCGTCGCGGCCGAGGTGTCGGTCGTCGGGCCGGGGCTCGCGGTCGCGACCGGCCTGGCGCTCGACCGGGTGTGCGGGCTCGCCTACACCCGGGTCGCGAGCGCGCTCGTCGGCCGGACCGACGCCGACACCGCCGCGGCGCGGGCGCTCGTCGCGGCGGCCCCGCTCGACGTCGCCGGGACCGTCGCGGTCCGCGCGCGCGACGTCCGCGGGACCGCGGGCGTCTCGACGGGCGAGGCCGAGACCGAGATCGGCGCGGCGCTGGTCGGGCGGGGGCTGACCGTCGACCTCGACGATCCCGACCACGTCCTCCGGGTCGCGTTCGCCGGCGACGGCTGTCTGGTGGGCTGGGAGCGCGCCCGGAGCGTTCGGGAGTTCGGGCGGCGACGCCCCTCCGACCGGCCGTTCGACCAGCCCGGCGGGATGGACCCCCTCGACGCCCGGGCGCTGGCGAACGTCGCCGGCGCGCGGCCCGGCCGGCGCGTCCTCGATCCGATGTGTGGCGCCGGGGGGCTGCTGATCGAGGCGGCGGCGGTCGGGGCGGGCGTCGTCGGCGCGGACGCCCAGCCGCGGATGGCCCGGGGCGCGCGGACCAACCTGCGGGCGAGCGCGCCGGTCCCCGGGCTCGGGCCCGGAGCCGAGACCGGAGACGACGCCCTCCTCGTCGCGGACGCGACCGCCCTGCCGCTCCGGGACGGCGCGGTCGACGCGGTGCTTTTCGACGCGCCCTACGGCCGGCAGTCGAAGGTGGTGGGCGACCCCGACGGGCTGATCCGGGGGGCGCTCGCCGAGGCCCGACGGGTCGCCCGCCTGCCCCGGGCGGTCGTCGTCGCCGACCGGCCGCTGCGCGCGGTTGCGACCGACGCGGGCTGGACGATCGAGACGGTCCACGAGCGCCGCGTCCACCGGTCGCTGACCCGCCACGTCCACGTGCTGTCGTGATCAGCCGGGATCGGCCAGCACCGTCTCGCCGGCCCGGACCCGCTCGCCGGTCGTCACCCGGACGTCGTCGGGGCCGACCGACGGCGGACACAACACCGCGGCGCGGGAGCCAAAGGCGATGTGGCCGACCCGCTCGCCGCGGGCGAGGGTCGTGCCGGGGCTCGCGTAGGGGGTGATCCGGCGGGCGACCGCGCCCGCGACGAGGGTGAGCGTCCAGGGGCCGTCCGGGCCTTCGGCGGTCAGCACCACCCGCTCGTTGCGGGCCGAGGCCTTCGCGAACGCGGGCAGGTGACCCCCGGGGTGGTGTTCGACGCCCGTGACGGTCCCGGCCAGGGGCGCACGGTTGACGTGGACGTCGGTGACGTTCATGAACACGTCGACCCGGACGCGGTCGTCCTCGACACGGACGGCCTGGATCCGGCCGTCGGCGGGCGAGACGAGCCCGTCGCCGGCGGGCGAGCGCTCGGGATCACGGTAGAACGCGAGCACGGCGTAGCCCCCGACCGCGAGCGCGAGCGCGAGCGCCGGCGAGAGCACGAGCGCGGCGAGTGCGGCCAACAGGACGGGGAGCGCGAGCCGCCACGCCCCGGGGGCGAACTGGGGGCGCATCTACCGGGCCGTCGCGGCGTCGGGCGGTCGACCCCGGCCCCAGTCGGCGAGCAGGTGGGCGAGGTGGAGGCCGTCGTCGGTGCCGGTGGCGATGTCGTGGTCGACGGCGCCGGCGAGGCGGTGCAGGCGGGCGAGGTCGGCGCCGTCGTACTCGCGGCGGGCGACCCGGAGGAGCTCGCGCAGGAGCGTCCCGCCGTCGTAGCCGGCGTCGTCGAGCAGGTCGTCGACGGCGTCGCGGGCGTCGCCGAACGCGCCCGCCCGGGCGTCGGCGAGGATCGCCCGCAGCCGGTCGTCGTGGCCCACGTCGTCGAGCGCCGCGCGGGCGGCGGCCATCGTCACGCCCGCCTCGCCTGCGGCGACGGCGGTGGTCTGGGTCGCGAGCACCGCCCGCCGGAGGTCGCCGTCGGCGTAGCCGGCGACGAACCGGAGCCCGTCGGGCTCGTAGGCGACCCCCTCGCGCTCGCACAGCCGGGCGAGCAGGTCGGTCAGCTACGCGGCCGTCGGGGCGGGGACGGGCACCGGGAAACAGCGCGACCGGATCGCGGGGATCAGCTTCGTCGGCTGGCGGGTGGCGATCACGAACTGGGTGGTGCGGTGGTGGCGCTCCATCGTCCGGCGCAGCGCCTGCTGGAAGTCCTCGCGGATCGCCTCGGCGTTGTCGAGCAGGAGCGTCTTGTACGCGCCCGTCGAGGGGGCGTGGGCGGCGTACTCGACGAGCACGTGCCCGATCATGTCGCGTTTCGACCAGTCGCGCTTGTACCTGTTCCGCCCGCTCCCGCGGCGGTACTGCTTGGAGAACTCGGTCTGGCCGCGCAGGAACTGCTCGAACCGGGGGTCCTCGCGGATCTCCGTCTTGCTCCGGTCGAAAAAGTCCGCCACGTTGAGTTCGAGCAGGTCGGCCTCGGGCTCCGCGTGGGCGGCCCGCGCCATCGCCCGGACGGCGGCGGTCTTGCCGACCCCGGGCGGACCCTGGACGACGAGGTTCAGCGGCTGGTCGACCGCCCGGCGGAGCCGGTCGCGCACCTCCGGCTGGGGGAGCTCGTCGAGGCTCGGCGCGTGGGTCTCCGTCCACAGCGGCGCGTCCATCGTCCGGGCGTAGCCGGGCGCGGGTCAAAACCCCACCGTTCCGGGGGCGCCGGGCCCCCGACCGCGGGCGTGACCGCCCCCGAACCGACCGGCCTAAGCCCGTGGGGAGCGACCGCCGCGTATGTCGCTACGCGTGACGTTTCTGGGGACCGGCGGCGCGCTTCCGACCGTCGAGCGGGGGCCGAGTGCCGTCCACGTCAACCGCGAGGGCGACGAACTGCTGTTCGACTGCGGCGAGGGCACCCAGCGCCAGATGATGCGCTACGGCACCGGCTTCTCGCTCTCGCACGTGTTTGTCACGCACTGTCACGGCGACCACGTCCTCGGGCTGCCGGGGCTGGTGGGGCTGGTCGGGGCCCGGACCGACCTCGACGAGCCGACCCGCCGGCGGGTCCGCGAGGCGCTCGCGGCCGTCGAAACCGACGAGGGCGACGGGCGCGAGCGCGAGCCGCCGGTCGAGCCCGACGGGGCGAGCGAGAACGAGAACGAGAGCGAGAGCGAGAACGATGGCCCGCCCTACACCGCGCTCGGCCTGCCCGGGCTCGTCCAGAGCATGGGCTTCAACGAGCGGTCGGCGGGGCTGACGATCCACGGTCCGCCGGGGACGAGAGCGACGCTGGAGGAGCTCGTCGGCCTCGGCGGTCACCGGCCGTCGTTCCCGGTCCGGGTGCGCGAGGCCAGCCCCGGCTCGGTCGCGCTCGACGGCGACGGCTACGAGGTCCGGGCGTTCCGGACCGACCACCGCACCCGGTCGGTCGGCTACGCGCTGGTCGAGGACGAGCGCCCCGGCCGGTTCGACCGCCGGACGGCCGAGGAGGAGCTCGGCATCCCGCCGGGGCCGGCCTACGGTCGCCTGCACGCGGGCGAGACGGTGGAACTCGACGACGGCCGGGTGATCGAGCCCGAGCAGGTGGTGGGCGAGCCCCGACCGGGCCGGCGGCTGGTCTACACCGGCGACACCCGCCCGACCGAGGCCACCGTCGACGCCGCTCGCGAGGCCGACCTGCTGATCCACGACGCGACCTTCACGAGCGAGGCGGCCGGCCGCGCCCGGGAGACGGGCCACTCGACCGCCCGCGAGGCCGCGGGCGTCGCCGCCCGGGCCGACGCCCGACGGCTGGCGCTCGTCCACGTCTCCTCGCGCTACGCGGGCGACGCGGGCCCGCTCGCCGCGGAGGCCCGCGCCGCCTTCGACGGCGAGGCGTTCGTCCCCGACGACGGCGACCGGCGCGAGGTGCCGTTCCCCGACGCCGACGACTGAGCCGCGCGAGGCGGCGGCCGGGCCGTGTGGGCGTTGGGTATATGGCCGCCGCGGCGCTACGTCGGGTGTGAACGCCCGGACGAGCGCGCTCGACTCGCTGGTCTACGGCGTCGACGTCCAGAGCGGCGACGTGCGCGGCGAGGCGCCGTCGTTCGCGCTCGTGGCGCTCGACGGCCGGTCGGACGAGGGTGACGCCGACGACGGGGACGAGAGCGGGCCCGACGGCGGTCCCGGGGCGGGCGGGACGCTCTCGGTGTCGCGCGACGTGGTCACCTTCCGGAAGCTCCGGCGGCTGATCGAGCGCGACGAGCCGGCGGTGGTGGCGACCGACAACGCCTACGAGCTCGCCGAAGACAAGGACGCGCTCGTTCGCCTTCTGCGCTGGCTGCCGCCGGGCACCCGGCTCGTCCAGGTGACCGGCGCCGAGCGCCCGGAGTCGCTCTCGCGGGTGGCCTCGCGCCACGGCGTCCCCTACGGCAAGGAGCCGATGGCCGAGGCGGAGGCGGCCGCCCGGCTGGCGGCCGGCAACGTCGGCCACGAGGTGACCGCCTTCACCGACACCACGAGGGTGCGGATCTCGCGCGGGCGCTCGACGGGCAAGGGCGGCTGGAGCCAGGACCGCTACACCCGGCGGATCCACGGC
>CAZMLQ010000120.1:3243-7145 GCA_964567195.1 uncultured Haloferacaceae archaeon | reverse complement strand
CGTGATCATCCCCTCGTAGGCGTCGGTCTCGGGCACCAGCGTACAGTGATTGACCGCGTGGAGGTTGAGCATCGCCAGCGTGTCCCGGACCGCGGCGCTGGTGTTGACCTCGCCGCGGATCTGGACGATCGCCCTCATTCGGGGGCCCCCTCGCGGGCCTCGCGGCGCACCCGCCGGGCGCGCCGTGGCGTCCGCGACTGCGAGGCGTTTCTGAGCGCGTTGAACGTCGCCTTCGCCAGGTTCACCGTCGTCCGGGTGTTGCCGTTGGACTTCGTCCAGGCGTCCTGGACCCCGGCGAGTTCGAGGATGTGGCGCACGGTCGGCGCGGCCGCCAGCCCGAGCCCCTGCGGGGCCGGGATGATCTCGACCGTCACCGAGCCGGCCGTGCCCTCGGCCCGCCGGATCAGCGAGTTCGTCCCGCCGGCGCGGTCCTCCCACGAGCCCGAGCCCCGGTCGACCCGGATGACGTTGAGCTTCGCCACCTCGATCGCCTTCTGGATCGCGCTGCCGACCTGGTCGTCGCGGGCCTCGGCGTAGCCGAGGTAGCCGTCGCGGTTGCCGATCGCGACGACACACCGGAACTTCACCCGGCGGCCGGAGTCGGTCATCCGCTGGACCATGTTGATGTCGAGCACCTCGTCGTCGAGGCTGCCCAGCAGCTGATCGACGATCTCGGGCTCTTTCAGCGGGAGCCCGGAGTCGAGCGCCGCGTCCATCGAGGTGATGTCGCCGTCCTGTACCTGTCGTCCGAGCCGCGTGCGCGGCTCCCAGCCGTCGTTTCGGCTCATGCGGTTTCGATCTCCTCCAGCAGTCGCTCGCGCACCGCGTCGAAGTGGTCGGGCAGCGTCGTCGCGTCGAACTCGCCGGCGTACAGCGCGTCGTCGCGCTGCTCGGCGTAGGCCGCGATGTGCTCGCCGCGGTTGCGCGACCAGTCGGCGAGCACCGACTCGTTGTGGGGGATCTCGAGGCCGGCGTCGATCGCCCCCTCCTGGACGGCGAACACCTTGTTGCCCGGCGTCGCCGTGTTGAGGCCGATGTCGAGCACCGCCTCGGAGAGCCCCGCCTCGATCGCCCGCCCGCCGGCCAACAGCCCGGTCAGGTAGGCGCTGGGCAGGTTCCCCGTCGGGGCCTCCCAGCCGAACTCGCGCAGGTCGGCGCTGGTCGCCGCCGCGTGCGTCTCGTCGCCGGCCGGACCCGGCATCACCAGCTGCGCCCTGACGTGTCTGTTCGAGACCCGCGCCACGAGGCGGGGTTTGCCGGATTTCAGCAGGCGCAACCGCTGATGGTAGTCCGTCCGCACCTCGCGGCGACGGCGCATCGGTACCGTGTATCGTGGGCCACTAGCCATCGTTCTGTAGGGGTATGTCGTAGTTCGTCTCGATGAAGGCCTCCAGCCGGGCGACGCTGTCGAACTCCCCGCCGCTGGCCTTGTCGTACAGCTCGCGGTACTGTGAGCGGTCCAGCGGTCCGTCGTCGCGGAGCTCGCGCAGCCGTCGCCGCTGGGCGCGGATCCGGCTGACCCACTCGTCCTTTCGGTCCGACCGGGCGCCGGCCTTGCCCTTCCGGGAGCCGGCCCCCGTGCGGTGGCCGTAGTCGCGTTTCGCCTGTCGCTCGCGGGCCCGCCCGCGCGAGTTCGTCTTCGCCTCCGTCGCGCGGACCAGCCCCTGCTCGACCAGGTCGCGGACGTCGTCGCGGGTGATCGCCTCCGCGATCTCGTCCTGGGCCTCGGGGTCGAGCCAGACGCGGCTCTCGCCCACGTCGAGCACGTCCGCCGCCAGTCGCTTCTGTGCGCTCAGATCGGTCATTCGGTCTCGACCTCCACCTCGACCTCCTCGTAGGTCGGGTTGAGCACCCGGATGCCGCGCTCCTCGCACTCGTCCTCGATGCGCTCGCGCTTGCGCCCGCCGACCGCGCTTGCGATCCGCACCGCCTGGGTCGACGGATCGACCCCCTCGAGGCCGTCCGCGTTGTGGACGCGAACCTCCTCGAAGCCGCTGGGGTGGAGCCCGCGGGCCGCCGTCGGCGAGCGGTGGCCCGCCTCGACCACGTCGCCCTTGCCCTTGATCCCGCGGCGCTGTTTCGACAGCTGGCCGCGCGGGCGGCGCCACGAGGTCGAGACGCGCTTTTTCATGTGGTGGTCCTGCCGGTTGAACTTCGGCTTGCCCTCGCGGCGCTTGGTCGCGAGCGCGCGGGCGGTCTCGGCGTCCAGGTCCGGCGTCTTCTCGGCGTGACCGCGGGGCCGGAGCACCGTCTCGGTCGCCGTCTCCTCGTCGGGCGCCGCCTCGGCCGGCTCGTCCTCCTCGACCGCGGCCTCGACCGCGTCGGCCTCGGCCACCTCGAGCCCGCCGACCTCGGCCTTGATCCGGGCCGCAAGCGCGTTGCCGATCCCGTCGACCTCGGCCAGCTCGGACTGGCTCGCCGCCTTCAGGTCGGTCACCCGCTCGTAGCCCGCCTCGCGCAGCGAGTCGGCCGTCGCGGGACCGACCCCGCCGACGTCTTCGAGCTCCGCCGGACCGGCCTCGTCGGCCGCCGGGTCGGACCCGTCGTCGCTCACGTCGCCTCACCCGCCCCGGGCTTTTGGGTGATGTAGACCCCGTCCTGGAACACCCGCGTGTCCTTGCCGCGGACGCGGGTGAGCTGTTCGATGTCGGCCGCCGTCTGGCCGACCGCCTCCTTGTCCGGCCCCCGCAGGACGACCGTCTCGCCGTCGACGTCGACCTCGGTGTCGCCCCGGATCTCGGTCCGGCGCGGGGCGCGCTCGCCCAGGAAGTTCTCGATGACGACCTCCCCGCCCTCGACCCCGACCTGCATCGGGAAGTGGGCGTAGAAGACCTCCATCCGGTACTCCCAGCCGTCGGTCACGCCGTGGATCATGTTCCGGACGTGGCTCTCGAACGTGCCGACCGTCGCGTCGGTCTTGGCGTCGTCGGCGTCGGTCGAGACGACGACCGCCTCGATTTCGCCGTCCGCGTCCGCGTCCTCGGCGGCCACCGACTCGACGCCGACGGTCACGTCGGGGTACCAGAGCCGACGCGTCACGCTCCCCTCGGGGCCCGCGACCGTCAGGTCGAACCGATCGACCGACGCGGAGACGTCCGCGGGCAGCCGGATCTCGACTCGTGTTGTCTCGTTCATATCAGTAGACGTATGCGATCACCTGGCCGCCGACACCCCGGTCCCGGGCCTCGTAGTGGCTCAGGACGCCGTCGCTGGTCGAGACGATCAGGGACCCGTAGTCCCGGGCCGGGAGATACCGCTTCTCCCAGCGCTCGTACTCGTCCGCGCCGACGGTGTACCGGGGTTTGATGACGGCACACTCGTTGATCGCGCCTTTCAGTTCGACCTCGAACCGACCGGCCTTGCCGTCGTCGACGAACTCGAAGCCGTCGACGTAGCCGCGGTCGTACAACACCTCGAGGACCGACCCCACGAGGTTCGAGGCGGGCTCTACCGTGTGGGCCAGGTGGCCCACGCTCTCGGCGTTGTTCACGCCCGAGAGCGCGTCCGCCAGCGGATCGTTTCCTGTCATGGTCACCGGTACTTCTTGAACCCCATGCTCCGGGACACCTCGCGGAAGCACTGCCGGCAGAGGTAGATGTCGTACTTGCCGACCAGCCCCTGGGGCCGACCACAGCGCCGGCACTGCCGGCGGTCGTCGCTCCGTCGGGTCGCGTGCTCCCCGGTCGCCGCCTCCTCGCTCGCCGTCTCGGACTCGCTCATCGGGTCACCTCCACGTCGTAGGTCGCCTCGAGGTACGCGACCGCGTCGTCGGGCGTCAGCCGGTGGGCCGACGGGATCGTCCGCGAGGCGTGGTCGCGCTTTTTCACCCGGTAGCCCGGGCGCGTCAGGTTCACCGTCACGTCCAGCCCGTAGATGCCGACGTTCGGATCGTACTCCTGGCT
>CAZMLQ010000120.1:2960-3233 GCA_964567195.1 uncultured Haloferacaceae archaeon | reverse complement strand
CTCCGTGTGCTCGGCGACGCCGAAGCTGAAGTTGCCCGTCTCGTCGAACTGGTCGCGCGAGAGCGAGACCAGCGCGAGCGCCGTCTCCAGGAACGACCCGGCGATCTCACCGCGCAGGGTCACCTTCGCGCCGATCGGATCGCCCTGGCGGATGTTGAACTCGCCGACCGTCCGCCGGGCCGTCGTCCGGACGCTCTCCTGGCCGGTGATCTCCTCCAAGATCTCCTCGGCCGTGGCGAGCTCGCGCCCGCCCTCGCCCACGCCCATGTGGAC
>CAZMLQ010000120.1:0-2950 GCA_964567195.1 uncultured Haloferacaceae archaeon | reverse complement strand
CATGTGGACGACGACCTTCTCGACCGAGGGCTTGCGCATCTCGTGAAACTCCGCGTCCGTCCCGGGGTCCGCGTCGGAGCTCACTCGGGCTCACCTCCCCCGTCGTCGACGAAGTTCTCGTCGATCACGACGACGTACTCGGCGACGGTCTCGAAGCCCTCCTCGTCGTCGATCCCGGCCACCTGGACGCCGTTGGCGCCCGAACCCGGCGTGACGGCGATCGACTCGAGACGACCGATCTCGCCCGCGTGGGCGCCGTCGACAGCGGTGACAAGCGCCCCCTCCTCGAACGCGAAGTGCGCGACGATCTCGCCGCTCTCGGTGTCGACCACCAGCGAGTCGCCGGGGCTGTACGCCGCCGCCGTCTCGGCGTCGCGGCGCAGGGTCGAGCCGTCGTGTAGCGTGAGCTGGAACGCACCGCCCCGGACCTGGCGCTTGTCGGTCAGCTTCCCCAGCCGGCTCCCCGCCGCCTCGGCGGAGATGGGGGTCAGCGAGAGCCGACCGCCCTGGCCGGGGAAGACCCGGTACTGCTCGTCGCGCTTGGCGAACGAGAGGATGTCGAACATCCCGATCGGGCGCTCCTCGTCGCCGGCGGGCTCGCCGTTGATCAGCACCTGCCCGCGGTCGAGCGCGTAGCGGGCCTCCTTCGTCGAGTCGACGTAGCCGAGCACGTCCCGGAGGAGCACGACCAGCGGGACGCCGGCCGCGCCGTGGGGGCCCGCGCCGGCCTTGACCGTCCAGGTCTCCTCCTTGCGCTCGATCGGCCACGAGTCGGGCGCCGAGAGGCGCTTCTGGTGGCGGGTCACGCCTCGCCCTCCAGCCGGGCCACCCGGCGCTCGTCCTCGAGGTTCAGCTCGGTCACCCGCAGGTTCGACGCGTCCAGCGGCCGGGGCACCTCCTCGCCGTCGGCCTTCTCGAGGACGACGTCCTCGACGTGGACCGTCTCGGTCTTCAGATCGACCGCGACGACCTCCGCCTCCTCGCCGGCGAAGTCGCCACGCATCACCTCGACGGTGTCGCCCGCGTTCACCCGGACCGACCGCCGGCCGTACTCCTCGCGGAGGTCGTCGGCCAGCGTCGCCTGGACCTGACTGTGCCGCTCGTGCAGTGGCGCCTCCCGGCGCCGCTTTCGCTGTTTCCGTGGCTGTCGTGTCATACTATCATCGTCGCGGTGCTCGCGATGCTCCCGAACCGTTCGGCCACCTCGCGCGCGATCGGCCCCTTGATCTCCGTGCCACGTGGCTCGCCCACGTCGTCGATGAGGACCGCCGCGTTGTCCGCGAACTTCACGCGGGTGCCACTGGGGCGCCGGATCGGCTTGCGCTGGCGGACCACGACGGCCTCCAGCACCTGTCGGCGCATCTCCGGCGTCCCCTTGGTGACCGAGACGGTCACCTTGTCGCCGATGCCGGCCTTGGGGTGGCGGTTTTTTACGCCCGAGTAGCCCGCGACGCTGATCAGCTTCAGCTCGCGGGCCCCGGTGTTGTCCGCGCAGGCGACGAGCGAGCCGCGTTCGAGGCCCTGGGTCACGTCGGCTTTCAGCGCCTCCATCACGCCTCACCCCCCTCGCCGCCGGCCGCCAGCCGCTCGACAACCACGTGGGCCTTGGTCTTCGAGAGCGGCCGCGTCTCCGCGATCCGCACCCGGTCGCCGACCGAGAGGTCGAGACAGGGCGGGTGGTGGGCCGGCACCCGGCTCCGCCGTTTCATGTAGCGGTCGTACTTGGGCACGCGAACGTCGTACTCGCGCTCTACGATCACCGTCTTGATCATGTCCGTGGAGGCGACCGTGCCCTCGAGCGTCTGACCTCGCACGGACAGCGATCCGTGAAACGGGCAGTTCGCGTCGTCGCAGGCCGCCTCCGGCTCTGGTACGTTCAGTCCTATCGCCATCTGTCGTCTCCTCCCGGCCGCGGGGCCGTCTCCGTCCGGCGGGCCGGCGCCGCCACGAGCGTCGCGCCCGCGACCCGCACGGTCGTCGGGGGCGAGCCCGGCAGTTCGAACGCGAACGTCGTCGTCCGCTTTGGCACCCGGCGGGACCGGTCGTCGGCCGAGAGCACCAGCGTCCGGCGGGTCTCGTCGACGACCCGACCCGCCACCCCGACCAGGTCGGGGTTGGGGGCGTCGGTCACCGTCGCCGTCAGCCCGACCAGCTCGTGGCGGGTCAGGCGCTCGGGTGTCGGCGCGGGCGCCGCGTCGGGGCTCCGGGCGACCGTCATTCGTCCAGATCCCCCTCCTCGCGCTGGATCGTCTTGATCCGGGCGACGGTGCGGCGCAGCTCCCCGATCCGCCCGGGGTTCTCCGGCGCGCCGCCGGCCGCCTGGACCGCCTTCGCGTTCAACAGCTCCGTCTCCATCTCCTCGAGCTCGGCCGCCCGCTCGGCCGGGGTCATGTCCCGGATCTCGTCGGGGTGGAGGATCACGAGTCGTCCTCCTCGGCCGACTCCATCTCCGCGACCAGGTCGGCCGCCTCGCTCTCGACGTCCTCGTCGAGGTCGTCGTCGGCCTCGTCGGCCGGCTCGACGACCTCGGCCGGCTCGTCCCCGTCGGCGTCGTCCGCGTCGTCGGTCGTCGCCTCGGGGGCCTCGGCCGGCTCGACGAGCTCCTCCTCGACGTCGAGATCGACGTCCACGTCGGGCTCCTCGGTCGGGGTCTCGACCGCCTCGTCGGCGAACTCGGGGAGCTCGTCGTCGGCGTCGGCCTCGACCGGCTCGTCGAGCAGCTCCTCGACACCCGAGCCCGTCTCGGCCGCCTGCTCGACCGCCTCGATCTCCACGCCCTCGCGGATCTCGAAGTCGTCTGGCAGCTCGGCCTCCGGCGGGATGATCTTCACCGTCACGCCGATGGTGCCGAGTTTCATCACCGCGACGCCCTGGCCCTCGTCGACGATCTCCGCCGCCGGCTCGCCGTTGTGCTTGATGTAGCCACGGTTGAACTTCTCGACGCGCGAGC
>CAZMLQ010000119.1:0-7195 GCA_964567195.1 uncultured Haloferacaceae archaeon | reverse complement strand
CGCCACTCCTCGTACACCTCGTGCTGGAGGGTGGTGATGTCCTGGAACTCGTCGATCACCAGGTAGTCGACGTGGGGGACGAGCGAGCGCTGTTTCGTCCGCTCGAGCATGTCGGCGAAGCCGACGAGCCCGTGATCGCCCTTGTAGGCGCGCCAGGCCCGGATCACCTCGGGCACGTCGATCCGGTCGTCGTCGGAGGGCCACGTCGGCGTGTACTTGTTGCCCTCCAGCGAGTTGGGGTCGACGTCCGGGGGGAGCCGGACCTCCTCGACGTTCCACCGGAAGGGGACGTCGTACCAGTCGGCCACCTCCCGGCGGGTGCGCTGGAGCCACTGGCTCGTGGCGATGATCTTGTTGCCCACGGTCGTCGAGCGGGCGGTCCGACGGCCCGCGCCGCCGTACTCGTCCTCGTACTCGATCCCGTACTCCTCGCAGAACTCGGCCTTGTCGTCCTCGCCGACCACGTCGCCCCGCGAGAGGTCGAGGAGTTCGTAGGCCTTCGCGTGCATCGTACAGACGTTGCCCTGGAGCGCCCGCGAGGACCGGTCGAGGCGCTCGGCCAGGCGTTCGCGGATCTCGGCCGCCGCCGCCCGGGTGTACGAGACGACCAGCACGTCCCGCACGTCCACCCCGTCACGGGACAGGATCTCCTCCACGCGGTCGAGTAGGGCCGTCGTCTTCCCGCTCCCCGGCCCGCCGAACAGCCGGGTCACGTGGGCGCCGTCTCCGCTCATCGTACGCCTCACACACGCCCGCGAGTGATAAAGTCGCCGGCTCCCCCGGGGGAGCCGATCGGGTCGGTCCGGCCCTACGCCTCCGGTCGCCAGCCACAGACCGAACAGTCCGTGGCCGCCTCGTCGTGGAGCGCCCCGCAGTCGGGACACTGGAGCTTGTTGTACGAGCGATCCCAGCCTACCGGCTCCGTCCCGTGTCCACGGTCGCTCAGGAACCGGTCGAACAGGTCGTCGCCGTCGTCGCCCGGGGCCGATGCCATGCGTGACACGGTACGACGTACCACTACATAGCTCTGGCGGCGCCTCCCGCCGTCGGCGAACGCGCGGGCCGCTCGCCCGGACTGACGGGGGCTTTAGGTGGATCGCGCCGGACCGACCGGTGTGTCACCGCCACCCGCACCCCCGTCCGGGGCCGCCGCCGCCGACGGCTTCGACCCGCGCGAGACGACCGTCGCGGCGGTCCACCGGGCGTTCGAGACCGGCGACCTCACCGCCGAGGCGCTGGTCGAGCGCTACCTCGACCGCATCGACGCCTACGACGACGCGCTGAACGCGATCCTGACGGTCAACCCCGCCGCCCGCGAGCGGGCGGCCGACCTCGACGCGGCCCACGCCGCCGACGGCCCCGTCGGCCCGCTCCACGGCGTGCCCGTCGTGATCAAGGACAACCACGACACCCACGACATGCCGACGACCGCCGGCTCGCGGGCGCTGGCCGACTGTCGCCCCGACCGCGACGCGTTCGTGGTCGAGCGCCTGCGCGAGGCCGGCGCGGTGATCCTCGCCAAGGCCAACCTCCAGGAGCTCTCCTTCGGCGTCGACTCGATCAGCTCGCTCGGTGGCGCCACCCGCAACGCCTACGACACCGACCACCGCCCCTCGGGCTCGTCGGGTGGCACGGCGGCCGCGATCGCGGCCAACCTCGGGCTGGTCGGGACCGGCACCGACACCTGCTCGTCGGTCCGCTCGCCCCCGGCGTTCAACGGGCTGGTCGGGCTCCGCCCCACCCGGGGTCTGGTGAGTCGGACCGGCATCGTCCCGCTCAGCGAGACCCAGGACACCGCCGGCCCGATCACCCGCACCGTGGCCGACGCCGCCCGCCTGCTCGACGCGATGGTCGGCTACGACCCCGCCGACCCGGTCTCGGCCCGCGGCGTCGGTCGCCCGCCCGCCGACGGCTACGCCGCCTACGCGACCGCCGACGCGGCCGCCGGCGCGCTCGCCGACGCCCGGATCGGGATCGCCCGCGGGCTGTTCGAGCCGGTCGGCGATCCGCCCGCCGACGCCGTCGCCGCCGTGACCGACGCCGTCGACGCCGCGATCGACGAGTTCGCGGCCGCCGGCGCGACCGTCGTCGACCCCGTCGCCGTCCCCGACGACGAGTTCGTCGCCGCCGCCCGCGTGCTCGCCCACGAGTTCGAGCGCGACTTCGACCGCTATCTCGCGGAACTCGGCGACGCCGCCCCCCACGACTCGCTGGCGGCGGTCGCCGCCACCGGCGAGATCGCGCCCTCGATCGCCGAGCGGATCGAGGCGGGCGAGATTCTCGGCGTCGACACCGCGGCGCTCGACCGGAACGTCGAGTACCTCCGCTCGCTGCGCCGGCGCCGCGAGATCGCCGACCGCCTCGAGGCGGTCTTCGCCGACCACGACCTCGACGCCCTGCTCTACCCGCCCTCGACGGTGCCGCCGGTCGAGATCCCCGCCCACCAGCCGTTCGCGGAGATGCGCTGCGAGCTGGCCGCCCACACCGGCTTCCCGGCGCTCGTCCTGCCCGCCGGGCTCACCGACGACGGCCTGCCCGTCGGGCTCGAACTCCTCGGGCGCCCGTTCGCCGAGCCGCGGCTGCTCGAACTCGGCGCCGACTACGAGCGGGCGGCCGAGCCCCGCCGCCCGCCCGACGGGTTCGGCCCGCTGGACTAGCCCGGGGTGCCCGCGCCCGTCCCGACGCCCGTCCGTGTCGGCGCGCGCCGCCCCGGCCGCGGCGGTCCGTCGTCGGCGTCGACCGTCTCCCAGTCGAACGCGGGCACGAGGATCTCGAACGCCGGCGAGACCGCGAGCGGGCCCTCGACCGGCGTCGCCCGCGGCCCGTCCGGTCCGTCGAGGTCGATCTGCGCCGGCTCACGGACGTGGAGCGTCGGCGCCGACCCCAGTCCCGCGAGCCCGGGCGGGTCGTACGACAGCGCCGTCCCCGGGGTTGCGTACAGGCTCGCGCGCCCGTAGTCGACCACGACCACCCCGTCCTCGTCGCGGTCGTCGACGAACACGACCGCCCGGTAGAGCGCGTCGCGCGACCGGCCCGCGGCCGGCGCGAGGTCGTCGCGGTCGCGGACGTGACGGTTGTGTCGCGAGCGCGGGTCGAGGAGGGCCGCGTCGGTCGGTGCGAGCCACATCGTTCGGTCGGTCTACGGCCGCGAGACTCATACCCTCACCGCCCGTCGTCGCGCTACAGCTCGTAGAGCGCGCCGTACTTCGCCTCGACGTGATCGGCGAAGGCACCGGCGGTGAAGGGCTCGCCGGTCGCGCGCTCGATCAGGTCGCCGGTCTCGTGGCGCTTGCCGTGGCGGTGGATCCGCTCGCGCAGCCACCCCTTCACCGGCGAGACGTCCCCGTCCCGGACCGCCCCGGCCACGTCCACGTCGTCGGTCAGCGCGTCGTGGATCTGGGCGGCCATCGCGCTCCCGAGCGAGTAGGTGGGGAAGTAGCCGAAGTTGCCGTGGGCCCAGTGGACGTCCTGGAGACAGCCCTCGCCGTCGTCGTCGGGGGTGACGCCGAGATACTCGTCCATCTTCGCGTTCCAGACGGCGGGCACCTCGGCGACGTCGAGCTCGCCCCGCACCAGGTCGCGCTCGATCTCGTAGCGCAACACGACGTGGAGGTGGTAGGTGAGCTCGTCGGCCTCGACCCGGATCACGTTGTCGGGGTGGACGCGGTTGGCCGCCTCGTAGACCGCGTCGGCGGTCGCGTCCGTGTCGAGGTGGTCGTTCATCATCGGCAGGAACGTCTCGAGGAACGGCCGCGAGCGGGCGACGTGGTTCTCCCAGAGCCGGGACTGGGACTCGTGGACCGAGAGATCGCGCGCCTCGCCCAGCGGCGTGGCGTAGTCGGCCTCGGGCAGCCCGAGCGTGTAGGTGGCGTGGCCGAACTCGTGGACCGTCGAGGTCAGCGCCGACAGCGGCGCCGACTCGTCGTAGCGGGTCGTCACCCGGGCGTCGTAGACCGAGCCCGTCGAGAACGGGTGGGGGGCCTCGTCGAGCCGGCCCCGCTCCCAGGGGTAGCCCAGCAGGTCGAGCGCGTCCCGGACCATCGCCTCCTGGGCCTCGGCCGGGTAGCGGCCGTCGAACGGGCTGGCAGGTTCGACGTCGCTCGCCCGGACGGCCTCGACCAGCGGCACGATCGTCTCGCGCAGCTCGTCGAGCACCCGCTCGGCGTGTTCGAGCGCGAGACAGGGCTCGTACTCCTCGAACAGCACCTCGTAGGGGTCGCGGTCGGGATCGACGTGACGGGCGTACTCGCGTTTCAGCTCGACCAGCTCGCGCAGCCGGGGCTCGAAGGCGTCGAAGTCGGCCTCGGCCTTTGCCTCCCGCCAGGCCGGCAGCGCCTCGGAGGCGGTCGCCGAGATCCGCTCGACGAGGTCGGTCGGCACCCGGACCGCCCGCTCGCGCTCGCGACGCACCTCCCGCACCAGCGCCGCCCGGTCGGGGTCGGGATCGTTCGCCGCGGCCTCGTCGAGCAGCCGGCCGAGCGCCTCGTCGGTCAGCAGGTCGTGCTGGACCGCCGAGAGCGCCGAGAGCTGGCGCGAACGCGCCGGCGTCCCGCCCTCGGGCATGGTCACCTGCTGGTCCCACGAGAGCAGACTCGCCGCCTGCCCGACGTTGCCGAGGCGCTCGACCCGCCGGCGGAGCTCGTCGGGTCCGTCCTCGTCCCCGCCCTCGCGTCGGTCGGCCTCGGCGTCGGCCGCGGCCTCCGTCTCCGCGTCCGCGTCGGTCTCGGTCGCCATACCCGTCACTCGGTCCCGACCGGCTTGAACGCTGTCACCCGCCGTCGCCGGTCGGGCCCCGCTCGGCGACCGCCCGGTAGAGCCGGCGACAGCGCGCGAGCACGTCGACCGAGACGGACTCCTCGTCGGTGTGGGCCTCGCCGCGCTCGGCCGGGCCACAGACCACACAGGTCGTGCCGGCGTCGGCCAGCCAGCCCGCGTCGGTCGCGTGGGGCTTGACCACCGACTCGGGGGCCCCCGTCTGGCTCGCGGCCGCGGCCGCCCGGACGGCGTCGGCGAACGCGCCGTCGTGACAGGCCATCGGGGGAAGGTCCTGGTCGACGACCAGCTCGACCCCCTCGCCGGCCGCCCGCCCGAGGGGCGCGCGCTCGCCGGGCACCGTCCGCTCGTCGACCGTCACCTCGCAACGCTCGGGCACGACGTTCCAGGCCGAGCCGCCCTCGATCCCCGTCACGGCGAGGCTGCCCGCGAGCTCGTGGCCGAGCACCGTCGCCGCCGGCGGCTCGGTCTCGCGCACGACGTCGACGGCGTCACAGGCCCGGTAGACCGCGTTGATCCCCGACTCGGCCTCGCTGGCGTGGACGGCCTCGCCCCGGGCGACCAGGCGCGCGCCCCGCCGGCCCTTGTGTGCGACGGCCACGTCGGTCACGTCGGGGCCGGAGTAGTTCGTCGAGCCCTCGCCCACCACGGCGTAGTCGGGGGCGAAGCCGTCCGCGATCGCGCCCCGACAGCCCTCGCCGCCGACCTCCTCGCCGACGAACGAGGCAAACACCAGCTCGCAGGCGGGCTCGGCGTCCCGGAACGCGAGCATCGCGGCCGCGACCGCGCCCTTCATGTCGGCGCTCCCGCGGCCGTGGATCCGGCCGTCGCGGCGCTCGACGACGTAGCCGCCGTCGGCGTCGGTCTGGCGGTCGGCCGGTGCCACCACGTCGTGGTGGCCCACCAGCGCGAGCGAGTCCTCGCCCGCGCCACGGCGCGCGAGCACGTTACCGTGGCCGTCGCGGGTGACGGCGGCGTCCGTCTCGGCCCGGAGCCAGGCCTCGATCCGGTCGCCCGCGGCGGTCTCGTCCTCGTGGCTGGGGACGGCGACGAGCTCGCGGGTCAGCGCGGCCACCTCGTCTCGATCTGCCATACCCGGCCCGCCGTCGGCCGGGGTAAAAGCCTCGTCGCCCTCGCGGACGGCGAGCGGGTCGCACGGCTTTTGTCGCTCCCGGCCGGAGCGATCGCATGCACGTCGTTCCGGACACGAGCGCGGTCATCGACGGCCGGCCGTCCGAGCGCGTCGCGTCCGGCGAGTACGCGGGCGCGACGGTGGCGGTGCCCGAGGCGGTGGTCGGCGAACTCGAGTCCCAGGCCAACGACGGCCGGGACAGCGGCTGGGACGGGCTCTCGGAGCTCCAGCGCCTGGCCGAGCTCGCCGACGAGGGGCGGATCGAGCTGGTCTACGTCGGCCGCCGGGCCGAGGTCGACGAGCGCCACGCCGCGGCCGAGGGCGACGTCGACGCGCTGATCCGCGATCTCGCCGAGCGCCGGGACGCCACGCTGTTGACCAGCGACGTGGTCCAGGCCGAGGTGGCCCGGGCGAAGGGGCTCGCGGTCGACTACGTCGAGCCAAAGGGCAGAGACACCGAACACCTGCTGCTGGAGGAGCTGTTCGACGACGAGACGATGAGCCTCCACCTCCGGGCCGGCGCGCGGCCGAAGGCAAAGCGGGGCTCGATCGGCGAGATGCGCTACGAGTACGTCGCCGAGTCGGTCTCGACCGAGGACGAGCTCCGGGAGTACGCCCACGACGTCGAGGAGACCGCCCGCGCCAGCCCCGAGGGGTTCGTCGAGCTCGACGAGCCGGGCATGACGATCGTCCAGTTCGGCCAGTACCGGATCGCGCTCGCGCGCCCGCCGTTCGCCGACGCCTTCGAGATCACGGCGGTCAGACCGATCGTCCGGACCGAGCTCGACGACTACCGCTTCGCCGACGAGCTGCGCGACCGGCTGGCCGAGCGCCAGCGCGGCGTGCTCATCTCCGGCGCGCCCGGCGCCGGCAAGTCGACGTTCGCACAGGCGGTCGCCGAACACCTCGCCGCGAACGACTACGCGGTCAAGACGATGGAGAAGCCCCGCGACCTCCAGGTCGGCCCCGAGATCACGCAGTACACCGCCCTGAACGGTCGGATGGACCGGACCGCGGACTCGCTGTTGATGGTCCGGCCCGACTACACCATCTACGACGAGGTGCGCAAGACCGACGACTTCGAGGTGTTCGCCGACATGCGGATGGCGGGCGTCGGCATGGTGGGCGTGGTCCACGCCACCCGGGCGATCGACGCGCTCCAGCGGCTGGTCGGCCGGGTCGAGCTCGGGATGATCCCGCAGGTGGTCGACACGGTGGTCTACATCGAGGCCGGCCGCGCCCGGCGCCGGCAAGTCGACGTTCGCACAGGCGGTCGCCGAACACCTCGCC
>CAZMLQ010000118.1:0-7240 GCA_964567195.1 uncultured Haloferacaceae archaeon | reverse complement strand
TCCACATGCGCCAGTCCAACGACGAGTCGATCCACCAGCACAACGCCCACGCCGAGCGCGAGGTGACGCTCGAACAGCTCCGGGCCGAGGTCGCCGACTGACCGGCCGATCCGGGCGGCGACGGAGGGACAAGGGCTTTGAAGCGTCGAGCGCTACGGCCGGTGTGCGCCTGCGCTGGATCCTCGCCGCGCTGCTCGTCGTCCCGCTGGCCGACGCGGCGCTGCTCGTCGTCGTCGCCGACGCGCTCGGCTGGGTGGCGACGATCGCGCTGGTCGTGCTCACGGCGCTGCTCGGGAGCCTGCTCGTCCGGGCGGAGGGCCGTCACACCCTCCGATCGATCCAGCGCCGGCTGGCCGCGGGCGAGCCCCCGACCGACGAACTCCTCGACGGCGGACTGCTGATCGCCGCCGGCGCGCTCCTGCTGACGCCGGGGCTGCTCACCGACGCGATCGGGTTCGCGCTCGGGATCCCGCTGACGCGGTACCCGATCCGGACGGCGCTCGAGCGGTTCGTCGTCACCCCCTACCTCGACCGCCGGACCGGCGGCTTCGCCACCGGCGCGGTCTGGACCGCCGGCTTCCCCGACCGGGAGCCGGACGACGACCCCTTCGATCTCGACCCGGACGCCTACCGCGTCGACGACGACGGCGGCGAGAACGGAAACGCTTAGGTGGCGGTCGCCGCTACGCCCTGTCGCGCTCGCCTGGGCCGATAGCTCAGTCAGGTTGAGCGCTCGGCTGATAACCGGGAGGTCCACGGTTCAAATCCGTGTCGGCCCACCTTCGGGCTGGACTCCCCAGCCACCTCAACTCGGTCTCGCGTCCGCCACCGGCGGGTCCGTCGTCCGGAGACGCGAGACGAGACACTTACCCGCGCTCTCCGGACCGACGGGGCGTGCTCCGACCGATCACACTCGCCGCGCTCGTCGTCGTGACGGCGCTCGCGGGGGGCGGGCTCGCCGCCGGCGCGGGACCCGGCGACGAGGTGACCGTCGCCGGGACGGTCACGGGCGTCGACGGCGAGCCGGCGACCGACGCCGCGGTCCTGATCGGCGACGACGGCGACCTCACCGGGCGCTCGACGACCGACCTGCGCCGGCTGGCCGAGCGCGGGCCCGGCGGACTCGAGATGACGGTGGTCCGAACCGACGACGGCGGCCGGTTCGAGACGCGGGTCCCGTGGGGTCAGGCCCCGGCCGCGGTCGTGGTGAGCGACGACGGGGTGAGCGACCGCCACCCGATCCGCCGCGAGAACGCCACCCTGGACGTGGCCCTGTACGAGCGTCGCCCCCGGACGGTCCACGCCCACCTCGGCGGCGTCGCCCACGACGAGACGCGGGCGGAGCTGTTCGTCGACCTCGACAACAGCGACGACACGGCGGTCCGGAACCTGACGGTCGAACTCGCCGCGCTGCCCGAGGGCTGGTCGGTCGCGACGGTCGAGACGGCCGGGCGCTACGACGCGACGACCCGGACGCTGACGTGGCCGGCGGTGGCTCCCGGCGGAGCGGTCGACACGACGGTGGTGCTCGCGGTCCCCGACGGGACGGCGCCGGGCGAGTACGTCGTCGACCTGCGCGCGACGAGCGACGGCCACCGGATCGGCGTCGAGCCCGAGACCGTCGAGGTGCTCCCCGAGGAGACGGCGGGGCCGACGACGATGCCGGCGTCGACGCCGATCGCGACGGGGACGCCGCCCCCGACACCCACCGACGCCGCGGCGCCGGGCGCGGGCGTCGCGGCCGCGCTGACGGCGCTCGCCTGCCTCGTGGCCCTGTTCGGGGCGCGCTCGTAGCCCGCGGCGCCCGCCAGATATCACACGCGATATCTGGCCGGGAGGCTTAAGAGCCGGCGCTCTGGAGTGTCTGTAGACACGCCGGACCGACGGATCGGCGGACGGGCACAGCCGGTGCGGACCGGTGTTCGCCGACCGCCGGTCGAGCGCGTGTGCACCCACACCATGCAACTCAGAGCACTCCTCACAGAGGACCGCGCCGTGAGCCCGGTCATCGGGGTCATCCTGATGGTCGCCATCACGGTCATCCTCGCCGCCGTCATCGGCACCTTCGTCCTCGGACTCGGACAGAACGTCCAGTCCACGCCACAGGCGTCGTTCAGCTTCGAGTTCAACAGTTCCAACACGACGGTGACCGTCACCCACACCGGCGGTGACACGCTGAAGAGCGGCGAGAACGCGAACACGGTGGAGCTCGTCTCCACCGCGAGCGGGGCGAGTCGGGCCTCCTGGCTCGCCGGCAACTCGACGATCGCCGCCGGCGACACCTACGCCGGCTACGACTACGCTCAGAACGGCTCGACCGTCCGGGTCGTCTGGACGAGCGTCAACAACGAGTCCTCCTCGGCGCTCGGCGCCCAGCAGGCCCCGGCCTGATCTGAGCCGGCCGGCGGTCTCTCCGTTCTTTCACGCACCGGGCGACCGCGCCGTCCGACAGAGGGACCTGTCGGCTCGTCGCTATAACGCTTATCACGCCGCCGGGACAGGCCTCGCGTACGCGTCGTCCCGGCGTCCGGGAGGGGGCACAGACTCCCGCCGTCGGTTCGCGTGTGCACCCACACCATGCGACTCAAACCACTCCTCGTCGAGGACCGCGCCGTGAGCCCGGTCATCGGGGTCATCCTGATGGTCGCCATCACGGTCATCCTCGCCGCCGTCATCGGCACCTTCGTCCTCGGACTCGGACAGAACGTCCAGTCCACGCCACAGGCGTCGTTCAGCTTCGAGTTCAACAGTTCCAACACGACGGTGACCGTCACCCACACCGGCGGTGACACGCTGAAGAGCGGCGAGAACGCGAACACGGTGGAGCTCGTCTCCACCGCGAGCGGGGCGAGTCGGGCCTCCTGGCTCGCCGGCAACTCGACGATCGCCGCCGGCGACACCTACGCCGGCTACGACTACGCTCAGAACGGCTCGACCGTCCGGGTCGTCTGGACGAGCGTCAACAACGAGTCCTCCTCCGCGCTCGGCGCCCAGCAGGCCCCGGCCTGATCTGAGCCGAGCCGACGGTCGCTCGCGCCGGCCGGGCGACGGAGGTACACCCGCTCGCGTCGACCGGTCGGTGTGAACCTCGCGGCCGACGGGCCGCTGTACAAGGCCCGCGAGACGCTCCGGGTGTTCGCGTCGGCGGCCCCGTCGCCGCGCGAACTGCTCGCGAACCGCCGGGCGCGCTTCGACCGCCTCCACGCGATCGTGCCCTCGACCGCGGTGGTCGGCGAGCCGGTCGAACTCGTCGTCCAGGCGTGGGACCAGTGCGAGCGCCTGCTCGACGGGCTCGACGGGGCCGTCCGCGTCGAGACGACCGACCCCGCGGCGACCGTCCCGGATCGGGTGCGGTTCCCGCCCGAGGCCGGGGGCGTGACGACCGAGTCGGGGCTGCGCTTTGACACCCCCGGCGTCCAGTATCTCACCTTAGAGCGGGTCGCGACCGGCGAGCGCTTCGTCGCCAACCCGGTCCGGGTCCACGCCGAGGCGCCCGCCGAGCGGCTCTACTGGGGCGACATCCACCTCCACTCGCGGCTCTCGGACGGCGTGGGCGGCGTCGAGGAGGGGCTGCGCTTCGGGCGCGACGTGATGGCGCTCGACGTGGCCGCCTACACCGACCACGACACGATGGGGTTTTTCATCCCACCGCGGCTCCAGCGCCGGCGGATGCGCCGGCGGTACTTCGACCGCACCAAGCGGGCGGTCGAGGCGGTCCACGAGCCCGGCTCGTTCGTCGCCCTGCTTGGCTACGAGTGGACGAAACAGCCCAACGTCGGCGGCCACGTCAACGTCTACTTCGACGGGATCGAGGACGCGCGGCTGTTCGACTCGCTCAGCGCCGAGACCGACAGCTACGAGCGCCTCTGGGCCCGGCTCCGGGAGTGGCAGACCGGCGACGGGCCGGACGTGGTGACGGTGCCACACCACCCGGCGGAGTCGATGTACCCGTTCGACTTCTCGGCAATCGAGTACGACGACGGGCTCGCGCCGCTGGTCGAGGTCTACTCGCAGTGGGGCTCGAGCGAGCGCCCGGGGGCCGCGGGCAACCGCTACCCGCTGGCGATGGGTCAGGGCGAGGTCGAGCGCCGCGGCCACCACGTCCGGGACGCCCTGGCGATGGGCTACCGGGTCGGGCTGATCGGCGGGTCGGACTACCACGGCCCCCACCCCGGCCACTCGCTGATCCACACCCGGCCACACCTGCCCTCGCTCGGCGACTGGCTGGGCGGGGTCGGCTGGGGCAACGTCTGGCGGATCTGGGACGAGCGCTCCTACCCGGGCGGGCTGACGGCCTTCCGGGCGCCCGAACTCACCCGCGAGGCGGTGTTCGAGGCGCTGACCGACCGGCGGGTGTACGCGGCCAGCCAGCCCCACCGGCCGCTGGTCGAGCTCGCGGTCGCGGGCGTGCGGGTGGGCGAGGCCGACAGCACCGCGACCGTCCGGCCGGACGAGCCCTCCCCCGTCTCGGTCTCGGTCGCCGGCACCAACCCCGTCGAGCGTCTGACCGTCGTGCGAAACGGCGAGCCCTGGCGGACCGTGGCGGGGACGGACGACCCCGACGCCCCGCTGGAGCGCTACCGGGTCGAGCGCACCTGGCACGACGACGAGCCGGTGACGGGGTGGACGTGGGACGGCGACGGCCCGGCGCCCCGGAGCGAGGCCGACGTCTACTACCTCCGGCTCCACCAGGCCGGCGGCGGGAGCGCGTGGGCGGGGCCGGTGTGGACCGAGCGCGCCGACCGCGCCGACCGCGCCGAGCCGGACTGAGCCGGTCGGACGCCGACCGGGACGTTCAACCGCGTCGAGCGCCGAGCCGGAGGCATGAGCGAGCGAGAGGCCGGCGCCGAGGGCGACGCCGACCCGGGGACCGACGGCGGCCGGTCGGGGCCGTTCGGGCGCGACGCGCTGTTGCTCGTCGCGGTCGTGGTCGTCGGGATCGCCGGCACGGGGATCGTCCGGCGGCTGCTGGGCGAGGTGGGGCTCAACGGGCTCGGTCGGCTGGTGTTCGTCCTCGGCTACGGGGGGATGGTGGTGGCGGTCTGGTACGGCTGGATCAGGCCACTCGACATCGGCGGCCCACACGGGAACGAGGACCGTGACCGCGATCGGGGCCACGGTCGCGGGCGGGAGTGAGACGAGGCGAGACGAGACGAGACGGGATGGAACGAGGGGAGAGCGGAAGGTTGATGCTCGCGTCCCGACGAGCCCGGACACGGATGCTCCCGCCCGTCACCCTCCCACTCCAGGTGATCGACAGCTTCCTGCTGAAGTACAACGTCGGGCAGGCGCTGTTGCTGGCGTTCGTCCTCACGACGGTCGGGACCCTGCCGCTGAAGTCGCGGCGGCTGGTCGCGCTGATCGTCACCACCTTCGGGGTGATCTTCCTGCTCACCCCTGTCTCGCTGATGCCTACCCACTACCTCTTTCTCGGCATCGCGCTGGTCGTCGTCGGGCCGATGCTGTACGTGACCGGCGACCGGTAGCCTGGCGGGCGAGGCGCGTGGTTTAACCCGTCCGCGGGGCTACGGCCGGTATGGCCGGACCGAGGGTGCCCGGCGGTCGGGGCGAGACGGTGGAGCTGCCCTGTGGCGAGTCGGTCGCGGTGCGCGATCTCGACATGGGGATGCGCGAACTCGACTGTGCGTGCGGGAGACGCCACGCCGTCGTCACGGACGTCCACCCGCCCGACCGGTTCCTGCCGGAGCCACTGGTCGCCGCGCTCCGCGAGGCCGTGGCGACCACCAGCGAGGAGATGCCGGAGTTCGGCACCCCGCACCTGCTCGGGATGGTGCTCGAGGAGTTCCCCGACCGGGTGGTCGCGGTCGACGCGACCGACGACGGCGAGGTGGGCTACGCCCTGCTCTGGGTGACCGGCTTCGGGGCCCGCCGGCTCCACGAGGTGATCGTCGAACTGGTCGTCGAGCTGATGGAACACGCCGTCAGCCACGCCGACGACGAGACCGCACTCCGGGAGTTCGAGCGCGACATGCTCGCGTTCGACGTGGGCGAGTTCGTCGACCAGTACCGCGAGCAGCGCGATCTCGACGCCGACGACGTCTACGTCTGACGGTCGTCGGACGGTCGTCTCACTGAACGCTAAGTCGGCGCGGGCCCCGTGTCGGACACGAGGATGTCGACCCACCGGCGCGAGTTCGAGACGCTGCGGCCGGTCCTCGCCGCCGCGGAGGAGCCCCTGACCGCGAGAGAGATCCTCGCCAGCCTCGAGACCGGGGGCGACCCCGTCGAGTTCGACAGCGCCCACCGCGTCGCCACGGTGCTCGGTCGCCGGGCCGACCGGGGCGAGGTGGAGGTCGTCGGAGGGAGCCCCTACCGCTACCGGCTCTCGACCTGAGCCCCGTGGCGTTTCGAATTTCGTAGTTCGCCTGCGGATCTCCCAGCGTTTCGTCGGGCTTATTACGACGTGTGGGCTCGTCGGGCGTGATGACCGACACGGACGACGAGCGCGGGGGCCCCGGGTCCGGCGGCGAGAACCGGACGATCCTGCTCATCGGGAGCGGTCCGATCCAGATCGGCCAGGCGGCGGAGTTCGACTACTCCGGCGCGCAGGCCTGTCGCGCCCTGCGGGAGGAGGGGGCGCGGGTCGTCCTCGTCAACTCGAACCCGGCGACGATCATGACCGACCCGGAGATGGCCGACCGGGTCTACATCGAGCCGATCACGACCGAGGCCATCGCCGAGGTGATCCGGGCCGAGGAGCCAGACGGCGTGATCGCGGGGCTGGGCGGTCAGACGGGGCTGAACGTCACCGCCGAGCTCGCCGAGGCGGGCGTGCTCGACGAGCACGACGTCGAGGTGATGGGGACGCCGCTGGACACCATCTACGCGACCGAGGACCGCGACCAGTTCCGCCGGCGGATGCAGTCGATCGGCCAGCCGGTGCCGCGTTCGACCACCATCTCGCTCGACGAGGGCGAGTCGGTCGCCGACTACGACCGCGCGGGACTGGAGAGGCGGGTCGAGGCGGCGGTCGAGGAGGTGGGCGGGCTGCCCGTCATCGCCCGGACGACCTACACCCTCGGGGGCTCGGGCTCGGGCGTCGTGGGCGAGATGGACGAGCTTCGCGAGCGGGTGCGCAAGGGGCTGCGGCTCTCGCGCAACGACGAGGTGTTGATCACCGAGTCGATCGCCGGCTGGGTCGAGCTCGAGTACGAGGTGATGCGCGACGCCGACGACTCGTGTATCATCGTCTGTAACATGGAGAACCTCGACCCGATGG
>CAZMLQ010000117.1:4434-7262 GCA_964567195.1 uncultured Haloferacaceae archaeon | reverse complement strand
TCGCGGGCTCGTCCCGGCCGGCCAGCGGCGCCGAACACCTGATCTCGCACCAGCTCGACCGGATCGCCCCCGACTCCGCGCTCCACGGCCACCAGGTCGGCGTCGCCGCGGTCGTCACCGCCTACCTCCACGAGGGCGGCGACGGCACCTGGCGGGGCATCCGCGACGCGCTCGCCAGCATCGACGCCCCGACGACCGCCGAGGGGCTTGGCGTCGACACCGACACCTTCGTCGAGGCGCTGACCACCGCCCACCGGATCCGCGACCGCTTTACCATCCTCGGCGACGGGATCAGCGAGGCCGCCGCCCGCGAGGCCGTCCGGGTCACCGGCGTGGCGTAGGGCGGTCGAAACCCGAAGCGACATGTCGGGCTCGCCCCTACCGCCGGTATGGCCGCCGCGAGCGCACGCGGACCCGCGCCGATCCGGAACCACCCGCGGGCGACCGTCCTCGTCCTCAGCGTCGTCGGCTACGGGCTGGTCGTCGGCACCTTCCTCGGCTGGGTGCCCGCCGCCGTCTTCCCCGACCTGACGCTCGCCCAGGTGAACCTGCTGGCCGACGCCATCGCGGCGATCAACACCGTCACCACCCTGTTGCTCGTGGCGGGCTGGTACTGGATCCGACAGGGCGAGGTCCGGCGCCACGCCGCCGCGATGGCGTCGGCGTTCGCGCTGATCCTCGTCTTCCTGGTGTTGTACCTGCTGAAGATCGGCGGCGGCGGCACCAAGGAGTTCGTCGGCCCGACGGGCGTCTACTACGCCTACCTCGCGATGCTCGCGGTCCACGTGGTGCTCTCGATCGTGGCCGTGCCGGTCGTGCTCTACGCGCTGGTGCTGGGGCTGACCCACACCCCGACCGAGCTCCGGGAGTCGACGCCCCACCGGACGGTCGGCCGGATCGCCGCCGGCTCGTGGGCGCTCTCGCTCTCGCTGGGGGTCGTCACCTACCTGTTGCTCAACCACGTCTACGGCTGGGAGTTCGTCGAGGCGGTCGTCGCCCTCCCGGTCGGGGGCTGAGCCGGCGCGCCGTCGGTGGGGTTTTGTCGGCCGCCCCCGACCGCGCCCCCATGCGGGTCGCCGTCGTCGCAATGCGGACGGCACAGCTCTGCGAGACGGGCGCGACCGTCCGCACCCGCCGGCTCGTCGAGGGTCTCGCCGCCCGCGGCCACGACGTGACGGTCCTCTGTGCCCAGTGGTGGGGCGGCGATCACGAGCGGTTCGACCAGCGTGGCGTCACCTACCGCCGGATCACGCGGACGCCGGCCGCCGGGAGCTTCGCCGCCGGGCTGCCCGTCCGGCTGGCCCGTCACGGCGCCGACGTGGTCCACGCCGTCGCCAGCCCGCCGGCGGCCGTCCGCGCCGCCCGGGCCGGCGCGTGGCTCTCGCGCGCGCCGCTGGCGGTCGACTGGTGGGACGACCACCCGGTCGACAGTCCGGGGGCCTACGGCCGGATCGCGGGCGTCCCCGACCGGGTGTTCGTCCCCTCGCGCCTGATCGCCACCCGGGTCCGCGAACACGGCGTCCCCGAGGCGGCGGTCCGGCTCCGGCCCGAGTCGATCGACTTCGACCTCGTCCGGTCGGCGGGCGTCGACCGCCGGGCCGACGTGGTCTACGCCCGCCGGCTGGACGCCGACGCCAACGTCGAGAGCTTCCTGCTCGGGCTGGCCGAGCTTCGCGACCGGGGCTGGCGGGCGGCGGTCGTCGGCGACGGCCCCGGGCGCGAGGCGGCCGAGCGGACGGCCGACGACCTCCGGATCGCCGACCGGGTCTCGTTTCTGGGCGATCTGGCGCCGGCCGATCTCGTCCCGATCCTGCGAGGCGCACACGTCTTCGCGTGGACGGCCCTCGACGAGCCCTTCGCCACGGAGCTGTGCTGGGCACTCGCCTGTGGCTGTGTCGGCGTGGTCGAGTACCAGTCGGGATCGAGCGCCCACGAGCTGGTCGAGGGCTACGACCGCGGCGTCCGGGTGACGAGCCCGGCCGAACTCGCCGACGAGATCGTGGCCGCCGCCGGCTACGAGCGCCGGACCGTCGACGAGACCTTCGCCGAGTACGACCACGACGCGGTGCTCGACCGCACGGTGTCGAGCTACCGGTCGCTGATCGAGGCCGCCGGTCCGCTCGGGACGACCTAGTTCGCGACCCGGCCGAACGCGAGCGAGCCGCTGACGCTCTCGATCAGCGCGGTGACCGTCTGGCCCTCGCGCGCCCCCGAGACGAAGACGGTGTAGCCCCCGCGCTCGGCCACGCCGTCGCCCTTCCGACCGGTGCCCGTGATCTCGAGCTCGTAGGTCCGGCCCTCCTCGACGGTCGGCCGGCTCTCGGCCGCGTTCTCGGCGCGCTTTTGAACCGGGCGGAAGGCGCCACAGGCGTCACACCGCAGCATCCGGGTGCCGTCCTCGGTCTGGAGCCGGGTGTCTGGCAGGCCACACTCGCCACAGGTGACGTACTCCGAGACGTAGGCGTCGACGGCGGCCTCGAACTCGGCGACCGAGAACGAGCCGCTGAAGCGGGCGCGGCCCTCCTCGAACTGCGCGCTCGTCGCGAGCTCGCTCCGGACGTAACGAAAGAGGTGGTCGGGGTCGCGCGAGAGCGCGTCGGCGATGTCCGGCAGGTTCACCAGCCGCGTGAACGAGCCGTCCGTCTCGCCGGCGGGGGTCGGCACGTCGAGGCGGCTGGCCTCGCCGTCGATCTCCGGACAGGCGTCGAGGCCGCGGTCGAGGGCGTCGAGATACTCCACACCCCGAGAAGTCCCCGCCCGACTAAAGCCGTTCCGCGTCCCGTGCGCCCGCGTCCCGGGGACGGCGCTCCGGGCCGCCGAACGCCAGG
>CAZMLQ010000117.1:0-4334 GCA_964567195.1 uncultured Haloferacaceae archaeon | reverse complement strand
GCGGCCACTGCCGCCGAACGCCAGGGCGGCCACTGCCGCCGAACGCCAGGGCGGCCACTGCCGCCGAACGCCAGGGCGGCGCTACGGTCCCGCCGACCGCGCCGAGCGGTCGCCGTCGCCGTCGCTGTCCCCGTTCGCGAGGTAGGTACGACGCAGGTGGTCGATCGCGTAGTCGACCGTCGTCGGGTCGTAGGTCCAGAAGCCGTAGAAGCCGCCGTCGCGCTCCTCGGCGACCAGCGCGCACTCGTTCTCGGGGACGCCGCCCCCGTCGAACGCGACCACCCACGAGCGCCGGAGCTCCGCGCAGTCCTCGAGGTGGAGGCGGACGCCGTCGAACGAGGCGGCGGCCGCGCGTGGATCGCGGTCCGCCGGCGGGACGGCGTAGGCGTGGACCGACAGCCCCTCGGCCCCGGCGAGGCGCTCGTAGGTCTCGCGCTGGTTCTCGACGTTCCCGAGCCGCTGGAAGCAGGCGTGGAGCTCGCCACCTCCGACCCGCCAGGCCCGGTCCTCGATCTCGCGGGAGGCGCTCAGCATCCGGTCGCGGTCGTAGGCGGTGAACATCGTCTCGTCGAGCCGGTCGAGGATCGGCCCGTAGGGTCGGTCGTCGTCGTCCGGCTCGACGACCGACTCGACCGCGACCGCGCCGAGGAACTGCTCGCCGTCGCCCAGCACCGCGTAGTCGGTCGGCCCCGCGGCGGCCGTCGTCGGTACGACGGTGACGTTCCGGGCGGCAAAGCGCTCGCGGAGCGACTCGACGGTCCCCGGGCTCGGGTTGACCACGGTGATCGTCCGCTCGTGGGCCTCGACGCCCGCGATGAGCTCACTCAGCGACATCCGACGGCTCGTCCCACGGCAGCGGGGTATTTGTGTGTTCGTGTCCGCTCCGCCCCGCCGGGAGCGACAGCTATTAGCCCGCGACCCCCCTGGCCGCGGCCGTGTCACCCGCCGCGTCGCTCCGGCGACTGGTCGCGGTCGACCGGCCGGGGCTGGTCTGGCTGTTGAGCGCGGCCCACGGCTTCAACGAGTTCTTCGGCCTCGTCGTCCCGCCGCTGTTCCCGTTTCTGGTACCCGACCTCGGCGTGAGCTACGCCGACGCCGGCCTGCTCGTGGTCGCGTTCTTCGCCACCTACTCGATCGTCCAGCTTCCGGTCGGTCGGCTGGTCGACGTCTACCGCCCCGGCCGGCTGCTGGTCGGCGGTCAGGCCCTGCTCTCGGTCGGGATCGCCGTCGTCGCGCTCGCCCCCGACTACCGGACGATGGTCGCGGGGATGGTGGTCGCCGGCGTCGGCGGCAGCGCCTACCACCCCACCGGGATGTCGGTGATCAGCGACGCCGAGTCCGACGCCACTCACGGCCGGAGCATGGGGATCCACGGGATGCTCGGCACCTTCGGCAGCGTGCTCGCGCCCGTCGTCGTCGGCGGCGCCGCGCTCGCGGTCGGCTGGCGGACCGCCACGCTCGCGGGCTGTGCGCTCGGGCTGGCCTTCGCCGTCGCCCTCGCCGTCCTCTACCCCCGGGTCGCCCCCGACCGCCGAGGGCCGGACCGGAGCCTCGCTGCCGCCGTCAGCCGGGAGTTCGGCGACGGTGCCCTCCGGGCCGCCGGTCGGCGGGCGCTCGCATTCTTGCGCTCGCCCGGCACGCTCGCGCTCGTCGCGCTGTTCGTCGTCGTCGGCGCGGAGATCCGCGCGGTCCAGACGTTCACCACCGTCTTCGTCTCCGCGGCCGTGGGGGGCGACCCCGCGTTCGGCAACGAGGTGCTGGGCCTGACGATGGTCGCCGCCGGCGTCGCCTCGACCGCCGCGGGCTACGGTGTCGACCGCGTCGACCGCCGGGCGTTCGTCGTCGCCTGCTTCGCCGGCACCGCGGCGACAGTCGCCGGTCTCGTCCTGCTCTCGCCCGCCCGGCTCGCCCTCGCGGCCGGCTTCGTCGCGCTGGGCGTGGTGATGTACGCCGTCTACCCGGCGGCCAACGCCATCGCCGCCGGTCACTCGACCGAGGCCGACAGCGGCTCCGTCTTCGCCGTCACCTCGACCGCCGCCTCGCTCGGCGGCGCCGCCGGCCCGTTCCTGGTCGGGCTGGTCGCCGACGCGGCCGGACTCCGGGCCGGCTTTCTCGCCACCGCCGGGGTCGCACTCGTCGGGATCGCCGTCGTGGCCGGGGCGGTCGCCACCGGCCTCGGGGGGGCCGAGCCCGCCTCTCCGGCCGACTGAGCGCTACGCCGTCTCGGCCAGGGCGAACGAGAGCCGCTCCTCGTCGCTCCCGCGCGTCTCCCGGCCGGTCACCGTCACCCGCCCGATCTCGTCGGTCGAGCCGACGTGGGTGCCCGCACACGCCGTCCGGTCGATCGGCCCCTCGGGCGGGCCGATCTCGACGATCCGGACCTCGGTGATCGAGTCCGGCAACAGACCGATCCGGGTCCGGTCGGGGTCGAGCTCGGCCTCCGCGCGCTCGCGCTCGCGCTCGTACCACCGGACCGGGTGGGCCGCGTCGACGAGGTCGTTCATCGCGGTCTCGATCAGCTCGAGCTCGTCGGGCTCGAACCGCGGATACGCACAGTCCAGGCGCGCCCGGTCGGCGTAGAGCTGGTTGCCCGTCGTCCGGGCGCCGAACCGGTCGAGCAGGACCGCCGAGAGCAGGTGCTGGGCGGTGTGGTAGCGCTGGTGGGCGCGCCGTCGCTCCCGGTCGACCCGGCCCTCGACGGTCGTGCCGGCCGCCGGCGGCTCGGCGTCGCCCGCGAGCGTGTGATAGATCGTGTCACGCTTCTCGACGCCGGTCACCCGCCACTCGCGGCCGTCGCCGCCGGCGACCCGCATTACCCCGGTGTCGTGTGGCTGGCCGCCGCCGGTCGGGTAAAAGCAGGTGCGATCGAGCACGACCCGGTCGTCGAGGGTCCGCTCGACGGTCGCCTCGAAGCGCAGCGACTCCGTCTCCGAGAGGTAGAGCGCGTCGGTCACGACCGCTCGGAGGCGGGCGGTCCACTTGAACGGTCGGGCCCGGGTGGCACCGACCGGCGCCCCGCCCCGCTTCGCGGCCGAGAGCGGGCGTCGTAACGCCTAAGACCGCAACGGACGTTCTGCGGTGTAATGAGCCGACGAGTCCACGAACGGAGGTGGCACGGTGGGCGTCGAGATTAAGAGCTCCCCGGTCTCGACCGAGGAGTTCGAGGCGATGGAGCAGTTCGTCCACGACTACCTCGCCGCGAGCGTCGAGGGCGAGGAGAAGGGTGGGCGGATGCGCTGGTACCCCTGGCACAGCGCCGAGTACCGCTTCACCCACACGCTGAACGTGGTCGATCTGGCGACCAGCATCGCCGAGGCCGAGGGCGCGGACGTCGACGTGGTCCGGGTGGCCGCGCTGTTTCACGACATCGCCAAGCTCGAGGCCGACCAGGACGCCCACGCCGTCGAGGGGGCCCGGGTCGCCCGCGAGTACCTGACCACCCACGCGGACGTGCCGGCCTCGTTCGTCGACGCCGTCTGTACCGCCGTCCGCGACCACTCCTACGGCGGCTCGCTCGGGGACGTCTCGGTCGAGACCCGCTGTCTGATCGAGGCCGACGTGCTCGACAAGATCGGTGCCAACGGCGTCGCGCTGATGCTGTTGCGGATGGGCTACGAGTCTCGCACCCACACCGCGGCCGCCGAGATGGTCGAGCGCGTGCTCGAACGGGGCCGCGACGCCCGCCGGCGCGTCGAGTCCGCGACGGCCGAGTCGCTCGCACACCGCCGGCTCAAGCGCGTGCGCTGGTTCCGCGAGTGGCTCCAGGAGGAGGTGCCCGAGATGGACGCGGTCGGGCCGGACGGGGACGCGACCGACACCGAGCCGGATTCGCGGTCGCCGTAGCCGCCCGGCCGGCCGCGCCGCTCAGTCGTCGGAGGGCGCGGAGGCGTCGGAGTCGCCCGCGGCCGCGCCGCCGGCCGACGGCGCCGCCGCCGGCGGCTCGCTCCGCACGTCGTCACGGGCCCGATCGGCGATCACGTCGGCGTAGGCGTCGGGCATGACCAGCGCGAACGCCTCGACCGCCCGCTCCCAGTCGGCCAGCAGCGCCCGCGCCCGGTCGCTGTCGGCGTAGGCGGCGTGGTTCTCGACGAGCCGGCGGAGGAACCGCCGGTCGCGGGGGTCGAGCTCGTCCGAGAGCGAGACCATCCCGGGGTTGATCCGCTCGCGCAGGTCGTCGTCGGGGTCGTAGACGTAGGCGACGCCGCCGGACATGCCGGCCGCGAAGTTCCGGCCCACGTCGCCGAGCACGGCCACCGCGCCGCCGGTCATGTACTCACAGCCGTGGTCGCCGACGCCCTCGACGACCGCCTTCACGCCGGAGTTGCGGACCGCGA